>JASJCD010000290.1 GCA_030066135.1 Desulfobacterales bacterium | reverse complement strand
CCGATGGCATTCTGCAGACCGAAGTCCATCGCCACAACACCGACGGTTTTTTCGCCGTGCGGCTGCGCCGGCAAAGCTAACGGCAATGAATTGACCACAGGAGCATACCGCGGATGAAACTGATCGCCCCCTCCATCCTCTCAGCCGATTTCGCCCGGCTGGGAGAAGAAATCCGTGCCGTGGAAGAAGCCGGCGCCGACTGGATCCACATCGATGTCATGGATGGGCACTTCGTTCCCAATATCACCATGGGCCCCATGGTGGTGGAAGCCGTTCGCCGCTCGACGAAGCTGCCCCTTGACGTTCACCTGATGATCGAAAACGCCGACCGCTACATCCCCGACTTCATCAAGGCCGGCGCCGACCTGGTGGCCGTGCAGGTTGAGGCCTGCGTTCATCTGAACCGCAGCCTTCAACTTATCCGCGAGTGTGGCGCACGCCCGGGCGTGGTGCTCAATCCGGCCACGCCGCTCGAGAGCCTGACCTGGGTCCTGGAGGATGTCGATTTTATCATGCTCATGAGTGTGAATCCCGGCTTCGGCGGTCAGAAATTCATTCCCAACACGTTGGCGCGCATCCGGCAGCTGCGGGACATGCTCAGCACCCGGGGCTTATCCCCCCTGATCGAAATCGACGGCGGGGTCAATGCCGGCACGATCGCCGACATCGCCGCGGCGGGTGTCGATGTCTTCGTGGCCGGATCGGCCATTTTCGGCAGTCCGGACTATCGGGCCACCATCGCGGAACTCCGCCGCCTCGCAGGAGATTAGACCAATGCCCGCAACCAAGATGAAAAGCATTCTCGTGATCCATGGCCCGAACTTGAACCGGCTCGGTCGCCGCGAGCCCGAAATCTATGGCCGTCACACCCTGGCCGACATCGACGCGGAACTCGTCCAGGCCGGAAACGCGTTGGGCGTCGACGTACAGACCTTTCAATCCAACCACGAAGGCGAACTGGTGGACCGCATCCAGCAAGCGGCCGAAGAAGTCGACGGCCTCATCATCAACCCAGCGGCCTACACCCATACCAGCGTGGCCCTGCGGGATGCCCTTCTGATGCTGGACATCCCCGTTATCGAAGTCCACCTCTCCAATATTTACCGGCGTGAGGCCTTCCGCCACCACTCCATGACGGCCCCTGCCGCCACCGGCCAGATCGCCGGGCTGGGCAAAAATGGATACCTGCTGGCACTGGAAGCCCTGGTCCGAATGGCCACGGACGCGCCATGATTGTTTGGGGTTGGTGTTAAATGCCCTGTTACCGAATGTCAGCCTGATGCCGGCGGTAGTAGCGCCGGTAGAAGGTGTCATTGTCCCCCAGATCGACGCCCAGGCGCCTGAGCAGCAAATAACTGAAAAACAGGCGTAAAACCGTCAGGACATTGCCGCCCAGCCCTTCCCTGCCCCAGCGCCGGTCAGATACCCGGATGCCGCCCGCCACGTACAAAGGCCGCCCGATCCGCTTCAGGCGAAGCGCCAGCTCCACATCCTCCATGAGCATGCAGGCCGGAAAACCGCCCGTCGCATTCAAGGCCGAGCGACGAAAGAACTGCGCCTGATCACCGAACGAAATCCCGGTCCAGACCGTGCGCCAATGATTCAGGCGGGCAATCCAGCGGGTGGTCCGCGAACGGCCATCGAATTGCATCCCGAACGCCCCTCCCGGTGCGCGTTCGAAGGCAGCCAAGGCAGCCAGCATGCGCCCTGCCGCTCCCATTTCCAGCCGGGAGTCGGCGTGCAGCACGACGATGACATCGGCGTCCGTATGGTCGATCCCGGCACGGATCTGGTGGCCGCGCCCCTGCGGGGCGGATACCACCCGGGCACCGGCCTGGCGGGCCAAAGCGACGGTATTGTCGGTCGATCCACCGTCGGCCACAACGATATCGGTCACCTCGGGCTGTATACGCGCGGAGTCAACGGCCGCGGCCACGGCCGCGGCTTCGTTGAGGGTCGGTATCACGACGGCCACACGGTCGGGCGGGGCGTAGACAACATGCGACCAGTCCTCGTCTCGGCGATGCCAGGCATGAACCAGCAGAACGGCGAAGGGTAAATAGATAAGGGGTTTTACAGCGTAGATTTCCTGAAAGTACCCTTTGCTGAACTCGATGGCCACAACCGGAAAGGTCAACACCATGGCGGCGCACAGGAACAGCCAGGGGCGAGACGGGAAGAAGACCATGAACGGCAGGATCAACAGAAGATACCAGGGATGAAGGGTCGGCAGAAATACCAGCAGGGCCCCGATCGCCAGGTAGATGCTCCGCAGGCGGTCCGGGACCGTCAAAAAGATCACACCCCAGACCGTCGACAGCATCAAGATTGAAATCCAGACGGCCTGATCGTAGAAGAGAAACCGGAGAATGACGGGCAGACCGTCATTGTAGTGCATCTCGCGGCCGAAAATCAGCAGGCTGTGAAATATCATGCTGCCGGCATCGGCAAAGGGAATAAAACAGACCAGGGCCAGGAGAGCGAACGGCCAGGCATGCTTGTTTTTTAGGGTCAGGATGAAAGGAAAGACAGCCAGAGACAGATATTTTACCATGACGGCCATACCGCATAAAAAAAAGCCAAGCGGCGGTCGGTCCCGCTCCAGCATGGCAATACCCAGCATCAGGAGCGCCGCCTGGATCACGTCCAGATGGGCCTCTCCGGCCACATAGACCAACACAAGGGGATTGGCCGCATACAAAATCAGGCGCCGGACCGGCAGCCGGCGATTGCGCAGCATGAATGCCAGAACAACGACGAGCAGCAGATCGAAACCGATCATGGCGCTCTTGAAAGGCGCGGTGGTAAGACTCAGGGATGCCAGGAAGCGGAAGATAATGAGCGTCAGGGGGGGATAGGCGGCCGTAAGGTCCTTGTGGTTGATCTGGGCCCAGATGTCCTTGATATGCACGAAGATCAGATGCGTGAGTTCGGGACTGTCCGGCGGCAGCAGATAGGGGTTGTAGCCCCAAAGCTGGATGTAGCCCTCCCAGATATAGCGGTAGACATCGTTGCTGACTGGAAAGGCCCAAAATAAAAGGCGACCCGCCAGCGCAAGAAAAAAAATAACCACGAGACTGGTTCGAAAGGACCACGACCGCGGCCAGTAGCGCATAAGGGCGAGCATGGCCGCAAATGCGGCCAGGTAAAGACCGGCATTGCTCCACGGGGCCCTGCCGATCGGCCCCAACCGTGCGAGCACGGTAACCGCCGCCAGCCAGATGCCAGCCGACAGGCCCCATTTGATCATGGGCCGGCCGCCCTGCGGCGATGATGCCATGACAGTCCGCCGATCATAAGAAAGCCTAGCGCATAAAGCAGCATGAAATGCCCGATCAGATAATGACGGGAGTTGAAATAGAGAACCATGCCCGCCAGGCACCACAGCCCCGCCATCAGTTCCAGCCCGATCGTCCCGCGATGGCCGACACGATAATGTTTGCGGTGGACGCTGCCGCTCTTGGGCGTGCGAATGAATGCGCTCGGAATACCCAGGATGGCCTCGAGCACCGCGCGGGTGTTGTTGACCGCCAGCCCGCACCCGAAACAGATCATGGCCGGCATCAGCATCAGGGTGCGCCAGGGACTGCGGCCGATGGCTTTTTCGGCCACGAGATACATGCGCGATGGGCCGGTGCAGCTCAACAGCAGCAACGCACCGAAGAGGAAAAAGACGAATCCGGGAAAGAACGCGGCCTGGCGCAACAGAAGAAGGGGGGCCAGCAGGGCCAGGGTGAGCATGAGGGGATGGATGACATAGTGGGACATGTGCATGAAAGCCTGAAACTTTGTAAAGGCATCCGCAGGGGATCGCAGAATTCGGGGCATCAATTTGATCGCGGTCTGTGTCGAGCCCTTGGCCCAGCGGAACTGCTGGCTCTTGAAGGCGTTCACGTCTCGGGGGATTTCTGCCGGCGCCACCAGATCGATCAAATAGCGGCACTGCCAGCCCGCCAGCTGGATACGGTAGGAAAGGTCCATGTCCTCGGTGAGGGTGTCGCCCTGCCAGTTGCCCGCTTCGATGACGGCGCTTTTGCGGAAGACACCGGCCGTGCCATTGAAGTTCATGAAGAGCCCATTGGTATTGCGGGCCCACTGTTCCACCATGAAATGGCCGTCGATGCCGATGGCCTGAAACCGGGTGACCAGGCTTTCCGATTCGTTGAGATGCCCCCAACGGGCCTGGACGAAACCCAAATCAGGCTGGTGGTGAAAAAAGGGCATGGCCCGTAGAAGAAAATCTGCCGGGGGCACGAAATCCGCGTCGAAAATGGCCAGGAATTCACCTCGGGCCAACGCCAGCCCGTTTTTCAAGGCACCGGCTTTGAAACCTGTGCGCGCTTCACGCACAATATGATGGATATCGATCCCCCGCTGCCTGAGCGCGGCCACTTTACGGGCCACGATCCGGCGGGTCTCGTCGGTGGAATCGTCGAGCACCTGGATTTCGTGCCGGCCGGCCGGATAGGTCATGGCCGCCACGGCATCGATGAGCCGCTCGGCCACGTTCAGCTCATTGAAGATGGGCAGTTGGGTGGTCACCACCGGCAGACGCGCATCGCGGTCTAGTGCTTCGCCGCTGCCGGTGCCATCGTGATAGAACTGATCGAGCAACTGGCGGTCCTGCGCCTGCCGACCGGGATAGCGGCGTTTGAACAGGTGGATCAGCAGGTGGCAGTTGATCCCGTAGAGCACGAGCAGAAGCGCACAGCTGAAATAAATCCATACGGTGATGTTCATGATTTCAGTCCTGCCGTTCGCATAGGAGATCGCTAATTTGCATGCATGGGATAGTGGCTGACTGGGCTTATACCTGCCTTTATTTCAGCCGATCATGGCGGTGGGCGGGCGGAATTCGATCCATTTATATTGCTGAATCGTGGGATAAGATACCACAGTGGAACGATTTGGCAACCCGCTGCGACTTGATAACGGTGCCTCAGGCCGTTTGCGTTAGTACCTTTGATTAATCGCGAAAGGGTTTACGGCCATGCCCCACAGAACCTTTCAGCGCGGGGTTTTCAGCGCCAACCATCTTTCCCTGCCGGACACCGTCCGCCGCGGCGGTGATCAGCATGATCGCCACTGGCCCGCGGCTCCCACAAATGTGGTCTTGATGATCGTAGCCTGTAAGGTTTAAAGATCGACGGCGGCAATAATCCCATTAATGTGATTTAGTCGGCAGATGGGAAATGTCATGACAGTAAAATTTAAGATTTCCAGACGGTTGGCCACCTAATGCATGGGTCATTGTCCGGTCTTTCACAGTCGCCGCCTTGAAGACCGCCCCAGGCAGCGATGAGTTCACTTTTCGGGCCAGGCGCCATTTCGGCGACGATGTCCCGGGGGCTATTGCCACCGGATATTTGGCTGACGCGGCCTGGCGCTTGGATGCCACCGATACCTTTCTTGAAGACGGGACGGCTAGGCCGGCTACCGGTCGATAGTGGCCAAGATGGACTATTCCTGGCAATGATGGGTTCCCCATTTCTATGGTCTGATGGAATTTTATTACAGCGGCATTGGGGATGACGAGCCCGAACGCTCATTGGCAGGCGAGGATCTGAGCAAAAGCCTGGCCCGGCGTGAGTTGGTCAACCTGATCCGTTATTACCTGGCCCAGGAATTGCCGAGCGGACTGCGCCCGCGCGTCAACTTTTTCGGCACCGATATAATCAACCTGGAGGATTCTTCCGGTTTTTTCCAGCCGCGATTCGTCTGGGACATGGCCGACGCCTGGTGTCTGACGGTGGGCGGCATCAATTACTACAGCGGTGACGGTTCCGAGTACGGCAGCTTCAGGATTTCGAACGCCCCTTTTAGATTTCAACTGGCCGACGCCGTCTTTGCCTTGCTGGCGTCTTTTTATAACTGGTAACGACATCTTCACCGCTTGCAGTGTGCCATGTTGG
>JASJCD010000289.1 GCA_030066135.1 Desulfobacterales bacterium | reverse complement strand
CGCGTTCTTGGAAATAACGGCGGGTGAAAGCCACCAGTTCGGTGGCGATTTTACGCCCTTTAAGATCTTCCAGGGATTGGATATCTGAATCATAGGGGACGGCCAATACCCAGCGGGCCGGCCGCGCGCTGACCTTGGAGTAGACCAGGTCGCAGACCACATGGATATCGGATTCATTTTCAGCGATCCAGTCCCTGCCGGTCAGACCGGCATCCAGCGTGCCGCTCTCCACATAGCGTGACATTTCCTGGGCCCGACAGATGGCGCAGTCGATGGAAGGATCATTGATTTCAGGAAAATAGCTTCGGCCGTTGACGTTGATTTTCCATCCCGAGCGCCGGAACAGGGCGATGGTGGCATCCTGCAGGCTGCCCTTGGGGATTCCCAGTTTCAAATTCGCGGACATTACTTCTTGTATACCTCCTTGGGGTCGAATACGGGGTCGTCGTCGATAATGAGTTTCTGTTCTTCGACGCGACGGTAGAAACAGCTGCGATAGCCGGTGTGGCAGGCGGCCCCGCCGACCTGCTCCACACGTACCAGAATGGCATCCTGATCGCAGTCGATGTGAACGGATTTTACGCGCTGGACATGGCCGGAAGTCTTGCCCTTGATCCATAATTCCTGACGGCTGCGGCTGAAGAAGGTGGCTTCACCGGTTGCCAGCGTGGCCTGGAAAGCCTCGGCATTCATGTAGGCCAGCATTAAAACGTCACCGCTGGCGTGGTCCTGCACGATGGTTGGAATCAGTCCGCCCATTTTGTCAAAAGCCAGATCGATCATGTGTCCTCGCGGTCCCTTTCATACGGAGATCGGCAGAATCCAAACCGCCCTAAGTCAGTAAGACATGAAATCAAGTAGGTTATCGGTATCGTGGTATGATGTCAAACGATTTATGGCGCTGGTTTCTTGCCAATTCAGGCTTCTTCTGGTAAGTTTATTTTTTGCTGTCATCGACCGATAATCAATTAAACCCATTCGCAACCGCACGATCGGTTTGCTCAAATAAACGGACCCATGGCCGAATCAAACCCGACTAAAAAAATCGTCAAAAAACGGGCACGCAAATCACCGGGATTGTGGCGCCGCAGGCTGCTGCGGTGGTCCCTGGCGACGATATTGCTTACCGTTGTGGCCGGCGGCCTGGCGGCTGCAGGCCTGTTTCTGCACATCGCCCGACAGCTGCCCCAAATTTCGAGCCTGACAGATTACAGACCCGCCACCGTTTCCGTCGTCTACGCGGATGACGGCGAAAAAATTGCCGAGTTTTACGAGGAACGCCGCATCGTGCTGCCGCTCGAGGCCATGCCGACCATGCTGGTGGAAGCATTTCTGGCGGCCGAGGATTCACGCTTTTATGAACACGGCGGCATCGATTTAATCAGTATCCTGCGCGCCTTTTTCAAGAATCTGGAAGCCGGTGAGATTGTCCAGGGCGGCAGCACCATTACCCAGCAGGTCACCAAATCCTTTTTTCTCACCCCCGAGCGCAGCTATACGCGCAAGCTCAAGGAGGCCATCCTGGCCTATCGGATCACCAAGGCCTTCAGCAAGCAGGAAGTGCTCTACCTCTATCTCAACCAGATCTATTTAGGGCATGGCGCCTACGGTGTGGAGGCGGCGGCCGAGAACTATTTCGACAAGCCGGTGGAGGCGCTGACCCTGGCGGAATGCGCCATTCTGGCCGGTCTGCCCCAGGCGCCCAGCCGTTATTCCCCTTACCGCAATCCCGAACGTGCCCGTCAACGCCAGCACTATGTGCTGACCCGCATGCAGGAGGAGGGTTTTATTACGGCCGAGCAGGCCGAGGAGGCACGCAATGCCCCCTGGGACATCAAGCCCCGCCGAAACTGGTTTGCCGAAAAAGCCCCCTTTTACACCGAGCATGTGCGGCGCTACGTCGAGCAAAAATACGGTGCCGAAACCATCAACCGCGAAGGGCTCAAGATTTTTACCGCCGTCAATCTGGACATGCAGCGGGCCGCGCGCGCGGAAACCGAAAAGGGCCTTCTGGAGCTGGATAAACGCCAGGGCTATCGAGGCCCATTGACGAACATCCCGGTCGTGGATCAGGAAGACTACCTCAAGACCCTGGCGGCCGATCAGGCCGATCAGCTGGTGCCCGGCACCGTGCTCAAGGGGCTGGTGACCCGGGTGGACAACCGGGAGCTGGTGATCGCGGTCGATCTGGGCGCGGCCGAGGGCCTGCTGGCGCTGGCCGATATGGACTGGGCCCGCCCGCCGGATCCGGACGTCATTTACTGGGCGGCCAAAGTAAAGCGGCCGGGCAATGTGCTGCGCGCCGGGGACGTGATTCAAGTGCGTATCAAGGCCGAGCCGGAAGCGGATGCGCCCTGGCCCCTGGCGCTGGAACAGACACCTGTGGCCCAGTCCGCACTGCTGTGCTTCGAGGCCGAGACGGGCTTCGTCAAAGCCATGATTGGAGGGCGCAGTTTTGAAGAAAGCCAGTTCAACCGGGCCTTCCAATCACGCCGGCAGCCGGGTTCGGCCTTTAAGCCCCTGATCTATGCCGCCGCCATCGACAAGGGCTATACACCGGCCACAATGATTCTCGATTCGCCCATCGTGTTCGAGGACACCGAGCGGGATTTCACCTGGAAACCGAAGAATTACAAGGAGAAATTCTACGGTCCCACCTTGCTGCGGGTGGCTCTGGCCAAATCCCGCAACGTGGTCACGGTCAAACTGCTCAAGGACATCGGCATCGACTACGCCATCGATTACAGCCGCAAGCTGGGCATCCACTCCCATCTGAACCGGGATCTTTCCATCGCCCTGGGTTCCTCCGGGGTCTCCCTGCTGGAAATCGTCAATGCCTATTCGGTGTTTGCCAACCAGGGCTACCGGGTCAAACCGATTTTCGTGACCCGCATCGAAGATCGCGACGGCAATGTGCTCGAGGAAATCCGCCCGGAGAAGGAAAAGGTCATCGAGAAGACCACGGCCTTCATCATGAACAGCATGCTCGAAAGCGTGGTTAAAAACGGCACCGGTCAGCGGGTCAAGGCCCTTAACCGCCCGGTGGCCGGAAAAACGGGCACCACCAACAATCTCTACGACGCCTGGTTTGTGGGCTACACGCCGAAATACATTACCGGCGTCTGGGTGGGGCTCGACGAGGAGGCTTCGATGGGGCGCGGCGAGACCGGCTCCCGGGCCGCCAGCCCCATCTGGTTGGGGTTCATGCAGAAAATACTGGCAGACAAGCCGGTCAAGGCCTTCGAAGTCCCCGATGGCATCGTCTTTTCCCGCATCGACGCGGAAACGGGACTGCTGCCCATCCCGGAATCCGCCGAAACCATTTTCGAGTGTTTCAAGGAAGGCACCGAACCCACCGAATACACCAAGCCGCCGGACAAGATTGACGATCCCGAGGACTTCTTCAAGGCCGGCATGTGAGTGCCCATCCATAAAAGGCATCTTTCGGCCCAGGCCGGCGTTCTCGCGCTTTTTAAATCCTCGACGTAGCGCTAGCTACGCCTGCGGTTTAAAAACCACTGCGGCCTTGGCCTGAACTAAAATCTACCATTTCTGGATGAGCACTCTATAACGCCTACCGTCGAATCGGGTGATCGGGCGGTTAGCTGCGTACAACAGCAAGCCGTTATAAACAAACGCAATCGGCCGCACATCCATTATGGATGGCGGCCGATTGCTTTGTGACGCATGGCGATGGAGGTTGCCCGAGGCCGTCGGGAAGCGGATTCGGGCGGGGTGGTGACGGATGGATCCTTAAGTTGCCGTGCGCCTCCCCGGCTTATTCGGTTGTCGGAAGCCGCACCGACAGCACGGGTATGGTGGATCGCCGGGTGACCCGGTTGGTCGTGCTGCCCATCATGGCGTCCATGAGAGCGCCGCGGCCGTGGGTGCCCATGACGATCAGGTCACAATTTTTTTCTTCGGACGTTTCCAGGATCTGGACGACCGGGTTGCCCACCTTGATGATGGTTTCATCCATGGCGGCTTCGTGGTCGTTGGTGCCCGGTCGCAGGTTCTGGCAGAAGCGGTCCAGCACTTCCCGCAGCATCTGGTTGTCACGCCGTTTGCCGATCAGGATATCGCGTGTTTCGTCCAGGTTGCGTTTCTTGATGGCCTCCCACTCGTCAGCCCCGATGTAGCCTTCGACACCGGCATCGACGTAGTCGGGGGTCTCGTCGATGACGTGCAGGATAACGATCTGGGCGCAGTAGGTGTTGGCCAGGCTGACGGCGTAGGCCATGGCGTAGCGGGCGTTTTCGGATAGATCGGTGGCGTAGAGAATACGTTTGATTTCCACCGTGGGTATGGTCGTGTCCATGGTTATGTTTCTCGACTCGCGTTAAAGGTTACTATTCCGCCGTGGCGGCGGTCTTTTTGCCGAACAGGTTGCGGATCTGCTTCACCCAGATGCCGCTCAAGAGATAGGCATAGATGTAGGTGCCGACGATGATCAGCACGAAGGCAATCGCGATATCCTGGCCGCTGCCGTTCAGGGAGAAGCCCGGCACGTAGCCGAACAGAAAGGGGCCCAGGTAGAGGAATTTGGCGAATTTGAAGGACGCGAAGGCCGTGCGCCACATGTTGGCCTTGGCGATGGTGGCCCCGGCAAAGGCCGCGATGCAAACCGGCGGCGTGATGTTGGAATCCTGGGAGAGCCAGTAGACGATCATGTGCGCCGCGATCTCGTTGACGCCCAGATGGGTCAGGGCCGGGACCGCCACGACCGCCGTGATCAGGTAGGCGGCCGTCACCGGAACACCCATCCCCAGAATCAGCGAGGCCAGGGCGATCAAGAGGATGGTCAGCGGCAGGGACCCGCCGGCCAGCTCGATCACGATGTCGGCAAAGGTCAGCACCAGTCCGCTGTAGGTCAGCACCCCGATGATGATCCCGATGACGCCCACCGTGGCCCCGATCTTGAGGCTGTTCTCGGTGCCGCTGCGGGCCGCCAGGCCGAAACGAATTATTTCCGTTTTTAGATCGGCGCCGTTCTTGTGCCGGTAGAGGGCCACGGCCGCGGACACGACCAGGCCCAAGAGCACCATGGCCCGGGGGGAGAGCAGCGCGGCAAAGGACTTGGCGCCCTCATCGCCCATAAAGGACGTGAGGCCGCCCAAGACCCATCCCCCGATGAGCACGAAGGCCATGACGAAGCCCACGCTGGGGTCGATCTTGGTGTCGAGGGTCTTGTGGCTGATAGCGACACAGGTGGCCAGTCCCAGAATGGCCGAGTAGCCGGGCGAGTAGCCCGTGAGCATGAAGATCGTGATCACGATCAGCGGCGTGGTGTAGAGCCATTCCCGCTTGAGGATCGTGGTGGCGCTTTCGGGGTAGCGATCGCCCACGACGTTGTACATCTTGGCCTCCCAGTGCACCATCATGAAGACACTGAAGAAATACATCAAGGCCGGGAAGATGGCCACGAGCATGATGCGGGAGTACTGCACCCCGGTGAGCTCGGCCATGATGAAGCCGCCGGCGCCCATGATGGGCGGCATGAACATCCCGCCGATGGAGGCCGCCGGTTCGATCCCGCCGGCCACATGCGGCCGGAAACCGGCCTTTTTCATCATCGGGATGGTAAAGGTCCCGGTGGAGACGGTGTTGGCGATGGCGCTGCCGGAAATCGAACCGAAAAGGCCGCTGGCAATAACCGATACCTTGGCCGGGCCGCCCACATGGTGACCTACGGCCGCCAGTGGCCAGTCGATGAAAAATTTCTGGGCCCCGCATTTTTCGAGGTAGGCCCCGAAAAGCACGAAGAGCAGCACGTAGGTGGCCAGCACGTTGGCCATGATGCCGAAGACCCCGTCGGCCCGGTAGAAGATGCTGGTGCACAGCCCGGGCAGGGTGTCGCC
>JASJCD010000288.1 GCA_030066135.1 Desulfobacterales bacterium | reverse complement strand
GGGTTTTCCACCGCGCCCTGCGCCCTGATGATGCGCAGATGACCGGCGAATGATTTCTCCTGCGCGCGCGACCAGTCCAGCTGACGGGCCCCGGCATTGAGCTTGGCAAAGAGGGCCAGGTCCCCCTGACCGCTTGCGACCTGCGAAAGGCGTCGATAGAGCGCGGCCCCGTCTTGGCCCTCCGCGATCGCTAGCGGGGGGCCGCATAGAAAAAGCGCCACGGAAAGCAAAAACGCCGCGGCCCCCAGAAACCAGATTCCGATACCCGATTTGATCACCAACATTCCCCGTCCCTCCCCCCAGTTATGACTGCATTGTTGAATGCGCCCGCGGTCAACGCGCCCTTACGCCCGCGCCCCGTTCTGGCCGGCCTTCAACATCTCCATAAAGGCGTCGATGCGTGTGGCCGTGGGCCCCTCGGCGAAGAGGCGTTCGTCCACCATGTCGGCCTCGATCATCAGGGTTGGTAATTTTTTCTTCTCCCGCACGATGCGCTGAATGTCATACTGCCCCAGCGAGTAAGGCTTGCAGCTGCGGTTGGAGTGCATCACCAGCCCGTCGGCCTGGTATTTGTCGATCATGGCCATCACGCTTTCCGCCATGGCATCCACGCCGATATTGAGATAGATGCGGCTGTAACCCTCGGCCATGGTATCGACAAAGTCGTCCTCCCGGAGATATTGCAGCGAACTGCACCAGGCCGAAGTGTAGGTGTCCGCCACCAGGCAGGCATTGTGCGCAGCGAATTTCTCCGACAGCCAGCGGGTGCGAAACCAGATGGGCAGATTGTCCCACAACAGGCGGTATTCTTCGTTCTCCACCGCACTGATGCCCTGGGCGATGCGCGCCTGCATCTCCTGAAGCAATTCGGTGTAATAGTCCACCACCGTCTGGGTGCCGCGCAGGGTCACGATCAGGGCCAGGTGGAAAAAAGCATCAAAAGCGCTCATGGGCGCCGGTTTGTGGGTGGTGGTGTCCAGGACGGCCTGCCAAAGACGTTGGCCCTCGATGGACAGCCGCCCCACCGCGTTCATGCGCTCGCGATCGAAGGGCCGGCCGCAGTGCTGCTCCAGAAACTGGATGTATTCGTCGATCTGGCGGCGGACATAGCGGCGGGCCTCCTCCGAAAATTCGGTGTGGCAAAACGGGGTGTCCAGGATAAAGAGCGGCACCTTGAAAAAGCGGGCCTGGGCCTCGTACCATTTGAGCACCGTCCCGCAGATGTTGTTGCAGCAGATCAGCATATCGGGCCGGGGTAGACCGCCAATCGGGCCGCCCTCGACGGGCGCGCAGGCGATGTCGGCCCGGGCGTAAGAGCACAGGTCAGGGGCGTAGCCCATCTCCTCGGATTGGATGCACAGATCCACGCCCATCTTGGAAGCGCCGATCATGGCGGCGTGGTTCTCGGGATAGACCGGGATGACATCCATGGCGATCAGCGGCTCCACCGGCCCGCCGCTGGTGATCCAGGCCACTTTCTTGCCCTGGTCGGCAGCGGTCTTGGCATCGATATAGTAATGCGTCATGATCTCTTTCATCTTTTTGACGCATTTAATCTTGCGTCTCTCGCGGGCCTCGTCGATGGTCTTGTCGGGCGTGGTCATCATTTTCTCCTGCCGGGTTTCTACCAGTTGAAGGGCGTCGGGTCTCCCACCGGACGCTAGAGCATTTCGATGAAGGCCTCGCAGCGTGTACGCACCTGGCCGGCGCTGATCTGCTGGTCCTCGATTTCAAACAGCAGGCTGGGGATGCCGGCCGTATCCAGCATCCCTTTCATGTAGGGGTAGTCGAAGGCATGCGGATCGCAGAACTTGAGCAGCACGAAAATGACGCCATCGGCCCGGGTCGCTGCCACGAGGTCGACCAGGTGGGCCCCCCGCCGCGTCAGGTCCATATGTTTGGCCGGACAGACCATGCGCTCGCGATAACGGTCGGCGATCCCCGCCAGCCAGGGCTGTTCGTCTCCAATCTGGCCGTCGAAATAACGTGAGCCGGTACAAAAATCGTCCCAGACCACGTCGCCGCCGGCCGTCTCGATGAGATTGTAGATATCCGGCATGCTGCAGAGTCCCCCGGAGAGCACCAGTCGTTTGCGGGTTGCCGGGGGTTGCTCGCAGCCGGCCAACTCCGCCAGGAGGCTGTCCAAGCCGTCCGCGAATGCTTCCCGGTCCATCACCATGGCCGCGCGCGAAATGGCGTGGACGGCGCTGCTGGAAATCACGGCCGGCCGTTCGCTGCGCAGGCGGTAAAGGGCCTGCAGACCGGCGCGCAGGCGGTTGTAGAGCGTGACCGTGGCGGCCAGGGCTTCAGCGGAGATATCGATACCCAGGTTGTGCCCCAGGTCGCGACCGAATCGGGCCACGATATCGCGCAGGTAGTCACGGGCACTGGGCGTATCGAGCTTGACCGGCAGCACCGCATCCAGATGAAAGCCGTGGGGAACGTTCAGGCGCCAGATGTCGGAAAGCCGCTGGATGGAGTCGCAGGTGTGCGGGAAGACGAACCCGTCGGCAAAATCCAGGCGACCCGCAAGAGCGTCCTCGAGGGCCCCGCGCACCAGGCTGCAGCTGTAGCTCTGGAGGTGGGTATCGGCCGCCACGATGCGCTCGGATTGGCCGAAGATGCGCAGCGGCAGAGCCCCTGCCGCCCAGATCAGTTCTTCCGGGGTGTAGGAGCAGAAATGGGCCACCACCGGTTTCTGCTGCTTTTCCTTCCAGCGGGCGGCATAGGCATAGGGGTCGTCGACGGCATCTTGATAAAAGGGCCTGGCAGCCATGGCAATTCAATCTCCCTGCGGGTAATGGAAAGATGATGACCGGTGTTGACCGGCTGGACACGTTCGCGATTCTTTATATCGAACGCTGGTCGTTTTATCAACTACAAGTTGCTTTCAACCCTCAACCATGCTAACCCTCAACGGACAAACGTGACTGGATTCCCTTGCAACCCACGGTTGAGGATAATTTTTATGCAAAAAAACAGCACGTTGCGCCAATTAAAGGCCAGAGAGCGCGAGGTCCGGCGCGATCTCATCATCGATGCCGCGCGCAAGGTATTCGGTACCAAGACCTATGACAAGGTAAGCATGCAGGAAATCGCCAATGAGGCCGGCATCGCCAAATCATCCATCTATACCTATTTCCAGAACCAGGAAGATCTTTTCGTCGAGGCCGCCTACCGGGATACCAACCGGTTCATCAACGAACTCGAACAACGGCTGGCCGGACCCGACGACCGCGCGGCCATCGAAACCCTGATCGACGAATTCATCGAATACTGCACGGTCAACGAGATCTACTGGAAAATGATCACCCGCTTTTCGCTGTATGGCGAGATCAGCAATGCCTCGGCCCGTAAACTGGACGTGGTGGCGCGCAGGTTCATGGACATGCTCGACCTGGTATTTGAGGGTGAGGCCGACACGGAACAGCGCCGCCTGTTTTCCCACGCCCTTTTTGCCGCCTTGAGCGGCATCCTGATCGCTTTCCGCAAATATCCGGGGCGCAGCGCCGAGGAAAGCCTGGCCCACATGAAAAAAGTCGGCCAATTGGTCCAGAAAATGTTTGCGGCCTATCGGCAACCGGGTTGAGCCGAGGCAATACCACCGGCGCAATCCGACCCGCGTTCATCCGCACCCCCTCCAACAGGCAGGATCGTCCTGTTATTATGTCCGGCAAGCGAACCCACATACTCGCCATCGATTTGGGAACATCCGGTCCCAAAGTGGCCCTCGTGAACACCGCCGGGCACGTTCTGGCCTGTGAAATCGTGCCGACCGAATTACACCTCATGCCGGATGGCGGCGCCGAGCAGGATCCCGGGGAATGGTGGCAGGCCGTTGGTCAGGCCTCCCGACGCCTGCTGGCCGCCGACGGCATCGACCCGGCCAGCATCGTCGGTGTATGCTGCACCGGTCAGTGGTCAGGCACCGTTCCGGTGGATCGCGAGGGCCGTCCCCTGGGCCGGGCCATCATCTGGATGGATGCGCGCGGGGCGCCCCATGTGAAGCGATTGACGGGCGGCCCCTTGAAAATATCCGGCTATGGCATCGACAAGCTCTATACCTGGATCCGCCTCACCGGGGGCATTCCCGGACGTTCCGGCAAGGACCCCATCGCCCATATCCTCTATCTCAAGACTGAAGATCCACAGCGTTATGCGGCCACCTACAAATTCCTTGAGCCCAAGGATTATCTGAACCTCTGCCTGACCGGCCGTTTTGCGGCCTCCTTCGACAGCATCATCCTCCACTGGGTGACCGACAACCGCCGCATCGACGCGATCCGCTACCACGCCGGCCTGTTGGCCCGATGCGGTATCGACGCGGCCAAATTGCCGGAACTCAAGCGCGCCGTGGACATACTGGGTCCGCTGACACCGGCCGCCGCCCGGCACCTGGGGCTGCCGCCGGATGTGCCTGTGGTCATGGGCGCACCTGACCTGCACACGGCGGCCATTGGCGCGGGTGCGGTCAGGGACTTCGATGCCCACCTCTATATCGGCACCTCCAGTTGGCTTACCTGCCACGTACCTTTCAAGAAAACCGACCTGCTTCACAATATGGCGTCGCTGCCCGCCGCCATTCCCGGGCGCTATCTGCTGGTCAACGAGCAGGAGAACGCCGGCGGCTGCCTGACCTTCCTGCGGGATAATCTCCTGGGCGGTGCGGATGGAACAGCGGATGACTGGACGTCGCTGGAACAGCTGGCCGCCCGGACCCCTCCCGGCAGCCGCGGGGTGATCTTCACGCCCTGGCTCTACGGCGAGCGCACCCCGGTGGAAGACAGCCTGATCAGGGGCGGGTTCCACAATCTCTCCCTGACCGCTGATCGCGGGTCCCTCGTGCGCGCCGTCATGGAGGGCGTCGCCCTTAATTCACGCTGGCTCAAGCAGCATGTCCAGAAATTTATCCGCCGGCCCCTTACGGCCATCCGGATGGTGGGCGGCGGCGCGCGCTCCGACCTATGGTGCCAGATCATGGCGGATGTGCTCGAATGCACGATCCACCAGGTTGAAAACCCGGTGGAAACCAACGCCCGCGGGGCCGGCATTCTGGCGGCCGTGGCCCTGGGCGGCGGCACGTTTGAAGACATTGCCGCCGGCCTGGAAACCCGCCGGCACTACGCCCCCAACCCCGCCCACCGGGCGCTCTATACGACCATGTTCAGGGCCTTTGGCGATATCTACCGTGCCCACCGCAAGATCTGCGCCCGTCTCAACCGGGACGGTGTCTAAAGAAGGGAAGTACTTCGGATGGACCCTTTTGAACAGGCTTGGAAACACCTCAATCGCCTCGACCCACGGCTGATGGCCTTGGTGGAGAAACACCTGCGCCGAATCCCGGCGGTGCGACGCAAGATCGATGCCGATACGGCCGCCATGATGGCTGAAGTGGCCCCCACGCTGCAGCCCTACAAAGATCGCTTGGAGACCATAGCCGCCATTCCCGACAGGGGCCGCTCCCGTGACCAGGTGCTGGAAATCATGCAAGATCTTCAAGCCCGGGAAAGCGAGCGCTGGCAGGACGGCTATGCTTCCGGAGCGGTCTACCATGGCGATCCGGACCACATCGATTTCCTCAGCCGGGTCTACAGCCTGCATTCCCAGGCAAACCCCCTGCATGCCGATCTATGGCCCAGCATCACCAAGTTCGAGGCCGAAATCGTGGCCATGACCGCCGACATGCTCGGGGGCCGGCACAGCGGCAGCCAGGTCTGCGGCACGCTCTCGTCCGGGGGCACCGAAAGCATCCTGCTGGCCATGAAAACCTATCGTGACCGGGCACGGGAAGAAAAGGGCATCCGCCGCCCCGAAATGGTCGTCCCGGTGACGGCCCA
>JASJCD010000287.1 GCA_030066135.1 Desulfobacterales bacterium | reverse complement strand
ATACGGGCTTTATGGACATATAGCCCAAATCGATTTTGAATGCGACCCCTGCCCAGGGAGCAGCACCGGTTCTGAAGTAGGTGCGGACGAGGGTGTTATTTGACAGATCCCATAATCCATGCCAGACTCAACTATCTGGAATAAATAATGGAAAGCATAAGCAATCCGCATTTGCATCCAACCGAAGCGGGGTGGACGATGAGCGATCAAGCCAAAGAGGAAAAACCGGAGGCCGGCGACCTGTTCGAAAAGGAATGCCGCCTGCACGAGCGCACCTGGTGCAGCGAGAACACGCATTTCCTTGCCAAAAAGCGGATTTATGAAGGCCGGATCAAGAACATCAGCCATGGTGGCACCTACATTGAAACCGACGGATACTTCACCGTCGGCCAGGAAGTCACCGTGGCCGGGCCCTTCGAGACCGACGGCCAGGAAAGCAAACAACAGGGCGCCATCGTCCGCAAGGACGGCCGCGGAATCGGTGTTAAATTCAAGAAGCAACTGCGCTGATTGCTGCATCCGGTCGAACACTCCAGATAAATCCACATCACCTTGGGGATGACGCAAGCATAAGCATCCCGAAGGTGGCCCGACCACACACGCTGTCTCCCCGAACACCTGGCCGCCCTCGCGGCGGTTCCCAATGCTGGCGGATATCGACGTCTGCCCATAAACTGGTGTCTCCCGGCTAACGTCGTAGATCGGTATGCGGGGTCATCGGTTCATCCGGTTTGGCGAAACCGGCCTCCGGCATCCGAAGGCTCTCCGCCCCCTGAGGTTACGGTTGGTTTTGATATATAAAGTTAGCGTGTTACGCGTCCGCGCGGCTGGCATGCCGTGCCCCATATTTCCATTGACAAAGAACGGGTGGATTTGTAATCCAATTTGACCGACCGGTCTGCCGGATTTATCGTCCGAGGGGCCAGGCATAAACCGCCAAGCGCATACCGTGGAGGCGCCGTTCAGGTTTTCTCCCTGAAAGACCATCTTACCACCTTCATCAGGATAACGAACGCCTGTCGCGCGGGTTCCCCTTGACGAGGCTCACCATCGGAATGGGCCGATCAACATGCAGGCAACGGCACCATGGGAACCGGATCCGAACCCAATGCTTCAAAGCGCCCGCAACCAGACCAGGGAACCGGTGGCCGTGTTGTGGCTGCCATTTCGAAGGCGCCACCGCTTTACATCCTTTGATATTACCGGGCGCCTCGCCATTTAGCGGGGCTGCAAATCGTCGGAGCCCTTGACGCTGTATCCGCTGTCTGGAAACCATGCCGATTTATAGGCCGAACGGCCAAAACCGCACCCGTTGAAAACGGATGCCCTCAGGAGAGCAGACATGACACGACCAAACGAGTTCAAGGCCCTGGTTGTTACCGAAACCGAAGAAAAGCAGTTTACACGCCGGATTGAAACGAAGACCATCGAAGACTTGCCGGACGGCGATGTCATCGTCAAGGTGCACTTTTCCTCGCTGAACTACAAAGATTTCCTCTCGGCCACGGGCAATCGCGGCGTCACCCGAAACTACCCCCACACGCCCGGGATTGACGCCTCGGGGGTGGTTGTCGAAAGCAGTGCCTCCGCTTTCGCGCCCGGCGACGAAGTGATCGTCACCTCTTACGACCTGGGCATGAACACGGCGGGCGGGTATGGCGAATATATCCGTGTTCCGTCCGGGTGGGTCGTTCCCCTGCCGTCAGGGCTGACCCTGCGCGAAGCCATGATCTACGGCACGGCCGGCTTTACGGCAGCTCTCTCTGTCTGGCGCATGGTCGAAAACGGCGTAAAACCCGAACATGGTGACATCCTGGTATCCGGTGCCACGGGTGGTGTTGGCAGCATTGCCGTCTCGATACTGGCCAAAAGCGGATATGGGGTCGTGGCGGTCAACGGCGTTGTGGACGAGTCTGAATACCTCAAGGCGATTGGGGCCCGGGACGTCATCAGCATCGAAGAGGCCACGGATACGAGCGGGCGGCCGATGCTCAAAAGCCGCTGGGCGGGAAGCATCGATACGGTGGGCGGGGATATTCTCGCCACCTCGATCAAGACCGTCAACCCCAACGGTACGGTGACCTGCTGCGGCAATGTGGCCTCGCATGAATTGCCGCTGAATGTCTACCCTTTTATCCTGAGGGGCGTTACCTTGATCGGTATCGATTCCCAGAACTGCCCGATGCCGATCCGCGCCCAAACATGGGAAAAGCTGGCGTCGGACTGGAAGATCGAATGGCTCGAAAAACTGACCACCGAAGCGCCATTTGAAGATCTGAATGCCAAGATTGAACTGATGGGGCAGGGCAAGCACAAGGGGCGGACGATCATCAACATCGCCGGGGTATGATTCAATCATCTCAGAAGGATCATGGATCAGGCCGTCGCCCGCCGCCGCAGCTGTCAGCGTGGCCGGGGGCCGTAGGGCGGCCTCCGGCCCCCGGACGCAAAGGGGCGGGGCGCGATTCATGGATACAAAATGGTATCGCTATACAGTCTGATCATCTTTTTCTTCATCCTGGTCATCTTTTATACCGCGGTCACCATGGCCGTGTCGCTTGCCGGCTGGCTTCAGAAGATGTGGATTCAACGCAAGGCCATACCGGGATCTGAAGCCCTGAAAGCGATTGAACTGCGCACCGATCGCATAAAAGCTCAGGCCTTTCCAATTGCTGTCGTCCTGGTGCTTTTCTGCATAACACCCTTCGTCGTTATCATTTTCCTGATGCCGCGATGACGCCACGGGGTCCATGCGCCGGCCGCCGCCTCACCCGGTATTCAGACGTCGATGCACAGACGGCTTTTCGGTCCTCGCCACCCGAGGGGGGAAGATAAATGCAAGGGGCCGGCTGTTGACCGGCAAGATGCGGGATGACCAAATGACGGCCGATGAGGATAACGGCGCGACGGACACCGGAATTAAAGCGGACGGGCCAGACAACCGGTCTGGCGGGTTACGGGGCAGCATCCAAAACCGTGCACGCCTGCAGTCATTGTGAACCCCAAACGCTGCCGCCGTGCAGCGTTCATATGGAATCCCGGGGCGCATGAACCGGGATCGCGAAAAGTGAAAGAGGCGTATGCTCAATCCAAGTCTGCCCGCCATCAATGATCGGGAAGGGAAGCACCTGCCGGACGGGCTTCCGGGGGCGGCTGACGCCCACGTCCACGTTTTTCCGCCCGATATGTTCAGCGCTGTCTGGCAGTGGTTCGATGCAAATGCATGGCCCATTCGCTACCGGCTGACAACGCCGGAGATTTTCGATTTTCTCCTTGCGCGCGGTCTGCGCCACATTGTGGCCCTCCAATATGCGCACAAAGCGGGTATTGCCGCCGGGCTGAATCGATATATGGCCGATATGTGCCGGGAGTATCGCGGCAGGGTTACCGGGATGGCCACGGTATTTCCGGGGGAGCCCGAGGCCGCCCAAATTCTCGAGCAGGCCTTCGATCTGGGGTTGGGGGGCGTGAAACTGCATGCCCATGTGCAATGCTTCGAGATGGATGCGGACGTGATGGCACCGATCTATGCCAGCTGTCAGGCGCAGCAGAAGCCGCTCGTCATGCACGTGGGGCGCGAACCCAAGAGTCCGGCTTATCAATGCGATCCGTATGAAATCTGCAGCGCCGAGCGTCTGGAGCGGGTTATGGCAGCCTATCCGGACCTTAAAATCTGCGTGCCCCACCTGGGCATCGATGAACTGAGGCCCTATCGTCTCCTGATCGAAAAATACGACAACCTCTGGCTGGACACCACCATGGTGTTGACGGACTATTTTGAGATGCCGGACCCCATCGATCTGACGACCTACCGGCCGGACCGGGTCATGTACGGTTCGGACTTCCCGAATATCCCCTATGCCTGGGACCGGGAGCTCAAAAGCTTGGGCGCAATCGGTCTTGCCAAGCTGGATCTGGAGAGAATCCTGCTGAAGAACGCGGCCCACTTCTATCAATTTGAAATCTAACGACCGTGTTTCCCGTAAACCGTTTTCACGGCATCAACCCTCAGCGTCAACCCTGCCAGCGGTTCTGGTGGACCCTCTCGGCTTTGTACCGTTCTTTATGTTTGCCCGGCTTTACGGGCCAGCCCATGACGGCGAAGCCCAGGGGGATAACCGGATCGGGCAGTTCGAAAATGGCGCGGAAGCGTTCGACCCGCTCCGCCTCAGGATGGATGCCGGTCCAGACGGCGCCCAGACCTTGATCGTGGGCGGCCAGCAGCAAATTCTGCATGGCCGCGGCACAGTCCTGGACCCAGAAACCCGGGTATTTTTCCAGGCGTAGATCCCCGCAGACCAGGATGCCCAGTGGCGCCTCGGCCGCCATGCCGACATAGGGATGGACGTCTTTGACCCGGTTCATCCTGTCACGGTCATCCACGACAATAAAATGCCAGGGTTGCTCATTACCGGCGCTGGGCGCCATCATGGCGGCGCCCAGGATGGTGCGGACCATTTCGGCGGGAATCGGCTTGTCCTTGTACTTACGAATGCTTCGGCGGGTATGCACTGCTTCCAGCAATTCCATGCTCATTCCTTTCGGGCGATGCGCCATCAGACCGGATCAATTTTTGACACCGGCTGCTTTAGCTGCTATCCGGAATAGGCATTGAAATGCCGGGCAGCAGCCCCGTCAATGATTTTCGATGGAAGATAGGCTTGTGGCTGAGATCATTATCAAGAAAATCGAGGGTGAGCTGGACCATGACCGGGTCATGCGTCTTGTGCGTGAATTGGCGGTGGATGCTGCCAGCCATCCGGACCGCAATATCCTTATCGATTATCGTCAAACGACCGCCACCGACAAGTCCATGCTCGATATTATGAAGATTTCGTCCGAAATCAAATCCTTTCAGTATTTTTTCACCAACCGGGTGGCCACTGTGATTCCGCCGGAAGAAAATCGCTACGCCGTCGCTAACAAGATGAAAGCCTGCCTCGTCATTATGGGCTTTCATTACGAAGTCTTCACCGACTACGATCAAGCCCTGGCCTGGCTGGCCGAGGGCTGATGCCTGCCTTGCCGGCGGGGCCGTTCGCGTCCGGCCGCCCCACACACCCGAATCGGACAACCATAGCGCATCTGTGTGAGAATACCATCCAAGAAACTTGGGTTGAGAGGCATGCCCAGGCCTCGCAGCGGGATGTAGGGTATCAGCGTTCTCAGCCGATGAGCACCACCAGGCCGCAGCCGGGCTGCCGGGCGGGAAAGAACGCCGCAGGGGCGATTGAGACTACCAGAGGAAACGCACGCCGACGCCGGAAGGTGTCGTGCGAGTGATTTCACCCCAGATTTCCATAGCAGCGTGACTGTTGCGGAACCGGAAATCGATATGAAGCCGCTCGCCGGTTGTCAGCGGCTCCAGGGTCTCAAAGAACATGCCGGTGGAGCTGAGATCGACGATGGTTCCCAATCCGTCGGCGGCGTTGGAACGGTAATGCATATCCATGGGGTAGGGCATGCGGTTGGCGTGCCGCCGGTCGTCATATTTATCTGATTTTTCTATCAGCGCTACCATTTTTTCACGTCCGGTTATGGTTGGAAAAATACTAATGATTCCGGATGATATCAAGCAAAGCATTTTTTGTGCCAGTATTGGAATTCCGGGCACGATAGGTGGATGCGGCTAAAACCCTTGATAAATCCCCTCGTGCCAGCGGCGGAAAAAAATGACTGACGCGCGTATCCTGGCTGCGGCGTCAATCATGTTTGCATAAACGGGCGATGCACGTCTACCGGTTTTACACCTGTCATGCCCGTTTGCACGCGGGTCTTTCGAATGGCAGGCCCTCGCGCGTTGATCGCCGACATATTGGCGTTATGGTTTCTAAGCAGGGGGATTCAGTTGGTTTCACCCCCCAACGCGTACCATGAGGAACGTGCGATAAAAAAGAAAGGAAGCCACATGCCGACGAAAATAAACCGCTACAGTTCCCGAATCACCGAACCCAAATCCCAGGGGGCTTCGCAAGCCATGCTGTACGCCGCCGGTCTGCGTGAAGAAGACATGGGCAAAGCCCAGGTGGGTATCAGCAGTGTATGGTTCGAAGGCAATCCCTGTAACATGCATCTGAACCATCTGGCGGCGGCCGTTAAGGAAGGGGTGGACGCGGCGGGCATGGTGGGGCTGCGGTTCAACACCATCGGGGTGAGCGACGGGATTTCAATGGGGACTGAAGGCATGAGTTACTCGCTGCAGTCCCGCGACCTGATAGCCGATTCCATCGAGACCGTCATGCGGGCCCAGTGGTACGACGCCAACATCGCCCTGCCGGGGTGCGACAAAAA
>JASJCD010000286.1 GCA_030066135.1 Desulfobacterales bacterium | reverse complement strand
CAGTGGAGATGGGATTATTCCATTGCCAGTCACGGTTCCTTTTTCCACGCACCCGAAGAAACCCTCCGCATCCTGGGTTCAGCCATCAACAAGGGTCACGAAGCTCGGCTCAAACTCAAGGTGGTCTTGGCCAAATACAATGCCGCCGGATATGAAGCCCCGGATTTTTCCACCAAGGAGAAAGCACAGGCTGTCATTGATCTACCTTATGGAAAACTGGTGGATGAAAAGATGAATTTCCAGCAAACCCTGAGGAAAGAATGGGAAAAACAGGCCAAGGAAAAAGGCATTTTTGATCCCAAGGCCTGGGAAGGTATGGAATTTAAAACCTCCTATTCAGAATAGACCTAACCGGTTTTAGTCTCATACCGTTTCAAGTATCCAGCCCCTTCCCACCAAACCGTGGAAAGGGGCTGGCTTGTATATGCGGTTCCGCTATCCTAAGAAAAGAATGGAAGGAAATAGTAGAAATTCAAAATCCATTACGGTGTCCATCATTGTGGGTTTGAAAACCGTCAAACCGATCCATGTCTAAATCTTCCAGTAGTGGCATTTTAATGTATGCGGTTCTCTGGAATGCTCCAGTAGTCAGTTGTTGTGACCGGATCTGTTACACGGCGGTGATATAATGGCCTCAAATTTCAAAGGAAGGAGGCAACACCCTCCGGGACCAACTGGCAGGACGAGCGCCAGAAGATGAAAAACATCTGCAGTTCCTGTCATAGCAACGCCTGGATCGATGACTTCTACGATGGCTTCGACAAGGCCGTGGAAGCGTACAACGAGATCTACTTCAAGCCGGCCAAGGCCAAACTCGATGAGCTCTACGAAAAGGGGCTGCTGGACAAGACCAAGTTTTTCGACAAACGTCTCGAAGTCGAAGACTATGAGCTCTGGCACCACGAAGGCCGCCGGGCCCGCATGGGCGCCATGATGATGGCCCCGGACTATGCCTGGTGGCACGGCTTCTACGAGAAGGCCCCCTTTCCTGCATTCGGAAAGGGGGTTTTTTTGATTCCGAAAAAAGTCCGACGTCTGCTTTATGCATCCGCTCTCGTCATTGGGGCGTACGTCAGATACGCCGCATTCTTGCAAACCGTATCGCGAACTTTTTACGAGATCGGCTGGGAAAACCTATTTTCGTTCGCATTGTTAATGGTGCGGCGAAAAAAAGTGCTTAAGTTGACCTAAATCAATGCGGCCCCGCCTCGGGTCGGGTAAACAGGCGGTGTATTCGACATCAATCCGATCAAATGAACCCTATCGATAAGGAGGCATGCAATGTTTTGTTACCAGTGCGAACAGACGGCTAAAGGCGAAGGCTGCACCAAGATCGGTGTCTGCGGCAAAACCCCGGACACGGCCGCCCTTCAAGACCTTTTAATTCACACCCTCAAAGGCCTTTCGGTGGTGGCGGTGGCCGCAAACCAGGCCGGCGCCCGAGACGCCGAGATCGACCGCTTTACCTGCAAGGCAATCTTTTCCACCCTGACCAATGTCGACTTCGATCCGGACCGCTTCGTTCCCATGATCCAGCAGGCCGCGGCCTACCGCGACGAACTCCTGGGCAAGGTGCCGGCCGACACCGGCCACCCGGCGGTGACCTTCAAACCGGCCGCCACCCGTGAGGAGCAGGTCGCCCAGGGCGAAGGCGTGGGAATCAAATCCAACCCGGGCGCCGATCCGGATATCCTTTCGCTGCAGGAACTTCTCATCTATGGCGTCAAGGGGCTGGCCGCCTACGCCGACCACGCTGCTATCCTCGGCCAGGAAGATGACGCGATCTATGACTTCATCTATGAAGCCCTGGCCGCCACCACCGATGCCGGCAACGGGGTGAACGAGTATGTGGGACTGGCCCTCAAGTGCGGTGAGGTCAACCTGCGGGCGATGGAACTGCTGGACGCCGGCAACACCGGCACATACGGCCATCCGGTCCCCACCAAGGTGTCCCTGGGAACCAAGCAGGGCAAGGCCATCCTGGTGTCGGGTCACGACCTCAAGGATCTGGAGGAAATCCTCAAGCAGACCGAGGGCAAGGGGATCAATGTCTACACCCATGGCGAGATGCTGCCCTGCCACGGCTATCCCGAGCTCAAGAAATACAGCCATTTCTACGGCCACTACGGCACCGCCTGGCAGAACCAGGCCAAGGAGTTTGCCGCTTTTCCGGGCGCCATCCTGATGACCACCAATTGCATCCAGAAACCGACGGACGCCTACAAGGACAATATTTTTACGACCGGTCTCGTGGGCTGGCCAGGCGTGCAGCACGTCCCTGGTCCGGATTTCGCTCCTGTGATTGACAAGGCCCTGGCCATGCCGGGCTTTACGGCCGACAGTAATGGCAAGGAAGTCATGACCGGCTTCGGGCGCAACGCCGTGATGGGGGTTGCCGGTCAGGTGATCGATGCTGTCAAGAGCAAGGCCATCCGGCACTTCTTCCTGGTGGGCGGCTGCGACGGCGCCAAGAGCGGCCGCAACTACTACACCGAATTGGTGGAGAAGATTCCATCCGACTGTGTGGTTCTGACCCTGGCTTGCGGCAAGTTCCGCTTTTTCGACAAGGACCTGGGTGATATCGGCGGCATCCCGCGTCTGCTCGACATCGGTCAGTGCAACGATGCCTATTCGGCCGTCCAGATCGCCGTGGCCCTGGCCGGCGCGTTCGAATGCGGGGTCAACGATCTGCCGCTCTCGATGGTGCTTTCGTGGTATGAGCAGAAGGCCTGCGTCATTCTGCTCTCCCTGCTGCACCTGGGTATAAAAGACATCCGCCTGGGGCCGAGCCTGCCGGCCTTCATCACGCCCAATGTCCTCAATGTGCTGGTTGATAATTTCAACATCATGCCCATCGGCACCGCGGATGAGGATCTCCAGGCGATCCTGGGCTAACGCAATATCCCCCGTCCGGCGGGCCGCCCTTGACAGGCGGTTATCCGGACGGGGTTGCACACGCCCACGTGGCTTGGGGTGTGACCAGCGACCGGCGTCGGACAACATTACGACGCACCATCCGCTAACAGGAGGTGAGCCATGAAATGCCCCGGACAGGACATGCAATTCTGGAAGCCCGGCGATATCTACGAGGTGGATTGCCCCGGTTGCGGGCGCACGGTCGAATTTTTCAAGGATGACACGGCCCGGCGTTGCGGGCACTGTGGTCACCGTTTTGCCAATCCCAAGATGGATTTCGGGTGTGCGGCCTACTGCCCCTACGCCGAGCAGTGCATCGGGGATCTGCCGCCCGAGGTGGCCGCCCAGCAGGAAAACCTGCTCAAGGACAAGGTGGCCATCGCGGTCAAACAGCATTACGGACGGGATTTTAAAAGCATCGGCCATGCCTCCCGGGTGGCGCGTTTTGCCGAACAACTCGCCCGCGATGAGAAGGTCGGACTGGCCGTGGTGCTGACAGCCGCCTACCTGCTGGACGTGGACCGGGGCCAGGCGCAGCCGGGCGCCGAAACCCCGGTGGCCCGCAGCATCCTCGAACGCGTCAAGGCTCGCGCGGAACTGGCCGATCAGGTCTGTGAATTGATCGCCCACCGCCACCTGTCCGGCAACAACGCCAGCATCGAGGCGCGCATCATTCACGATGCCGACCTGCTGGCCGGAATCGAGGAACAGCGACGCGATGACGGTTTGGACACCGAGGGTATCGACCAGGCTGCAGCGGCTTGCCTGACTGCGGGCTGCCGCAAACAGGCGGAGGTCCTTAAAACCGCCGGCTAATTAACCACCACCCATTCGAATGAACCGCTCCCCCGCTGGCCTGAGTGGGCACCGCGGCAGCGTGAAAAGGAAGTCAGCGATGAAAATCGTCCGTAAGATCATTGAAATCGACGAGGAACTATGCGACGGCTGTGGCCAGTGCGTCACCGGCTGCGCTGAAGGGGCCCTCGATATCATCGACGGCAAGGCCAAGGTTATTTCCGACAATCTCTGTGACGGGTTGGGGGCCTGCATCGGCGAATGTCCCACCGACGCTTTGACCATTATCGAACGTGAAGCCGATGAGTTCGACGAAGAAGCGGTGGAAGCACACCTGAAAAGTCGTCATGCGCCCGAAAACAAACCGGTCATGCCTTTTGCGACCGGTGGCTGCCCGTCCGCCGGCATGAAAATGTTTGCGCCGCGCACGCCTGGCGAGCCGGCCCCGCCCGGCAGTCTGGGCGAGGGTTCGGCGGTCGACTCGGCCCTGACCCACTGGCCGATCAAGATCAGGCTGGTCCCGCCGCATGCGCCTTTTTTGAAACAGGCCCACCTGCTCGTGCTGGCCGATTGCGGCGCGGTGGCCTTCCCGACCCTGCACCAGGATTACCTGAAGGGGCGGGTGGTGCTGATTGGCTGCCCCAAGTTCGATGAGGTAAAGGAGTACATCGAACGCTTCGCCCAGATTTTTTCCCAGGCCGACATTCAGACCGTCACCGCCGTGCGCATGGAAGTGCCCTGCTGTGCCGGGCTGCTGGTAATCGTTCAAAAAGCCATGGAAAAAGCCGGGGTGGATATCCCCCTGGAGGAAGTGGTCCTTTCGGCCCGCGGCCAGCGAATCGAGGCCTCACCGCGGCCGGAGCACCTTCTAAGCTAGATGTCGTTTCCGTCACATTATCCATCCATTCAATCGATGCGGCATGCACCGGGTGCGGGTTCTGTTTGCCGCTACCCCTGGCGCCCGGTGGACCCTCGCACCGCCCCGGCCGATCCTTCATCGGCCGGGCTGCCGTAGGGATTTGCCTCCCTGCCGCTTGAATTGCCCACCCGGTTTCTGCTATGGAGCAATTGTTCCTTCGGCATCTCAATCGTTTCCGAACCCGTAATTGCGTCCCGAAATAAATCGTTCCTTCACATGCGGTGATAATGTGTATCGCCGTTTGTTCCATGATACAGAATTGTATCACTCTGTCAGGGCTCTTTTCTGATACAGCCAGGTGTTGCGGCAATCTAAGCTGAATAAAGCTTCGCGGCCCCTTTGCGCAGCCGCCGCAACGCCGCCGAGTGTATCATGAACACAGCCGTCCGCGGCGTGCCAAGTCGTCACGATGGCCTCTTTTGACATAATACATATTGAATTCAAACAGTTAGGTTGTTTGGGCGGTATTCATACCGGGTGGCACGTAATTTGATAATACCTCCATGAGAACAGAGGGCCTTGATGACCACGGCCGGCGACGAATGCCGCCGCAAAGCGGAGCCACCCTGATTTTGAAACGCTGCAATCGCAATCTTCGAAAAACCCTGAACCTGGTCGAGGAGATGATCGCACTGGCCGACCAAGGCGATGCCGACCGTGAAGATGTGGGGTGCGGTGTTCTCTACGGCATTATCCGGGACTCGGCCTACAAGATCCAAAAGATCGCCGAGGAAGAAATACGCCGCCACCAGGAAAAAGGCTGGTGGTCCAAAAAAGCTAGCGGCCAGCAACAAATGCGGCCATAGATCACCTTAACTCAACAGCACATAAAAAGGAGGAAAGATTGGCGAGCTTGAAAGGATCCCAGACCGAGAAGAACATTCTGACCGCTTTTGCCGGTGAGTCCCAGGCACGCAACCGCTACACGTTCTACAGCAAAAAGGCCAAGAAAGACGGTTTTGTACAGATCGCCCAGATTTTCGATGAGACGGCCGCCCAGGAAAAAGCCCATGCCAGCCGCCTGTTCAAGCTGCTCGAAGGCGGCGAGGTCCAGGTCACGGCAGCCTTTCCGGCCGGCATGGTCGGCGCGACCTATGACAACCTGATGGATGCCGCCGCCGGTGAACGCTACGAATACACCGAGATGTATCCGGGATTCGCCCAAGTGGCCCGGGACGAGGGCTTCGATGCGGCCGCCATGGTCATGGAAGCCATTGCCAACGCCGAGCAGCAGCACGAAAAGCGCTACGTCGAACTGGCCGGCAACATCAAGGCCGATCGGGTTTTCAAGCGCGAGCAGGTTGCCAAATGGAGCTGCCTGAACTGCGGATACGTCGCCGAGGCCCTGGAAGCGCCCGAGATGTGCCCGGCCTGCGCCCATTCCCAGGCTTATTTCGAACTCCTGGGGGAGAACTGGTAAGCCTCTTTCACCATTATCGCCGACGGTGAGCCCCGTCAGTGGGCTCGACCGGCCCAACCCCAACTTTTAAGGAGAAGATCATGGCGGAAAGACTCGAAGTCTACAAATGCGACCTTTGCGGCAATATCGTCGAGGTTCTTCACGGCGGCGCCGGTGAACTGGTTTGCTGCGGACAGCCCATGAAGCTGTTCACCGAGAACACGGTGGACGCGGCCAAGGAAAAGCACGTGCCGGTTATCGAAAAGGTGGACGGG
>JASJCD010000285.1 GCA_030066135.1 Desulfobacterales bacterium | reverse complement strand
GCAATGCGGTCTTGGTCACAGCCGTAAGCCCGCGTGGTGCCTTCATCCGCAAATGCGCCGCGGGGCACCACGATGTCGCCGTTTCGCAACGACGGGGCCAGCGCGCCGCACCATCCCAGGAAAACAAAGCGCCGGGCGCCCCAGGCCGCGAGCGTTTCCATCAACATCGCCGCCAGGGGAGCCCCCATGAAAGGCCCCGCCAGGCCATAGGCGGTCAGCGGCGAGGCACCCTGATAAAAGCGGCTGAGAAAAAGCGGCTCGCCTTTTTCAGCCGTTAAATCCAGCCGGCGGCGCAGCGCGGTCAGGTCTGGATGGGTGGCCGTCATAATGACCAGTTCGCCGATCGAATCGCCCTGGCGGCGTCGCGGCGGACTTATAATGGCAGGTGCGGCCGGCACCCCGTTAACCGGGCCCGACGCGGCCGGCCAACTCATCCTTGATATCGTCGATGATATCGTAGAGCCACATGACATCTTCGACGGTCAGGCGGCCCGCCTTGGCCGGGGCCCGGTCGGTACCGTCCTTCTTCTTCAGGATGCGGGGCCCAATCTGTACTTTGGGTTCACCCGTCCCATACTGGTTGATGCTGACCATCAAACCGGTTTCTTCACATTTCCATTGTTTCAGGATCTTGTCCTGATCAGGATCGTAAGGCATGCATTTCTCCTTTTAGGGCCATCGTAAATACGGCGACAGGCTAGACGATGACGCGCGCCTGTCCTCCAACGGCCAACTCTCCCCTGGGCAGCATTTGGCCCGCAGCCTGTCGCCGGTTTCAGGCGTTCAGGTCGACAGACGCGAGAAATCGGCAATCCCGGTAAACAGGCCGGCCAGGCGCTCCAGCAGCGCCATGCGGTTTTCCCGCACCCGATCGTCCTCGGCCATGACCATGACACCGTCGAAAAAGGCGTCCACCGGTGTTTTCAGGCGGGCGATTTCCAGGAGGGCCTCGTAGAAGGCGCCGTCACTGACCTTGGCGCCGACGCTATCGTGGATACCCGCATAAGCCTTGAGCAAAGCGCCTTCACATTCGTTTTCGAAAAGGCTCTCGTCCGGCGCCGCGCCGGGCTGTCCGCTGAAGGGGTCGCGATCCGCTTTTTTGAGAATATTCACAACCCGCTTGAAGGCAATCGCCAGCGGTTCGAAGTCGGCCTGGGTACGCAGTTTATCTAAAGCCGCGACCCGTTTCCAGACAAAGGGAATGTGGTCGACCGATATGGCCGTAACCGCCGCTACGCTGTCTCGGGCGGCCCCTTCATCCGTCAGGATCCGCTCGATCCGGCGCTGGAAAAAAGTAAATATGGCCGCACCCAGCGCATCCATCCGATCGGCGGTTTTATCACCGAACTGTTTAAGACCATTATCGATCAGCGCTTCAAGCGATACGGACAGGTTGAATTGCCGCATGATCTGAACGATGCCAATCGCCTGGCGGCGGAGGGCGTAAGGATCGGCAGCCCCGGTGGGCTCGAGCCCGACACTGAAGCAGCCGCAGATCGAGTCCATTTTATCGGCAATCGAGACCAGCGCCCCCGCGCGTGTCGCCGGCAGCGCGCCGCCGGAGCGGGTGGGCCGATAGTGTTCTTCGATGGCGGCGGGTATGTCCCCCGGCTCATCGGCCACGGCGGCATAGACGCGCCCCATGACCCCCTGGAGTTTGGGGAATTCGCCCACCACCTGGCTCACCAAATCGGCTTTACAAAGATGTGCCGCCCGTTTGGCCTGATCCACCAGTTCCCGGTCACCACCGGCACTTTCGGCCAGGTAAACGGCATTGCGTTCGATGCGTTCGACCTTGGCGCGCATCGAACCGAGTTCGGCCTGAAACAGAACCCCGCTTAACTTCTCCACACGCGCGTCATCCGGCACCTTCAAGTCCGCACGGTAAAAGAACTGGGCATCGCTCAAACGCGCCCGCAGCACCCGCTCGTGGCCGGTGGCCACCAGGTCGAGATCACGGGTGCGCGTATTGTTCACGGCGATGAAGGCCGGCATCAGGCGGCCCTGACCATCGACGACGGCAAAATACTTCTGGTGCTCACGCATGGCCGTAATCAGGACTTCCCGGGGGACTTCCAGGAATTCCTTTTCGAAACGGCCGGTGGTGGCGATGGGGTATTCCACCAGGTTGGTGACGATATCGATCAGTTCGGGGTCCTCCAGGACTTCACCACCGGCGGCCCGGGCGGCCCGCCCGACTTCTTCGGCCACCAGGCGGCGCCGCTCCGCGATATCGACGATCACTTGATGCTGGTGCAGGGTGTCGCTATACTGATCGGCGTGATCGAGTTTGACCTTGCCCGGGGCCATGAAGTAGTGGCCCCGGGTATAGCGGCCGCTCTTGATGTTTCCCACCGTAAAGGTGATCGCCTTGGGGCCCAGGAGGGCCACGATGGTGTGAATCGGTCGCGCAAAGGCAATCGTCAAATCGGACCAGCGCATGGACTTGGGGAAAGGAATCGCCAGCACCACTTCTGGCAATACCGTCTTGAGCACCGTCGCCGTGGCGACGCCGCGTGCGGTTACGCGCGCAAAGACATATTCACCCTTCTCCGTCCGCGTTTTCTTCAGCCGGCTGACCGGCAGGCCCAGCTTCTCGGCAAATTTACGGGCCGCCATGGTCGGTTGTCCCTCGGCGTCGTAGGCCACATTCAGCGGTGGGCCCAATGCGTCACTGGATTCCGAACGTTGCTTGGCCGCCACATCACTGATTTCGATGGCCAGCCGCCGCGGCGTCCCGAAGGTGCGGATGGGGCCGTGGTCCACACGGGCATGCGCCAGCTTTTGGGTCAACATGGTTTCCATGGCCGCCAGCGCGGGGGCGATATAGCCGGCCGGAATCTCTTCGGCTCCGATTTCCAGTAGAAGTTTTTCCATTCGCTTTACCTCGTTTTTCTTCAAATTGTCCATTCGGTTCGGTCTGCCACCGGACTAAAGCCGCGGAATACCGCGCTGCAGCAGAGGGTAGTCCATCGCTTCACGCTGCTGGACGTAACCTTCCGCGCACTGGCGGGCCAGGTTGCGGATCCGGCCGATATAGCCGGTGCGCTCGGTGACGCTGATCGCACCCCGGGCATCCAGCAGGTTGAAGGTGTGGGAGCACTTCAAGCAGTATTCATAGGCCGGCAGCACGAGACCGTCCGTGATCATCCGCTGGGATTCGGCTTCATACTGGCTGAAAAAACCGAAAAGCATGTCGACATCGGCCTTTTCGAAATTGTAGGTCGACTGCTCGACCTCCTGCTGGTGATGCATGTCGCCGTATTTAACCGTGGCATTCCACATGAGGTCGTAGACGTTGTCGACCCCCTGGAGATACATGGCGATGCGTTCGAGCCCGTAAGTCAACTCGACCGAGATCGGCGCCAGTTCGATGCTGCCGCAGAGCTGAAAATAGGTAAACTGGGTAATCTCCATGCCGTCCAGCCAGACTTCCCAACCCAGACCGGCGGCCCCCAGTGTCGGGGATTCCCAGTCGTCTTCCACGAAACGAATATCGTGCTCCAGGGGATCGACGCCCAGCACCTTCATACTCTGCAGATAGAGCTGCTGGGCCTCCTGCGGCGATGGTTTCAAAATAACCTGATACTGGTAGTAGTGCTGCAGGCGATTGGGATTGTCACCGTAGCGCCCGTCAGTGGGCCGGCGCGATGGCTGCACGTAGGCCACGTTCCAGGGCTCCGGCCCCAGGGCCCGCAGCAGGGTGGTCGGATGAAAGGTACCGGCACCGACCTCCATATCGTAAGGCTGGGCCACCACACAGCCCTTCCGGGCCCAAAAGCGTTCCAGTTTCATAATGACGTCTTGAAAATACATAAGGACTCCTCGTTCGTACGCGTGATGGTTATCGATCAGACGCTCGTTTGGCAATCGGTCATGAACTTATACGCCTTGCGCGCGGTGCGTTTCTCCTCGGGCGCCGCCTGGTATCAGCGAGGTGTGATATTTACGGTCAAACCTTCCACGGTCGGATGCGCGTCGAGCACAGCGGCCTCCGGATGGCCCTCGACCAGCGTCTGCCATTGCGGACGCAGCCGGTCGATCGCTTCACGGGCGCCGATCGCCCAGATACAGCCGCCGCCCCCGGCACCGCTGAAGCGCCCCCCGCAGCCCCGTGCCTGGGCGGCCTCCACGAGGGCGGACCCCAGAGGATCGAGCACATCGGGGGTCATCTCCCGGCGGATGGCTGTTTCCGTATTCATCGCTTCGGCGGCCGTCGGCCAGTCGCCCTGTTCTACGGCCACGCTGAACTGACGCACGCAGTCTGCAATCCGACGCCAGCGGGCCCGGTCGCGTCCGGCGCGAAAACGTTCGATCCAGACCCCGTTGACATCGTGCGAGGCGTGGGGCTTACCACCATAGGCCACCAGGAAGTGTTCGGCCAGCCGGTTGTCCCCGGCGCTAGCGGTCAGGGGCTGCCGGCGCACCCCCAGGCCATCGGCCAGGATTTCCCAGTGCCAGGTATTGATCCCCCCGAAAGCCGCCGCCAGATGATCCTGCATACCGCAGGGACGGCCGGCGGCACTTTCTTCGATGATGTGCGCCCGCCGCACGATCTGATCCAGCGACAAGGCCTGACCGCCCGCAAGGCCGCGACAGGCGGACAAGGCGCCGATCAAGGCCACGGCCGCAACCGAGGACCCGCCCAGGGCGCTTCGTGGGGGCGAGGCGCTTGCGATATGAATGCTCAGCCCCTGAACATCGAAATGAGCGGCCACGGCGAAAAACAGCCCCAGGGGATGATCGAAGGGGGCCTCCCGGGGCATGAAGGCGGCCGGTTCGAAACCCCGTGACGATATCCGTACGCGCGAATCGCTGTGCACGTCCACGGACACGGTCGTTCGCAGATCGAGCGCCATGTTGAAGGTTGCCGGAGCAAACGGTTGCAGCGGGAGATAGAAGGTGCCCAGATCCAGCGTGCCTCCCAGGTCGACCCGGCAGGGCGCGGACGCACGGACATGGTTAAGGGTGACGATCTGGTGAATGCGCTCATCCATCGTGTCGAATGATTCCCTTCAACGGTCGGCGGCCCGCGGGCATCACGTTGCCGCCAGACGGGGACGAATCTGGCGCAGAAATTTGAGGCTGCGCGGCTCCTTGCCCAGATGGTAGGGCACGAAGGCTTCCAGGAAATGCTGGGCTTCGTTCAAGGCCGCGGCTGAAAAACGAATACGCTCGATCCGCGCCAGGTCGCCTTCGGTGATCCACTGCAATTGTTTGATGGTACCCCGTGAGAGGCACAACACGGGTTCATCGGTTTGATCGCAGGTGTGGCAGCGTAGCCCACCCCGGGGCAGATCAAATCCCGTGCCGGTGGTGTGCATATCCTTCAGATCCGTCCGGCAGTGACAGCAGTAATTGAGGTTCGGGCACAACCCGGCCAGCGCCAGAAAACGCATCTGAAAGGCCAGGTTGAGCAGGGCGGCGTTCTGTCGACCGGCATTCAATTCACCCAGCGCATAAGTCAGCAGACCGTACAGGAAGGCCAGCGGTTGGTCTTCTTCGGTCCAGGCCGTGATAAGTTCCGCCCAGTAACTGGCATAGGCCGTTTTGAGGATGTGCTCGCGCAAGGCGGCATGTGGTTCGACAAGCTGGGCTTCCTCGAGAACGGCCAGGCCTTTGCGGCGGCCGGTGCGGCATTGAATGTCCAGGACCGAAAAGAGCTCCAGCACACCGGCAAAACGTTTACGGCTCTTCTTGGCATGCTTGGCGATCACGCTGATTTTGCCGCGATCATGGGAAAGCAGCGTCAGGATCAAGTCATAGTCGCCGAAATCGACGCGTCGCAGCAAAATGGCAGACGTCTTTAGCGCGGGCATGTCTCAAATACCGAGTAGGGTCGTCGCGATCAGAAAATAAAAGTACACGCTGATGATATCGATGGCGGTGGTCACGAAGGGTCCGGTGGCCACGGCCGGGTCGATATTGACGCGGGCCATCAACAGGGGCACACAGGATCCGACAACGGCCGCCACGACCATCGAACAGATGACCGCCAGCCCGACCGCCAGGGCCAGGTAGACCATACTGTAGCTCAATTGGGCCACCGACCCGATCAGGACCGCATAGATGAGCCCCAAAATCAATCCAATCAATAATTCCTTGGCAACGATCGACCAGAAATCGCGCGTGTGGATCCGCCCCGTCGCCAGCCCCCGCACCACGATGGTGGAAGACTGGGTGCCGATGTTGCCGCCCATTCCCATGATGACCGGGATAAACGCCGCCAGATAGGCGTAGCGGTTCAATGTTCCCTCGAATCGGCCGATCACGAAAAAGGCAAAAATCCCGCCCAGGCAGCTGGCCAGCAGCCA
>JASJCD010000284.1 GCA_030066135.1 Desulfobacterales bacterium | reverse complement strand
TTCCTGTTTTTCCGCCAGATGGAAAAACTGATGGCGGCGGCTGACCTGGTCGTCAGCATGGGGGGCTACAACACGCTGAGCGAGGTGTTGAGCCAGGGCACGCCCAGCCTGGTCATCCCGCGGGAAAAACCCCGGCGGGAACAGCTCATCCGGGCACGGACCTTCCATGCAAAGGGGCTGGTCGACCATATCCCCCGGACCCAATGCACGCCCGCCAAGCTGGGCCGCCGGATCGAAACGATACTCGATCAGCCCCAGACCTACCGCGATGCCCTCGCCCGGTTCCGCTTCACGGGCATCGACACCATGCGCAGCCGCATCAACCGTTTCCGGAGTGCCCGCAATGTCGTTGCCTGTTGAGTCAGGCACCCTCGGCATGATCCTGAAGGGCTACCCGCGGATATCCGAAACGTTCATCTCCAACGAGATCCTGTTGCTCGAGGCGCTGGGCTTCCGCATCCGCATCTTTTCCATGCGCAGTCCGCGGGAACCCTTCACCCATGCAAGCGTGAACCACATCAAGGCCCGGGTGGACTATCTGCCGGAAACCATCTTGAGTAAGCGCCTGCCGGCCCTTTGCGGGCACAACCTTCTTCTGGCCGCCCGCGATCCGGCGCGCTACGCGACCGCTATTAAAATGGCCTGGCGCCGCTGGCGGCGCACACGCAAATCGGCCACCATCAAACATCTTCTCCAGGCGGGCTATCTATGCCATAGGCTGCTGCGGGGCAGCGACTGTGTTCACCTCCATGCGCATTTTGCCCATTCACCCACCTCGGTTGCGTTCTTCAGTCACCTGCTGAGCGGCTTGCCTTTCAGTTTTACCGCCCACGCCAAAGACATCTATACGTCCGATCCACGCCAGCTGGCCGAGAAAGCCGCTGCGGCCCGGTTCATTGCCACCTGTACGCAATACAACCGCCGCTATCTGGAAAAGATTGTCGACGGCCGCCGGACGCCGATCTTTCTGGCCTACCACGGGATCGATCTGCAGCTTTTCAGGAACAATCGGCGCCGGGCAGCGACCCAGCCACCGTATGACATCTTGACCGTCGCACGGCTGACCCCCAAAAAGGGGCTGGCGACCGTTTACCATGCCCTCCGCCGGCTCAAGGATCAGGGACTGAGCTTTCGGCATACCCTGATCGGCGACGGAGAACAGAAGCAGGAGATCCAAGCGCTGCGCCGCCGCCTGGGCCTCGAGGCCGACACCCGGCTGCTGGGCACCCGCCCGCACGAAGACGTCTGCCGCTGCCTGCGCCAGGCCGACCTTTTCGTGCTGGGGTGCGAACAGGCCGCCAACGGCGACCGGGACGGGATTCCCAATGTCATTCTGGAAAGCATGGCCATGGGGGTGCCGGTGGTGGCCACGGACTTCTCCGCCATCCCGGAGGCGATTCAATCCGATTACAACGGGATTTTGGTCGACACCGCCCGGCCGGAGGCCATGGCGGCGGCCATGCGGCGCGGACTCGAGGATACGGATCTGCGCCGCGAGCTGATTGCCAACGGATTGGCAACCGTTCGGACCCGCTTTGACAACCAAATGCTGGTCGGCACCCTGGCCGCCGTCTACCGCCAGCATGCCGGGTTTTAGGCGCGGTGCAGGGCGCAACATGACGGTCGACGGCCACCCGTCCCCCCGGTTTTTTCTGATGCGGCATGCCATGACCGTTTGGAACCGCGAGGGACGCATCCAGGGCCAGATGGATACCCCTCTGGCCCCTGAAGGCGATAAACAGATCGAGGTCTGGCGCGGTGTTTTGAAACCACTGGGACTGGACCTTATTTGCAGCAGCGACCTGGGGCGGGCTCGGGCCACGGCGCGCGGGCTCAACCAGGCCCTCGCGCTGCCGCTGGTCATCGAACCGCGTCTGCGGGAGCAGCATTGGGGCCGCTGGACCGGCAAGGTCCACCGGCGCCTCAAAACCGAAGATGCCGAGCGCTATCGACGCGAGACCGCGCGGGGCTGGCATTTTCAGCCTCCCGCGGGCGAAAGCCACCTTCAGGTGCTTGAGCGCGTTTTAGGCGCCCTTGCCGATCTGGCATGCCGGCCGGGGGGGCGACGGATACTGGTGGTGACGCATGAGGGGGTCCTCAAGTGTCTGATCTACCATCTGGCGATCCGCGATGGCTGCGGACATCCCCCGGAGGCCATGGCTGCCTATCATATCCACCAGCTGGATTTCCGGAGTGAGCAAATGTTCCTGCGGCGTATGAACGCCATTAATCTGAACCTGTGACCACACGACACCGGGTGCGGGGAGGCTCGCGACTTTCGTGAGGATTTTGATCTATTGTCAGCATGTCTGGGGTGTCGGCCACTTGTTTCGCATTCGCGAGATCTGCCGTGAACTCGCCTCCCACGATCTCGTCCTCGTGACCGGCGGGCCCAGGGTTAATGTGCCGTTGCCGGACCATGTGCGGCAATTCCACTTGCCGACACTTCAGGCCGATACCAGTGGAAAATTGTTTTCGGATGATGGCCGCCCGGCAAAGCAAATATGGCCGGAGCGTATCGATCAGCTTATTGACCTTTTCCGGAGGGAGGCCCCCGATCGTTTTCTGATCGAGCTCTACCCACTGGGGCGAACCGCTTTTCGGCGTGAACTCGATCCCATTCTGACCGCGCTGCAGGAAGGGCGGCTGCCGCCCTGCCGGGTTTACTGTAGCGTACGCGACATCCTGGTGGAAAAAAGTGATCCCGAAGCCTACACGCAGCGTGTGCAGGCAACGCTCAACCGTTGGTTCGACGCCCTTCTGGTTCATGCTGACCCGACGATTATTCGCTTGGACGAGACTTTCCCAAACATGGCCGGTATCAATATCCCGGTGGTTTATACCGGATACGTGGCCCCGCCGCCCACTTTCATGGAGGAGCGGACGGCCTTTCGGCGGAACATTGGGCTCGCCGCAGACGACAAACTGGTCGTCGTAAGCGCCGGCGGCGGGAAATCAGGCTATCCGCTGCTGGAAACGGTATTGGCCACGCAAGCGCTGCTGGCCGATCGGATGCGCCTCAAGGTGGCCATGTTCACAGGTCCCTTCCTTGATGCCCGGCGTTTTGAGGCTCTCGAAACGGCCGCTGGTCCGGAAGTTATGGTCCGACGGTTTGCATCCGATTTCAAAAGCTGGTTGGCCTCGGCGGACCTTTCCATCAGCATGGCGGGCTACAATACCTGTATGAATCTCCTGACGGCCAGGTTGCCGGCGCTGGTATGGCCTTTCAACGGCGATCGCGAACAGCCGCTGCGGGCGGCCCGGCTGGCGGAGCAGGGGTGGCTGTCCACCTTAACGGCCGCCGACCTGGATCCCGCAAGGCTGGCGGTCCGTATTCAGACCGTCCTCGCATCGCCGCCCCGCCCGCGTGCCCCCGTCGATCTCGATGGGGCCGGGCGCACGGCTCGCTACATCGAGGCGTATTCTCAGCCGCAATCAGGCTGGCGAGGGGGGACATGAAAGTTCTCGTTTACTGCCAGCATGTGCTGGGCGTGGGGCATTTCTTCAGGACCCTGGAAATTTGCCGGGCGCTGGCCGGGCACGACATCGTCCTGGTTTCCGGCGGGCCGCAGACCCCGGCCGCCCTGCCCCGGCATGTCCGCCGCCGTCAGCTTCCAGAACTGGCCATGGACGCGGCCTTCCAGGGCCTGCATTCACCGGCCGGCGCCTGCCTGGACACGGTTCGCAGCGAACGCCGTCGGCGTCTGCACCGCATCGTGGCCGAGGAAGCGCCCGATATCTTTCTTGTGGAACTCTACCCCATCGGGCGCCGGGCCTTTCGGTTCGAGCTTGATCCGCTTCTGGCGGCCATTGCCGCGGGCGACCTGCCGGCCTGCAAAGTGGTCTGCAGCGTACGCGACATCCTGGTGGAAAAGAAAAAGGCGGAGGCATACGATGCCCGGGCCGTTAGGGTTCTCAACGAGAGCTTCGACGCCCTGCTGGTGCATGCCGATCCACGGTTGGTGCGACTGGAGGAGACTTTCGGACCATTGGCCCAGGTGAACATACCGGTGGTCTATACGGGCTATGTGGCCACCCGGGAGACGCCTGTTGCCGATGTGGCCGCCTGGCGGCAATCGCGGGGCATTGGCCCCGGCGAACGTCTGGTGCTGGCCAGCGCTGGAGGCGGGGCGGTGGGGTTCGATCTGCTGCGAGCGGTATCCCGGGCAATGAAACGGCTCCAATCCGATGAACGCGTGATTCTGCAGGCCTTTACGGGCCCATTCATGCCACCCGACCAGACGGCCGCCCTGGCCCGGCTGGCCGGGCCGACCTTGCGTCTGGCGCGTTTCAGCAGCGAATTCGGCGCCTGGTTGCAGGCGGCCGACGCCTCGGTGAGCATGGCCGGTTACAACACCTGCATGAACATTCTGGCCACCGGCGCCAAGGCCCTGGTGTATCCCTTCGGTCAAAACCGCGAGCAGGGTATGCGGGCCCGCCGGCTGGCGGCCCATGGGACTTTGGGTGTCCTGGACACGCCTGACCTGGCACCGGATCGCCTGGCCGGGCGTCTGCGCGCGGTTTTCGAATGGCATCCAGCGCCGACGGACATCGATCTTGACGGCGCCGTCCAGACGGCCGCCTGGTTGGAAAACCTGGTGCGCCAGGGAGGGGCGGCCTGATGGCTACAGGGGTGGCGGCAATCTGGCGCAAGCCGTCGATCAACGGGCACCACCGGCTGGAAGCCTGTATCCGGGATGCGGCCAACGCCCGTTCGGCGGTGACCCGCATTTTCTTCCGGGCGGATGATGTGGCTGTGCCCAGTTCGCGTTTTCAGGACATGATTCAGATTTTCGTTCGCCATGCGGTGCCCCTCAATCTGGCCGTGGTGCCGGCCTGGCTCACCGCGCAACGCTGGCGGGCGTTGACGCGCATTGGTAAGGCCGCCCCTCGCCTATGGTGCTGGCACCAGCATGGCTGGCGGCACACCAACCACGAGCCGCAGGGCAAGAAACAGGAGTTCGGCCCGGCCCGGCCGGCGGAGGCCCTCCGACGTGACCTGGATCGTGGGCGCGAGCGGTTGGAACGCCTCATGGGCACGCGTTTCTTCCCCGTGTTCACCCCGCCCTGGAATCGCTGCTCCGCCGAGGTGCTTGATCATCTGCGTCGGACCGGCTATGCGGCGGTTTCCCGCAGTACGGGGGGGACGCCGGTGGTTCCCCGGGGCCTGGCGGAATTGGCCGTCGACATCGATCTGCACACCCGCAAGGAGGCCACGACCGTTGAGGGATGGCAGGCGTTAACGGCGGATTTGGCGTGCGGCCTGGCACGCCCGGTCTGCGGGATCATGCTCCACCATCAGCGCATGAACACGACCGCGCTGGCGGTTCTTGACGATCTCTTGAAACATTTGCGCGCCTCTCCGCGATTTGAATTCCAAAGCTTTAAAGGGTTGGTGAAGCAATGAATCAAGCTGTCGTGATTACCTCGATTTTCTCCCCCGGCGAGGCCATCCGTCGTTTTGCGGCCCTGCCGGACTGGTCGCTCGTGGTCGTGGCCGATCGCAAGACCCCGCCGGACTGGCAGCACCCCGGCGCCCGCTTCATATCCGTGGCGCAGCAGCGACGACTGCCTTTCAAAATCATCGACGTGCTGCCCTGGAATCACTACGCCCGCAAAATGATCGGCTACCTGTGGGCGGTGCGGGAGGGTGCGGCGCTGATTGCGGAAAGCGATGACGACAACCTGCCGCTTGAAGATTGGACGTTCCCGGATCTCGAGGGAGAATTCCCGCAGGTGCCGCCCGACCGCGATTTCATCAATATCTATTCGCTCTTCAGCGATCAGGTGATCTGGCCCCGGGGCCTGCCCCTGGGGCGTATCCTTGACCCTGCGGCGCATCTTACCTGGGCGGTCCTGGAAGAGGAACACTGCCGGGTTGGGGTCTGGCAGGCCCTGGCCGACGACGATCCCGATGTGGATGCCATTTACCGGCTCACCGCGAATACCCCCTGCCGCTTTGAACGCCGACCGCCGGTGGTGCTGGGCGCCGGCAGCCTGTCGCCCTTCAATTCCCAGAACACCGTGTTCCGCAAGGAGCTCCTGCCGCTCATGTACCTGCCAGCCTACGTGAACTTCCGCGTAACGGACATCCTGCGCAGCTACGTGGCCCAGCCCGTCATGTGGGCGGCCGGCTACCGCCTGGGATTCACCGGCCCCACCGTACGCCAGGTGCGCAACGCGCATGACTTCATGGACGATTTCCGCTCGGAGCTGCCCCTGTTTCTGGAGGCGGAGGCCATGATGGCCGCCATCTCGGACGCCGTGCG
>JASJCD010000283.1 GCA_030066135.1 Desulfobacterales bacterium | reverse complement strand
CCAAGACGACGATTCCTGGCGCAAAATCTGTGATTGGGAGAAACTCAGGTTGCCGTGATTTAAAATATTTCGGGTATCCACGATCTGTTCCCCTGATCCTGACCGGATCCTGTTTCAGAGCGTGAGGAGATTAAGGTTCCTGTCGGGACGATGGCATATGCAACAGCCGGTGTTGGCCGGCTATTAATGTGCTTTGAATGTTGTAACCGAGATTGAAATTACAGGAGGCGCTATGCAGTTACTCGATGCGACGCTGGCTTTTGCACTGACGCTGGCGGCTTTGGCGACGGTCGCGACGACTATCTTGGAAGCGGTCCTGCGAATCGCCCGCATGCGGAAAAAGAACTTAATCGAGGTGATGAAGCTGCTAAACAACGAACTTGGAAAAAGTTCACTGAGATTAAGTCCGGATGAAAGATGGCGTTTCTTTTCCCAAGTGATTGCAAACCCAGTCGTCGTCGCAAAATCAAGCTTAAGAATTGATTGGAAGGAAAGCGAAGAGGAAAATGAAAAGATCCTTGCCAGCTTTCTATCTTCATTTGGAAAGCACCAAGATCGCAAGGGGACCTATGAAAAGGTTTCTTTGGAATACGTGTTGCGTTGTCTTGCTGAGAGCGATTCTGTAAAACGTGCTGCGATCGAGGCTGGCGATAAGCTCAAAACAGAATTGAATCGGATCGCCCGTAAATATGAAGAGTTGGGTTCAGCGGTTTCCGCAGGTTATAAGCAAAACGCGCAAAAGTGGTCGATTGTTATCGGTATCCTCCTGGCTTTGGCGGCCAATGTCGATGGTCTGCGCATATTCGAAGCCTACTGGAAAAACCCTAAATTGGCGGCGGCGATTATCGAAAAGCATGAAGATTTCATGACCAAAGACCAGGAAGTCCAGGATTCGATGAATGCGCTGGAAACGTTGTACTTTGATGAGAGCCAAAAGAGGGCCGAGATAGAAGAGGCTAAAAATGACCCCACAAGAGTGAGCGAAATTGCGGCGCTTGAAAAGAGATTACAGGAAATCCAGAAGGAAATCACTGCAACATCAAAAATGGCGGCCATCAAAAATACAATTCAAGATGCCCAGAATCAGGTGTCTGACCTGAGGACGCTGGGGGTACCCATCGGTTGGGATTATTACCCTAACTGCCCATATGGAAAAGCCGCTATTGAGTGGTTGAACAGCAGCTCTGAATGCAGAGACATTCCCGAAACCAAAAGGGGCCTGAAATGGGACCTGATCGGTTCCTGTCCCATAAACACCATCTGGAATGATTTCTACGGATTTTTGGTCTGGTTGCTGAAAGTCATCATAACCGGAATGCTCATAGGACTCGGTGCACCGTTTTGGTTTGACGTTGCCAAACGGCTTTCCCGGATACGCAGAGGGCTGAAGAATCCAAACGCCTCCTCGGAAGACCGCCTGGCCGCCAGGGACGCCAATGGCGACGCCGACGAGCGGAAAAAAATCGTTGCGGATGTCGTAGCCGACACTATCGCGGAGGCCAATTCTGAAAAGGCTTCTTAACTTATTAATCGCATGGATTAATTGGGGCCAAACAAGGATTGATCACAGCGGCGGGTATACCGCCAATGCGCGATGTGATCATGTCGGCGACGTGGCGGGGCGGTTTGGCTGACGGCTTTTTTACTAGGGCCTTATCTCGACCGTTGTCCCATTGGGCACGAACTTATAGATTTCCTCCATTTCCTGGTTGGTGACCGCAATGCACCCTTCGGTCCAGTCGACTTCGGCATGCGCGGCACCGACAGCGGCCAAACCGTTTTTAATCCCGTGGATCATGATGTCGCCCCCCGGCGCGACACCCAGCTCTTTGGCCCGCAACTTATCTTTTTCATTGGGGTAGGAGATGTGAAGCGCGAGATGAAAACCGCTGTTGCCATTTCTTGAATCGATGATGTAGGTGCCTTCTGGCGTCTTCAGGTCGCCCTGTCTTTCTTTGGGCCCCACCGGGTTGCCCCCCAGGGCGATCTTGTAGGTCTTGATCACTTCGCCTTTAGTGAACAAAGTCAAGCGCCGCGCTTTTTTCTCGATCAAAACCATATCGGCCGGTTCGGTTCGAAGCGCAAAAACTTTGGCTTCAAGCGTTTCGACATTCTCTTCGAGGACCTTCACATTTTCCTCAAGTTTGGCGACCTCATCCGCTTTGCTGGCATACGCCTGCCGGGAGGCCTCGAGCGCTGCCTGCTGGGCCGCCATTTTATTATTCTTGATGATCACATTGTTGATCTGAAGAATCATCATGTGGCTGTCATGTTTGTATTTGCTGTCCGGGTAATCTGCGATGACTTTCTCAAAACATTGGAGCGCTTTACCATAGTCCTTTTGCGCGTTGCGGGGATAGGCGTAGGTGACACCCATCTCGAAGAGAACGCGGTCCGCAACCTCGGGATGATGCTCGATTAACTGTTCGTATTTATCCAGGGCGGCCCCGTAATTGCCCTGGTTGAAAAATTGATTGGCTTCCTGCGAGAGGGTGCCCTCATCGGTGTGGCTGCATCCGCCGACAACAATCGGTATTAGCAAAAGAGCTACGACCAAACGGCAGAGCTGCTGGCGTGCGCCTTCAAAATGCCCTCGGCATTTCTTTCGGCACGCTATTGGTGGATGTAGTGATCGCAAAACCTGTCCTCAGATAATGCCGAAATCGCCATCAGGCCAAACGGTGAAAATGCAAGGAAGTGGCAAGTAAAAGGGACCTTGCCACTTCCTTCCGGGTTACTTCTTCATGGATTTCTGGAAAGCTTCTTCCGCTTTTTGGGCTTTTTCCTCTGCCATTCTTTCTTTTTCCGCTGCGATGCGCTCCCTTTCGATGGCTCTCTTTTCAGCTTCTTCGGCACGGGCGACAGCTTCATTGGCCTTCATGATGGCCTCATCGGCGGCCATCTTGGCCTCCTCCGCATCCTGAGCCGCCTGATCGGCCTTGGCCGCAATTGCCTTTTCCCGGGCCTGAGCTTCCTCGAGGTCGCCCTTGGTCGCACACCCCCCGAAAGCAATCGCCAGCGCAAACACCACGGAGAACACTAAAAGTACCTTTTTCATAATAACACTCCCTCCTTTCCGTCCCGTTTACCTCATCTTAACTGCTCATGTGACTTTCCGCCCAATGCAGCCCTGGTTGGTTTTCATCCACAGATGGTATCTTTCGATCCAGGCCGGCGTTCGCGTACATTCAAAGTCTTCGGCCCGGCCTGATGACGCCTGCGGTTTCAACAGCACCGCGGCCTTGTCATGAATCGAAATCTACCCTTTCGGGATAACCGCCCTTTATTTCCGGCCGCGATTGAGCCGACCTCCAATACGTGAATGCTCTTACGTTTCAAACACGACGCCGTCTAGTTCCAGATCAATTTTCAAACGTTTGGCTGCTTTTTTGGCCGCACGCCTGTCCTTGAATGGACCGGCCAGAACGCGGTGGCGATCGTCCTTGGTCAATACCCTTGCGGGGATCGGAGGCCCCTGGTGGTTGATAATGGCCGCGAGCCGCTGGGCGTCGACTTTGTCGTCCAATACTGCCGCCAGAACATACCAGGCATCCGTTGTGAACGCCGGTATTTCCGGCTGGCCATAGAGTTTGCGAGGGTGCCAGAGCTTTATGGGGTCCGCCGTTCTCATGCCACCATCATGGAGGACCAGGGAGACAGGCACAGGGTAGCCGCGGGCCTCGACCACGACTTGCTTGATTTTTTTCCAGTCAAGCGCGTGCCCTGATTTTTTTTCTATTTTTTTCAGCTTGGCATAGGCCTTCTTCCAATTGGCGGTGCCTGATTCTTTAAAAGGCAGGTGCGCTTCCAGGTAAACCATTCCATCGCGCTGGCCAACGAGATAGGGTTGGTTGACTATTTTCACAGGCGTTTTCACGGGCGTGTTGGCGTAAAGCCTTTCGACGTCTTCCGGATAGAGCCGGATGCAGCCGTTGGTTGCCCTGAGACCGATACTGGCCGGCTTGTTGGTGCCATGAATCAAATAGGTTGACCGGCTCAAATAGAGCGCGTGTTCTCCCAAGGGATTCAGCGGTCCCGGAGGTACCTTGGGCGGCAGCGGATCGCCCTTTTTGCGGTGATCGGCAGCGATGGAGGCGGGTACAAACCAGGTCGGACGGAATTTTTTGCGGCTGATGTACATTTTGCCCATGGGGGTAGGGCGCTCGGCGGTGCCGACACCGACCGGGTAGGTCGAGACGGTCATTTGCTTGCCGTCAGCTTTGAAATAGAAAAGTCGCATGCTGGCCAGGTTGATCACGATGCCTTTGCGGCGGGTATCGGGCAGGGTGAAGCTGATGGGCAAGAGGATACGCTCCCCGGACACCGGCACCCATATGTCCACCCCCGGATTGGCGGCACTGACGGTGTTGATGCCCAGGCTGAAATGGCGGGCAATATCCGGCAGCGTATCTCCATTTTTAATTCTGATACTCGCCAAGCGGCCAATGACGTCCTCTTCCTGGTGAACCCTAAAGTCATTTCGCTCGATCCTATCCGCCGGGTACGCCGGCAAAGGCAGCGACTTGGGCCACAGCCCCTGCATGTCCGCACAACCCGGCAAAGACAGGATGAGCATCAATAAGACCGTCAGGTGTAGCTTTTTGTATAAGCCCGGCAAAGCGTTAATTGGGTATCGAATCATATAAAAAATTGTTTTTAATGACAAAATTAATAAGACCTGTTTTTTGCAAAACAGAAATGTATTTACCTGCAAGACCCTTGCCACCGACCAACTATAATAATTAAGATAATAACATATAGCCATTTTGGTTGAAATTCAAAATCAGGGTTCATTGAAGGGGTTGTCAGATAGCATTTGTGCGCAGCCCCCATACGAATTGGATGGAAACCACCCATAAGGCGCGCTTGAATCCGAATGCCGAACTATGAATTTTTAACTTGAGATCGTGGTAAACATCAAGTGGTCCGCCCTCAGAACCTCAACCGGCCTCGAGGACTCGTGTCGGGTTGATTTTTAAATGCATTCATAATACCAGATCCTTGAGCTTTTCTTGCATTACCCCCCCACCCAAGCCGGCTAAGCTATATTTCAGACGTGATGATTGGACACCGGGCTTCAGGCCAGAAGGGCGCAAGACCCTCGGCGGACGGCTCTGCGGGCAGCGTTGATGCGCTCGACGCGCGCGGCCGGCATGTTTTCGATCGCGTCCCGGGACTGCCGGTAAACCCACAACGCAACGGAGGTAAGGCCAATGACACGCTTTATCCAACTTAGTGATCTGCACATCCGTGGGAAGAAGAAGCTTGAGAACATCAACTGTGAAAAGATCGTACGCTTCATCATCAACCGCTATCCCGGCCCCCGCAGGGACAAGCCCGTCGTCCTGATCACCGGCGATATCGTCGACGATGGGAAGGCCAAACAGTACCGCAGTGCGGTGAAGCTGCTCAAACCCCTGGTTGAGGCAGGCTTTACCGTTCTGCCGGCGCCGGGCAACCACGATTACGGGCCCTGCGGGAATATCTACACAGAGGATTCCCAGGCCGATTTTCAGAAATACATGCTGGGCGAACTGATCGACTATGCACCGGCCAAAAAGCCGGGCGCCAAGATGGAGAAGCTGTTTCCCATGGTGACCAAGGCGGAGAATGCGGTATTTATCGGCCTGGATTCGGTGGTCGGTAAAGAAGACGCGGCCATGCATTTTGCCAGTGGGGAGGTCGGCAAGGAGCAGCGCGAAAAACTGATTGCCATTCTGACGGATCCGGGCATCGTTCTGGGCAAGCGCATCGTCGTCTACTTCCACCACCATCCTTTTTATCACGCGCTCGGCCTGGAGATGGACGATGCCAAGCAGGTGTTGCGCATCCTGGCCAACAAGGCCCACTTCGTCTGCTTCGGTCACAAGCATAAATCCAAAGTCTGGTCCGCGGAGAACAATATCGACTGGATTATGGCTTCGGGAAAAACCACCGAACACAACGCCGACCACAAATTTCAGTTCCGGGAAGTACAGGTCGATCCACACAGCAACGCGGTCAGCATGATCACTTTCAGTCCGGAGAGCGGGTGAGGACAACACGCGAACGGTGGGCGACGGCGCGGGCACCCCAAAGGATGATCTCAAAGCAGAAGGAACCAAAAAATGATGGCTAGCGCAATCCGCAGCATCGTGATCGTGCTGCTGGTGTTCGGACTCGGCGCCTGCAGCGATGGCTCTGAAAACCTTCCGCAAATGGATGTCGACTTCGAATG
>JASJCD010000282.1 GCA_030066135.1 Desulfobacterales bacterium | reverse complement strand
TGAGTTGGGGTCTGGCCGGCACCCTGATCGCCGGCCCCCTGGTGGATCTCCTGATCGGCTTCGGGCATGCACCCACCCGGGCCTACCGCATCGGCTACCTGGCTGCTTTCGGTCTGACCATGTCTGGTGCCGTTCTGATGGGGTTTCTGTTCTTCGGCAGGCGTAAAAGTACGTAGCCGGCAGCGGCGTAGACCCTTTCCCAAATTCCGGCGCCGATGCCGGCCGGATCGCGACGGCATGACGGGATTGTCAGCCGAAGACACGCTGAAAGTGTGCCAGACGCTCGGCGATGATATCGAAATCGCTTTCCGCGATCTGAGATACACAGGCCCGCACGCCCTGGCGGGCACTGCCGGTGGCATCGAGGGCAATGGCACTGATGCCGAAACGCATGAGGGCCGTTACGAGATCACTGCCAGCCATACCCGGATAGGCCACGGTAAAATAAAACCCGTCGGCCAGGCGGCGCTCACCGTCCCGATCGTAAACCAGTTGGAAACCATTGGCACGAAAAATGGTCTTCAGGCGCGCCGCCCGCTGCGCATAAATGCGCACGGTCTCGAGAAAGTCGTAGCGTCCGCGGTTGATGTTCTGCAGCAAGGCCAGCAGACCGAACTGGGCGCTGTGGGAGACCCCCGCCCCGATGGCATAAAGTCCCCCGTAGGCCAGGGCCTCACTGAAAACATCCGACGGATAGAACCGTTTCAGATGTGCATGACGTGCGCGTGCCAGTGAATCGGAAATGGCCAGCATCCCGATCCGTTGGCCGGCCAGACTGAATATTTTGGAACTGGAGATGATCAGCAGGTAGTGATCGGCGTGATGGGCCACGGTGGGCACAAACGGCGGTTTACCCGGCTGACGGTAATCTGTGCGGAAATCCATTCCGAAATAGGCCAGGTCTTCAATCACCACCAGATCATGACGGTGGGCGGCGGCGCCAATGATTTCCAGTTCGGTCGCCGACAGGCACAGCCAGGCCGGATTGCTGGGATTGGCATACACAATGGCGGCGTAATCGCCGGCCGCCAAAACCGATTCCAGCTTGGATGCGAGCTTGTTTTCGCGATAATCGGCCAGGTCAAAGGTTGTGTAGGTCAGCCCCAGCGAGCGGGCCTGGAGCTTGTTGACCGGGAAACCCGGATCGATGAACAGGATCCTGGTTTTATCCGCATAGCGGCGGGCGGCCAGGGCCATCCCCAGATAACAACCCTGCATGGCCCCCAGGGTGGGAAAGCAGTTCGGCGGGGCGATGGTCACGTCCGTATAGCGCTGGATAAAGCGGGCAATCTCCGTTTTGAGCGCCGCAATGCCCTCAAACGGCGGATAGACCGCACCGACCCCTTGCTGGAGGGCCTGGATTTCGCCCTGAACCGCGGCGTCCGGCGATGGCAGCCCCGGGATGCCCATTTCCATGCGGATGAACTGAAGACCGGTTTCGGCTTCGATCCGATCCACCAGGCGGCGCAACTGACGAATACCAGCCGTGCCGATACGCACAATTCCGCAGTCAGCCGCCATGCGGTGCAGGCGTTCCATTTCCAGCGGCAAATTCGGCATGCCGTAAATCTAATGGGTGTCGATTGGGCGTCAAGCCAGCGGGCGCTTTGGAGGCTCCGATGACGCCAACTCCAGGTGAAACAAGGTGGCCCCCACGGGGGCGAAGGACAGCAGCAGCAAATTGAACAGGGGCACCAGAAACAGCAGACCAAAACCCAGGTGAAACAGCAGGTGCTGGCGGAAGAGTCGGAAACGCTGGTCAAATGGCACCATCCGACGGGCCGGTACCAGATCGGTATGGTCCCAGGCCAGAAAGAGCGCGGCGATCACCGGTGAAATAAAGGTCAGCAGGGGCCCCAGGGGGGTTAGCCAGCCGAGCACCATGACGAGGAGCACCAGCAGGATGGGCAGAACAGCCCTTGGCACCTCCTGGCGCACCAGATAGGCCAGCTGCTGGAAAAAGGGCATATCCGGCGGGGGGAGTTCCCTGCCGGTGGCCACTTTTTCGGTGATGCGCGACATGGTGTCCATGATGACCACGCTGAACAGGATCTGCGCGATGAAATACCCAACCACGGTCGCCACCCCCAGCAGTACCAGCGACATGATCCAGGAGATCAGATGCCAGAGCCAGATCAGCCAGCCACTTGTCGGTTTGGTCCATATCGCCAGGAGGATTGCATCGTGGTAGGTAATAAAAAAAGCCGCCGCCCCCAAAAAGATCAGCAGCATCATCGCGAAGCGCAGCAGACCCAGAACGAGCAGTTTGGGCGTCCGCAGACCCAGCCACAAGCCTTGCATATTGAGTTTCAAACCCCGGATGAATCCCATGCTCGCTCCTGCCGGTGCCAACCCTTTTAGCATCACCCTCGGATGCCATTTGGATGCGGGTGCCGCACCCCTGGCGTGGATCAGCTGAAAGGATCGTATCCCGGTTTTTTGATGAGGTTGTCTGCCTGCCCCTGGATATCCGGAAGGTAGACTTCCGCCGCCCATTTCTCGGGCGGAACCTCTTCGAGGGCCACTGAAACGGATTTCTCGGCACAGCCGGCAATGGCAACGACATCGCGGGTGATCGCCTGGGCGAGTTGTTCGATGGTGTCGGCTGAGCGGCCCGGGTACATTTTGACGATGACATGCGGCATTGCGGTCCTCCAAGACGGCCGTTCTGGTGCTGCGCCGAAACGGGGCCGGTTTCAGCCCTTAAACCAGCGCTTGAATTTGGACTTGACGGCCGCGAGCAGCGGTTTCTGGATAGCGACCCGTAAATAGAGGTCTCCGGGGGATGCCCCGCCACGCCCGTTCTCGCCCATTCCAGCGAGGCGGATACGCTGACCTTCACGCACATTCGGCGGGATCTTAACCACCAGCTTCTTATTCTGCTGACGGTAGTAGTAGGCATAGGGCCCGCCGCGCCGGGCTTCGTCCGCCGACAGGCGAATGGCAGCCTCCACGTCCTGTCCGGGCTGTGGAATTTCCGCGCCGATTAATTTCTCGACCAGACGGCGGCCGATGCGGCCCAGGCCAGGGCCGCCAAGTTGTCCGCGGCCCCGGCCCTGTCTTGGGTGGCGGCCACCGGTAAAAACGAATCCCCTGAAAAACATCCCCGGACGCTTGACTTCGAAAGATCGGTAACCCGGTCCGTAAAATTCCTTGAATACCTCCTCGTAATGGCGAAACCCGTGGAGTCGGGTCAGCTCTTCGAACACACGGAATATATCGGAACCGGCAAATATGTCCTGCTCCGAGTAAGTCTTGCGGAACTGATCGTGGGCCGCACTGCCGAAGCGCGTCCGGATCGCATCGTACTCCTGCCGTTTTTGCGGATTCGACAAGACGGCATAGGCTTCGTTCACGGCTTTCATCCGGTTGACGGCCTCGGGATTATCCTGATTGCGGTCCGGATGATACTTCAGGGCCAATTCACGATAGGCGTTTTTTATTTCTTTGGCACTGGCGGTCGGCTGGATGCCCAGCGTCCGGTAGTAATCATTGGCACTCATATGAAATGATCATTCCTTTTGACAGTCAGCCGCACGGGCGCTGCGGCCTGAAAGGTGTCCGGCCCAGAGCCCGGGATTATCGCCGACACACGACGGGCCCGCAGCAGCGGCCGTGAGGCACCAACCTATATCAGCCCGCAGGAGACGACAAGTAAAAGATATCGCGGGGATAGAATCCGGGACGGGTGAGCGCATTCCCCCTTTACGGGCAGAAACGTCCACCGTCGAAACCCAGAAAAGGGCCGAACCAAACAATGTCCGGCCGGGACCTTCAACTGAGATCTCTAAAGTCCTTGAGGCGGATGACCTTGTCGTCGCTCGGGCCCTGGATGGGTCGATTGGCCCAGGCCCCCCGCACCTTGGCGCGGCGCAGTTCGCCGATCAGTTTCTGGAGCTTGGGATTTTCCTCGATGGCGTCTTGGATTTCTTTCTTGAGACGCTCCCATTCTTCGACGAGATCATGGGTTTCGATGCTCAAACCCAGCATGCGTGCCACCGTCTCGACCGTCGAAGCGACGAGCCCGGGATGGGTGGTGCCTTCGAGGTAGTAAGGGCAGTGGGTCCAGAGGCTGCTCGCCTTGAGACGGCGCTCGCAGGCCTTGCGATGGAGAATCGAGTGGATGGCCGTGGGACCGTGGTAGTCCACTGGTCGAATGCTGAACGCATCCAGTTCCCTAAGATGAGCGGCGTCACTGGCAATTCCCGAAATGACGGCCTCGGTGTGCAGCACACCGTCGTACATGCTGCCCAGGGATATGAATTCGGATACGCCCGTAGTGGTGGCGATATTCAGGACCTGCTCGGCAAAAGTGTCCCAGCACAGATGGGGTTCATCAACCACAAGCAAGAGGATGTCGCGGTCGCTTTGGGGCGTCTTGGCGGCAAACAGCCCCCCTTGTTCGAAATGGACCGCGTGCATCAAACCGTTGCGAATGGTCACCGTGGGGCGGTTATCATCGAATCGGAAAAAGGTATCCGTGATCACGGTGCCGAAGCGACGGGCTTCGGTCTTTCGGACCAGATAGACCGCCGTTCCCTTGGCAACATTCAGGGCGTTGCCCCACCCGCCCAGACCGACCAGCATCACAGGTTTGCGCAGCGCCGGCCAGTCACGGATCTCGAAACCTGATGTGTCCATTTATAAAAATCATACCTTCCAGCGTCGATGTCAATTTGGCAGGGTGATCAAGCGCTGCGGCGATGCGCTTCGGCCGTTCGGACGATAGCGGTGATGACGGTGATATTGTCTTTGCCGCCCTGCCGCAGCGCCTCGGCCACAAGCCGTTCACAAAGGGTTTCGGTTTGCGGCTGCATCGCCAGCTTCTGGATTTCGGCTTCAGATACCAGATCGCTCAATCCGTCGGAGCACAGGATGTAAAGGTCTCCGGAGCGGTAGGCCGAATCATGGGTGAAGATATGATCAAGCCGGGTTTTGGCGCCCACGGCCTGCAGGAGAACATTGCCGCTGGGGTGCCCGAAGGCCTGGGAAGGCGGCAGACGCTTGGAACGCAGAAGGAAATCAAGCAGGGTCTGGTCGCGGGTCAGCAATTCAAGGCGGCTGTTGCGCAGGCGGTAAACGCGCGAATCCCCCACGTGGGCAATCACCACGTGGCCTTCAATAAAGAGGAGGGCCGATACCGTGGTACCCATGCCGCGGTAGCGGCGGTGATCCGCCGCGAACCTGAATATTTTCTCATTGGCAATTTGGATCAGGCGTTCGAGCCGGCGACGATGGTGTATCAGGCGCCCGGCCGTGATCCCGTCCTCGAAACGGGGATAGGCATAGAAAGTCTCACAGGCAATTTTACTGGCGATTTCTCCGCCGACCGCACCGCCCATACCGTCGCAGACCACGGCCAGGGCACCGCTCTGTTGCGTGGCGTGTATGACGGCATGGCTGTCCTCGTTGCGCAAACGCACATAACCGATGGCCGACATTTGATTGAAATGGATGTCTTGCATGGATTCTCCCCGGTTACTGCCAGGCCGGCGCTATTGGGGTGTTCCCCCCCGTTTGATTCTATAACGATCACCACATGCATTCTTATCCCGGCGGCAGGGTGTTGGACCCAAATATTCGTTCGCTGGCCGCCAGCGCACGCGTTCAACGCAAAAGCCGCCTGCGGCTCAGCGGCTATGCCTGTCGGTAAGCTGTCAGTTCCCAGATTTCGCGAATCGTATCGTGCCGGATGATCCAAATGCCATCGTCATCCGTTGTGAGTTTGAAATAGCGATGATCAGGTGCCAGCCAGCAATCCAGAATCCCAGTCACTTCAAGATACTGGCTCCCCAGCAGGATACGCCGCGGGGTTTGTTCACCGCGATAGCCGGCATAGCACTCAACTTTGATTTGCATGACGATATTTTCCCCGCTTCGAGAGGGAATCAATCGGGTTACCACAACCTTAACGCGCATTATCGGGGTAAACCACCGAATGTTCTGTCCTGTAAATAATAAGGGCCGGATAGACGATGTTAAGAGGGCGGCCCCGGGTCGGCTTGCAACCCGGAGCGGATTTCGCTAGATTAGGACCTTAAGCATCGATATTAGTATACTCCGTAGAAGATCGCCCGTGGGTCGGCAGCACTGCATGCTGATTCCGCTGGCGCCGAAATTGATCGCCAAGAATCCCAAAAAGAAGTTAGGTATCCCAATTGTTTGCGCTTCAACGATCAACATGCTTCCGACCGGTCCCTTCCGGTTGCATCCGGGCCCGGGTGCTGGG
>JASJCD010000281.1 GCA_030066135.1 Desulfobacterales bacterium | reverse complement strand
CGGGCCCGGATGCCGGAGGGCGGGCGCATTCCCGCGGACGAAGCCTGGCTCGTTTTTCCCCCGGAGTGGACGCGCCTGTTTGCCGACGGGCGGCTGGTCAGGGTTTAAGGAGCGGCGCGATGGACAAATGGGAAGACAACAAGGCTTGGTTTCTGGTGCTGCCGGCCTTCATTATTGTTGCCTTCAGCGGCATCATCCCGCTGATGACCGTGGTCAACTACTCCCTCCAGGACATATTCGGTCCGGGCCAGGCCGTCTTCGTGGGCACCGAGTGGTTCAAGGAGATGCTGAGCAACAACCGTTTGCATGACGCGCTGTGGCGTCAATTCATATTCTCCGGGCTCGTCCTGCTGATCGAGATTCCGCTGGGGATCATTATCGCCCTGGCCATGCCCAAACGCGGTTGGGGGGTTTCGGCCTCGCTGGTGATCCTGGCGCTGCCCCTGGTCATTCCCTGGAACGTGATCGGCACCATCTGGATCATCTTCACCCGGCCGGACATCGGCCTGTTCGGCGTATGGATCAATGGTCTGGACCTGCTCGAGGTCCCTTTCGACCACACCGCCAAGCCCATCTATGCCTGGATTACGCTGATGGCCATGGAGGTCTGGCACTGGACGCCCCTGGTGGCGCTGCTGGCTTATGCCGGGCTGCGGGCCATTCCCGAAGCCTACTATCAGGCCGCCAAGATTGACGGGGCCTCCGCCTGGGCCACATTTCTCTACATTCAACTGCCCAAGATGCGCGGCGTTCTCACGATCGCCGTTTTGCTGCGCTGGATGGACAGCTTCCTGATCTACGCCGAACCCTTTGCCCTCACCGGCGGGGGGCCGGGCAATACGACCACTTTTCTCTCGATCTATCTGGTCAAGCTGGCCACCATGCAGTTTGATCTCGGGCCGGCGGCGGCCTTTTCCATTATTTACTTTTTGATTGTGCTGCTCTTCAGTTTTGCATTCTATCAGGCCCTGCTGAACGTTGGCCGGGGGGACAAGGCATGAAAATCCAGAAGCGCACCATTGCCCTGTGTCTTTATTTCGGCATTCTGATCCTGCCGATCTATTGGATGCTCAACATGTCGCTCAGGACCAACGCGGACATTCTCGGCGACTTTGCGCTTTACCCGGCCGATATCACCTTTCAAAACTATGTGAAGATTTTCACCGATCCGACCTGGTATACGGCCTATATCAACGCCATCATCTATGTCAGCATGAATACGGTGATGTCACTGGCCTTCGCCCTGCCCGCGGCCTATGCCTTCTCGCGCTTCAAATTCATCGGCGACGGGCAGATGTTCTTCTGGCTGCTGACCAACCGCATGGCGCCCCCGGCGGTCTTTCTGCTGCCCTATCTCCAGCTGTATTCGACCTTCAAGTTGATGGATACCCATATCGCGGTGGCTTTGGCCCATTGCCTGTTCAACGTGCCCCTGTCCGTCTGGATCCTGGAAGGCTTCATGTCCGGAATTCCCAAGGAAATCGACGAAACCGCCTTTATCGACGGGTACAGTTTTCCGCGCTTCTTTATCACCATATTCATACCGCTGATTCGCGCGGGTGTCGGCGTGACCGCCTTCTTCTGTTTCATGTTCAGCTGGGTCGAGCTGCTCTTTGCCCGCACCCTGACGATCACCGAGGCCAAACCGATCGTGGCCACCATGACGCGCACCATCAGCGCGACCGGCCTCGACTGGGGCCTGCTGGCCGCTGCCGGCGTGCTGACCATCGTACCGGGCGGGCTGGTGATCTGGTTCGTACGCAACCACCTGGCCAAGGGTTTCGCCCTGGGCCGCGTTTAAAAGGGGACAGCGATGGGTCTCGAATGGATGTATTGGACCAAGCCGACGGCCATCTTTTTCTCGAGTATCTTCCTGATGCTCTGCGGCATGCTCATATGGGAACTGGTGTCCCCGACCATCGAGCGCCGCGGCTTTCTTATGATCCCGACAACCCGCGGAACACGTTTCTTTTTGGGGCTTCTGGGAAGCGCCTATATTCACCTGGCCTGGTTGGGGCTTACCGATCTTGCGCTGTGGTACGGAACGGTGCTTTCGGTGGCCTGGATCATCATCGTCATGCGTTGGGGATAGACGGGCCCGTGCACTACGGAAGCGGTTTTTAATTCCGGCCTTCAATCCCCTGCCGCCGCCGGGCCATGGGCTCATCGGCTTTACCGCCAACGTCGTAGGTTGTCTCCGGGCGGGAAAGCCTTCCGCTACAATCACCAATCTCGGAGAGGAGGAAGCGATGCGCAAATTGACCAATCGACGGTTTTGGTTTCGATCCATTCCCATATGGATCGTTGCTTTGACGTTCATTCTTACCGGCAGCTCTGTTTGGGCCACGAGCCACGGACCCCAAATGGAGGCCGCCAAGAAGTGGGTCGAGAATGAATTTCAGCCTTCGACCCTGAGCAAAGAAGAACAGATGAAAGAGATGGAGTGGTTCATCAAGGCGGCCGCACCTTTCAAGGGGATGAACATCAAGGTCGTTTCGGAAACGATCCCCACGCACGAGTATGAGGCCAAGGTGCTGGGCAAGGCCTTCGAGGAGATCACCGGCATCAAGGTCTCTTTCGACCTGATCCAGGAAGGCGACGTGATCGAAAAGCTTCAGTCCCAGTGGGCCTCGGGTGAAAACCTCTACGATGCCTACATCAACGACTCGGATCTCATCGGCACCCACATGCGCTACGGCCATGTGGTGCCTTTGAGCGATTTCATGAAGGGCGAAGGCAAGGACGTCACCCTGCCCACCCTGGACGTTGACGATTTTATGGGCAAGTCCTTCACCACCGGGCCGGACGGCAAGCTCTACCAGCTGCCGGACCAGCAGTTCGCCAACCTCTACTGGTTTCGCTACGACTGGTTCAACCGACCCGATTTCAAAAAGAAGTTCGAAGAGATCTACGGCTACGAGCTGGGTGTGCCGGTGAACTGGTCGGCCTACGAGGACATCGCCGAATTCTTCAGCGAACATGTCGGTGAAATTGACGGCAAGGCCATCTACGGTCACAACGACTATGGCAAGAAGGCCCCGGATCTGGGCTGGCGCTTCACCGACGCCTGGCTCTCCATGGCCGGTGCCGGGGACAAGGGTATTCCCAATGGCAAACCGGTCGATGAATGGGGTATTCGGGTCGAGGGCTGCCGTCCGGTAGGCGCCAGCGTGGAGCGCGGTGGGGCCGCCAACGGGCCGGCGGCTAAGTACGCGCTGCGCAAATACATGGAGTGGTTGCGCAAATACGCCCCCCCCGGCTCACTGGGGATGGATTTTTACACCTACCTGCCGGTGCTGGCCAAAGGGCATGTGGCCCAGCAGATCTTCTGGTACACGGCCTTTTTATCTGACATGGTTTCACCGGGGCCCACGGTCAACGAGGACGGCACCCCTAAATGGCGCATGGCCCCCTCCCCCCATGGTCCTTACTGGGAAGAAGGTCAAAAGCTAGGCTACCAGGACTGCGGTTCCTGGACCCTGATGAAGAGCACCCCGCTCAAGCGGCGCAAGGCGGCTTGGCTGTTTGCCCAGTTCTGCGTGGCCAAGACCACATCGCTTAAAAAGACCCACGTCGGCCTGACGCCGATTCGCGACAGCGATATCCGGCATGAATCCTTTACCGAGCGAGCACCCAAACTGGGTGGCTGGGTCGAGTTCTACCGCAGCCCGGCGCGGGTGGCCTGGACCCCCACCGGCACGAACGTGCCCGACTACCCCAAGCTGGCCCAGCTGTGGTGGCAGAATATCGGCGAGGCGGTTTCCGGGGAGGTGACCGTGAGCCGCGCCATGGACAACCTGGCCCGCGAACAGGACCGGGTGCTGCAGCGCATCCAGCGCGCGAATGTTCAGGGCGAGTGCGGTCCCAAGCTGAACCCCAAGAAAGACCCCGAACACTGGCTGAGCCAGCCCGGCTCGCCCAAGGCCAAGGTCAACGAAAAGCCCCAGGGCGAGACCGTCGACTACGACAAACTGATTCAGGCCTGGAGAGAGGGGCGTGTAAAATAATGCCTACCCATAAATGGCATCTTTTGGCCCAGGCCGGCGTTCGCGCGCTTTTGAAATCCTCGACGTAGCCTGAGCTACGCTTGCGGTTTCAAAACCACTGCGGCCTTGTCCTGAACCAAAAGCTACCATTTTCTTATGGGCATGGAATGACCCGGCATCAGATCTTGCGGAAATTAGTTGGAATAAGATCTTGAGCCGCATCATAACCAACGTGAAGGGGGAAGTGGCAATACCATCTGCCGCTTCCCCCTTCTGTCGTCAGGCATCGGGATTAGAGGCTGTTTCTAAATTGTCTCTTGGCCCAATCTCGGCGTTGGTCATTCGGTTTCAATCCTCGAAATACCAGTGCATTCCTCCGGTTGCGCCCCACCAGATCAGAGCAATCGGATGGGAATTCCCGCTTTGCGGGGAATCCTCACGGCTGCCTTGACCTTGAACCAAAATCCCAAATTAGAAACAGCCCCTAATAGTCCGTATAGATCAATGCTTCCAGCACGCTGTCGTCATTCAAGCGCTGATCGATATCGACGTTGAAAAATTCAGCCGCCGGTTTGAGAATCGAGGGATTGGCCATCTGCACCTTGCGCGCGGTCTGGCGCACGAAATCGATGCCCTTGCGGGTCATCTTGCCCAGCGGGCGCCGGCAGCCGCCCGAGGGCAGGCCCAGGATGGACATCAGGGCCTTGATGGCCACCGGATTGCGGAAGCGGGCCGTCACCTCGCCGAAGGGCGTCCCCTCGGTGGTGCTCACCGTCACCAGGCCGAAGAGCGGGCTGAGGTCCTGGCAGAGCTTGGCCGCGGCATCGTGCTGCTTGTCGGCCAGCAGCGCCACGAGCTGGGTCATGGCGGCCGGGGCCACGTTGGACACCACCGATATGACGCCGGAGGCGTCGATCGCGGTGTCCGTCATCATGTCCAGGGTCATCCCATCGTCCCCGGAGAGGATGGTGAATTCCGGCCCGCAACAGGTGCGGGTGCGCTTCATGTTTTCGAGATTACCGGTGGCCTCCTTGACCGTGGTTACATTTGGGAATCGCCGGCTCAAAAGCCCCAGATCCTCGGGCAACAGCTGGGTGCCGGTGCGTCCGGGAATCACGTAGGGAATGATGGCCAGATCCGGATAGGCGGCCGCCACCGGTTCGATGTATTCACGTCTTATTTCGAGCGAGCTGGGCCCGTTATAATAAGGGTCCACCAGCAGGACAGCGTCCACGGCGGCCTTGGCGGCGTGCGCCGTGGCTTCGAGGGCCTCTCTGGTGTTGTTGCTGCCGGTGCCGGCAATGCACAGGCACTTGCCCTTGGTTTTCCTGGCCACCCTTTCCACGACTTGATTGTGTTCATCCCAGGACAGGGAGGGGCTTTCACCGGTCGTGCCGACGGCCAGAACACCGGTGATGCCGCCGGCGATCTGGAAATCCACCAGGCGATCCAGGCCGTCGTCGTCGACGGCGTCGCCGGCAAACGGCGTGATAATGGCGGTGTAGCATCCTGTTTTCATGACATCCTCCTTTTTGGGGACCGCAGAACCGCAAGTCGTTCAGTGGGTGGGATTTTTCTCTGGTAGATAAAAGCCCGGGGATCTGTCAAGGAAAATCAAGCAATTCTGACCATCTACCCTTTAAATAATCTTGACAGGTGCCGGCAGGCATAATACGAAATTGGGCTTTATGCATTAGAAACCAAGCCGTCCGGTATCGGCCGGGCATCGAGAGGTCATATCCATGAGTCAATTCAAGAACGCGGAAGAATATATTGCGGCCCACCGCAAAATGCTGGCCGGCAACCCTGATTGCGGGACCACCCACTACAATCTCGCGGTGGCCCTGATGGGCCAGGGCAAAATTGAAGAGGCCGAAAAGGAATTGCTGGAAGCCATCGAATGCAGCCCCACACTGGCTGAAGCCTATGTCCAGATGGGGGCCATCTGCCTCAAGCGCGGCGACCTGGAAGGCTGCCTGGACTGGAACAAGCGCGGCGTTAAGATGCGACCGGGTTTCTCGGAGGGGCACGGCAACATCGGCTTCGTACAGCTCCAGATGGGCAACCTGGACGAAGGCATCAAATCTCTGGAGCGCGCCACGCATTTCAATTTTCGCTTCGTACAGGCCTATGCCACTCTGGCCAGCGCCTATCTCATGAAAGGCGAGGTGGACAAAA
>JASJCD010000018.1 GCA_030066135.1 Desulfobacterales bacterium | reverse complement strand
GGGCACGAAACATCAACCGCTTTACGAAAAAATCGTCCAGCGGTCGCTGTATGGTAATATCAATGCCAGCCGGAATTCGGCCTAAGAGATGAGGGGATGGGCTGCCCTGGGCAAGCGGACGCGCTCAGGTTTCCATTTCAATCCCCTTTTTTTTCCCTTGCCTCACGCCATGATGCTGAGGCACAAGAACAGATTAGTTGGCCGCAGATTGACACAGATGAACGCAGATAAAGCATTAACGGCCATATTTGTCACGCAAAGACGCTAAGGCGCAAAGAACGGCTGCGAACAGATTGTTACCTTTTCTGAATCCGTTGGATTCCAGAAAAGGTAACGGGATGCTTCGGCCGAAGGCCGAAAGATAACATATTGGTTTTTTTTGCGGGCTTGGCGGCTTTGCGTGAGAAATGTTGTTGCTTTTCTGGCGTGCTTTGCGGCTTGGCGTGAAACCTGAAGTTGTCTTTCTCTGTTAGCTGTCAGTTAATCGAAGATATGGAAAGGTAAGTATGGGCGAAGAATTCGATAAGCTTGAATATGCGGAAATGCTCAAGGCCGGGCGCCAGGACGATGCGATTGCCTATGTGGACCGGTTCCGGGAGAAGGATCCCGACAATCCTGACTTGAAGCTGCGGGCCGCCAGGGCGCGTGGAGGCAAAGGGGAGGCCATCATGACGGCTTGCGACCAGGCCGGCATTGCGCCATCACCGGAGCAGATCGATACGATGTGCGCGCTTTTCGAGGAAGCCATTGCTCTCGACCCCTACCTTGCCGCGCCCTACTGGGATCTGGCCGTGGTGCATATGCGCTTTCGAAACGACCCCGACAAGGCGGGGGCCTATCTCGCCGATGCCAAGCGGCTGGGCTTCAAACACAAAATGATGGACAGGCTCGATGCCATGATCAAGGATGCTATCATGGCCGGCAAGCCCGGCGGATGATGCCAGCGAGGTCCGGCGCTGCCTTTACCTTCCCTTACCTCACGCGAATACACCGCGAACTGCATAGTAACTGCGAGAAGCATATCTCACGCGGAGACGACAGACGCTAATGCTCCAGGGACCAAGTTGAAACTGCTAACAGCATGCCTCACGCAAAGACGCAAAGGCGCAAAGAACTGCCTAAGAACAGATAGTTACCTTTTCTGAATCCTTTGGATTCCAGAAAAGGTAACGGCTTGCATCGGTCTGCGACCGAGGAACTAAAACCAATAGCTTTCCATTGCGAGCTTTGCGGCTTGGCGTGAGCTTTGGAGTTGTCTTTCTTTTCAGGCTTGGCGGCCTCATGGAGGCGAGGGGACGGATCGACTCAATGGGCGGCCTGGGGCTGCATGAGCCATGCGCGGCCGGCCTCGAAATCGGTAAAGGTTTCGGCGTACATGCCATGGTCTTCGGCCAGAGCGGTATACATGCGGCTGAGTGCGAACACCAGGGTATCCGGGATCGCGATGATGGCCCAACGGCTGCCGCGGTAAGCATCGTGTCTTCCCAGAAACTCGGCCAGCATTTCAAGCTCTTCACCCGGCGGGCCGTAGTTGGTCTGGCGCCCGTCGAAAAGCACCCTGGCGGGTCGATTGGAAGCCGGGGCGGCCGCGATCATCTCGAAAGCCGTGGAGACGTCTTCAAAGGTATTGAAACCAATGGGGGTCACGAGGACATAATCGTCTTCAAAGGAATATACGATACTCATGCCGGCTGACAGAAAAAGGGTCTATAAGCAATCGTTGCCATCACGTGGAGACATATCGTGTGTAGGACGAAAAACCTGTCAAGTCAACAAGTCAGGTTTATTCCGGAAAACGGGGGCTGCGGCTCTATGATGATCCTGGTTCAAGGTCCGGGAAATGGCGGGGGCTCCGGCCCGGGGCCGGGTAACTGCATTCCTCACGCGGAGTCGCAAAGGCGCAAAGAACTGCTTAAGAACGGATTGTTACCTTTTCTGAATCTTCCGATTCCAGAAAAGGTAACCGTTTGCATTGGCCGGAGGCCAAATAAAAACTTTTGATTTTCTTTGCGAGCTTCGCGGCTTGGCGTCCAATATAAAGTTTTCTGTCGCGCTTTGCGGTCTGGCGTGATCCCTGATTGTGGTTTGCGCTAATTGACGGTGCTCAGTCGAAGAACGGCCGTTAGAACGATGACGACCGACACGATATCAAAAAAATCGAATGCACTTCTCACGGTGGCCCCCATATCGATATGGTTTCAATATCCATGCATCATGTTGATTTGTTGGGTGCATATCATCGACTTAACTCATTTTATCCGCTTATATCTGAAGCAAATCCTGTGCCGTATTGGTGGATGTCCAGATTGTACATTGATATCAGGCGGTAAGGATTTTTAGGCGTGACCGGTTCGCGGACGGCTGGACATGATATGTCAGGTGGAGTGACACGTTTTGTCCAGCTGGAAAACAGCGGCGGGAATGAATCTGGGGCAAAGTTTTGATTATCGATACGATAAGGCAATGCATGACGGGCCAGGTCGCAGAATACCATCGACAGACGCATCCGTCGATGTCGGGGCTGCCAATACACCGGGCGTGGTCATCATGATTATATTGCTTTAATTCAGCATCATGATCCCGGCGGTGGCCGGCGGCCTGATCCTGCCGGGCGGCCCGTGATCGAAAGGAGAGGCGACATGGCAATGAAAATCGAGTCGGAGGCCTTCAAAGACGGCGACGCCATCCCGAAGCAGTATACCTGCGAGGGGCAGGACGTGTCCCCGCCCCTGGCATGGTCGGGAGTGCCCGCCGATGCCCGCAGCCTGGTGCTGATCGTCGACGATCCCGACGCACCGGACCCCAAAGCGCCCAAGATGACATGGGTTCACTGGGTGCTCTTCAACCTGCCGGCCGGGGATGCTGGCCTGGCGCAGGACGTGGCGGACCGCGATCTGCCGGCCGGCACCGGGGAAGGATTGAACGACTGGCAGCGGACCGGCTACGGGGGGCCCTGCCCGCCGATCGGGCGCCATCGGTATTTCCACAAGCTCTATGCCCTGGACACGCGCCTGGAGGGCCTGGGCAATCCCACCAAGGCCCAGGTGGAGGCGGCCATGCAGGGACACATTCTTGCACGGGCGGAGCTGGTGGGAACCTATGCCAAGGGGCAGTAGCCGCCGGGCCGCATCAACAGGACGCCCATGTTTAGTCGTGATCTAAACCCTCCATCTCTGGTGGAGGACCCAGCGAGTTTGGACCGATCCGTGATCTGATTTTATTGTTATGTTTGTTCATTTTCTTTCCCGGCAAAGAAAACGAACCAAAAGAAACCGCCCGTGTCCCGCTTAATCCTGTGCGTCGCCCCAACGAGCGGCGCGCGCGGAAACTCGCTTCGCTCAGACAAGTCCGCGCGCTGATTCCGCCCGCCGTGTCGATGCTCGGCGCGGGACAAAGGGGAAAAACCTATACCTCAACAGATTGACCAAGCCCCCTGTGGGCGGCTAGCTGGGGCCCCCCGCTCTGCGTAAGAAGCCTTACAGAGAACCTATCTCATATTTAAGCTTAGGGTTCCTGGCAAGGCGTGAGACGACGAGAAAGCGGAGCATGCATTTAACATGTATGCAGGTTCGCAGGGCAGGGACCCTACGGTTTTGCCAAGAGTAGGATCATAACGCATATAGGGGCACTTGGATTATTTTTGAGATTGGTTGCGGGGACGACTATGCTGCTATGCACACCAAGATGACCAAGCGCGGATGCCTGGGGTATTTCAAGCGTATCCTTTACGGCCTGGCGCTGCTGATCGCCATCACATCGGGCTGTGCAGCCCCTGAGGTCTCCCCGCGCACCGCTCCCGAAGAAGAACGACGCAAAGTATTTCAGGTCGTCAAGCACGGCTGGCACGTGGGCATCGTGGTCGGCCAGAATGAAATGGCATCCTGGTTGCCCCTGCTTGGCGCGGATTTTTCCGGTGCCGCGCACCTCGAGATCGGCTGGGGGGATGCGCGTTTCTACCAGGCGGATGAGCCCTCAACGGGCCTTGCCCTGCGGGCGGCCCTGTGGCCCACGGCCAGCGTCATGCACGTCGTGGGCTTTTCCGGGGACCCGGCGCGTTATTTTGCGGCCAGCGAGGTCGTTAATATATGCGTCAGCCAATCCGCCTATGGGCGCCTGCTGGATTTCATCCGGGATAGTTTCGCGCGCGGACCGGAAGGTGAGGTCATCCCCCTGGGGCCGGGCCTCTACGGCACCAGCCGCTTTTACCGCGCCCAAGGTTCCTTTCACCTCTTCAACACCTGCAACACCTGGGCGGCGAGGGCCATCGCCGCCACCGGCACGCCCGTTGCCACCCGGATCGTTACCGCCGGAGAGCTTTTCTCGCAGCTGCGTCGCAACGGTCGCGACAGGTTTGCATGTCCCTGAGGTCCGTTCTATCTATTTGAATGCATGGATGTTGATTTCGGGATTTGCGATCCTAACTATAGTAAAGCGCATATTGATTCTTCGACGTCGCTCGTCTCACCACAAAAACAGATCAAACCTTTTAAAGCATTTAAAAGCAGAGCAGGTTCCTATTAACTTTATCCGACTTGGAAAGGAGATTGTCATGGATGATGCTGTCTACAAAGTTATCGAAGTCGTGGGGTTTTCCGAAAAGTCCTGGGAAGATGCAGCCAAGGCGGCCGTGCGTGCGGTCGACCGCTCCATTCGCGACATCCGCGTGGCGGAAGTGGTTCAAATGGACATGCGCCTGGAGGACAACCGCATCGTCGGCTATCGCACCAAATTGAAAGTCTCCTTTAAACTGGAATAGGCAGAGACCAGTCCCTGATAGGCACCTTGGTCTCGGTGTTGATCTGACGGATGCCGTCAATGGATTCCTGCGAGGATTTGCAGGTCAGCCGGAACCGGGCGTTTGCCACGGTTTTGGGTTGTTCGTTGAGCCTAACCGCTGGTGGTCTCGATGCGCGCCTGTCAGGGACGATGCCCCGGCCCCTTGCACGCCCGACTTCTACGATCATTTTGAACCCTTTTAGGCGAACCAGAAGCATCGGTCGGAAGGGGGTGCATGTAGACGTCCCGCTGGGGAAACAAGAGACGCCGATGACGATATGCTCTAGCACCTATCCGGATTCGGGAAGGGGTTGTCATTCGTTTCCGGCGAGGTTTTCCAGGTAATCCGGCACCGGGCGTTTGACGACCCTGAGGGTCTTGACCATGCGCCGGGCCACGCCGCTCGTGGTCCAGACGCGGTCCTTGCGGGGAATGATGTCCTCTCCTTCGGCATCCAGAAAGCGGATCACCTGAAAGTTCCAGGTGGGCTCGCCATAGCGCTCCAGCAGTTCACGGTCCATGCCGCCGCTGCGGTTGTTGTAGACGAGCATCGGGATGAATTCTTCCTCGATGGCCTTTACCAGCTGGGGGTTGGTCAGCACTTCACGGCCGAACGCGCGTACCCCCGGTCAGCCCGGAACTTCCTGAAACAGGACCAGCACGGGCTTGCCGGAGGCAGCGCTCATCTGGAGGGCCGCATCGAAATCCCGCCCCCAGTTGACGTTGCCGACCTCCTCGGGATTCTGTGCGGTCTGGCTGCCATAGGCGCTGGCGCAAAACGCCAATACGATGATGGCGGTTAGTATTCTCATCTCTCTAAACTCCCTTCAAAATTCTGCTCAGGCTCGCGCGAGCTGATGCGTTAAACGGTGCATTGACAGTTTGTCGGTTGAAGCTTGTCCGACCTGACACGTGGTACTTAAAACGGCATAGCCCCACGCCAAGACGCCAAGTATCGCATGGAAACTGTAAAAAGCATATCTCACGCGGAGGCGCAAAGGCGCAAAGCACTACTCAAGAACAGATATTTCAATTTCTGATTTGATTAAATCCAGAAATTGAAATGGTTTGCATTGACCGGAGGCCAAGATAAATAAACGTGCTGTCCTTTGCGAGCTTAGCGACTTTGCGTGAGGTATAAGGTTTTCTGTCGCGCTGAGCGGCTTGGCGTGAGAACATCAGCTGGTTTTTATGGACCCAGCGGCAGCACCGGCCCGTGTCGAAAGATGTCGTCCGGCGGATCGTTGCGCCAGATCAGGTGGACCTTTTCCAGGGTGAAGGCCAGGGGACGCCAGGTGGCCTGCCATCGGCGGCACAAGGCTTCGACCTCCCGGCTGCGCGCCTGACCCAGGCTGAGGTGGGGGATGAACCCGCCGTCAAACCGGCCCGTGTCGCTGCAGTCGGGCACCTTTTCCAGCAGGCCCCGCTGCAGCGCTCTGAGCGCACTGGCCGGTTCGGGGGCCAGGTAGAAGGTGGCGCTGCGGGAGCCGTGCACGAAAAAATCGAAGCGTTGCAGACGCACCTCAAACGGCTTTATCAGACGACAGGTCTGCGCCAGTGCAGGGGCGACCTGCCCAAACGCGGACCGTGGCCGAAAAGGGTAGAGGAGCGTGATATGCGGCATCCAACGCCGGGAATTGCGGTCGTACGCCTGGCGCAGGGCCTGGATGGGGGCCCAGAGGTCATCGGGGGGAATGATGACCACCGCGGTCTTGTGCGTCTTCCGGGCAGCGGATTGCAAAGGGGTGTGCGCGGCGGAAAGGACTTGCCGGCGGTTTTGTCGGGCCGCGGTGGATGCTCCGGCCAGCCGGGCCTTTGCCCGGCGGCCCCGCTGCAGCGCCCGGCGGCGCTTGAGATCGCCGTATTTACCGAACCTTCCCGCCAAGACCGACCCCCTGCCCGACTTAAAAATAGGTTTGAAGTTAAAGTGACGTCTAATCCAAAAATTAGCCTCCGTGGATGAGGTGGCAAGTTTCGACATTTCAACTGCAGAAAAGTTGCAGGTTCCATCAAATCGATTTAAAACATAGTCAGGCTTGTTTTGATCCAAACCCTGCACCTCTGGTCGAGACTTCGAAGAGGTTCTACCGGTCCGTAGCATGGCTTCAGGGTTTGATTAGTTCATTTTCTTTAGCGTTAAAGAAAACGAACCAAAAGAAACCGCCCGTGTCCCGCTTAATCCTGCGCGTCAATGCATTGAACGGGTCCCGCGGAAACTCGCTGCGCTCAGACAGTCCGCGGGCCTGCTCCGTTCAATGCCTCGGTGCCTACAAAGGGGAAAAAGCAAACCCCAACAGATCGACCAAGCATACGGGAAGCTACCTGAGGCCTTAAAATCTGTATTAGCCCCCCCAGGCCACCATATCCCCCAGACCCTCTTGTTAAAGCTGCGACGCCAGTGAAGTCGGTGCATCCAACCGCGCACGATAATGCCTGTTGCATTTCATTTCATACGGCGCTGAGGGTCGTCTCAGTCTTTTTCGGATGCGGACTTCATAAACAAAAAGCCGGAGGGGCGTTGTACCCCTTCCGGCTTTGTCGTCTGCGATTGCTGAAAACAAAAGGGGCTATCGATGCGATAGCCCCAACCAAATTCTATGTGGTGTTCGCGCTATCCATCGCCATGCCTGCGGGAATATAGACCACTGCCGTTCCCGCCGCGGTTTCTATCCAACTGGTATGTATGTTCAAATCCTGGTTTCATAACGCGAACCTTGTTTTGCTTACGGATAAATTTGTTCGGGTCGATATCAGAGCAGAGAAAGATAATCAACCTTAAAAATGCTTCTCGTTTTTAGCGGCGGCTTCCGGCAGGTGGCCTGCTGAAAGCCGCCGGGGTTGTGGTTTCCGTAAATGGCAGCGGATACGACCGGCGGTGCATCCGCTGCCGTGGGGCCAGGTCCTACAGGAGGTTGACCATGCGGTCGGCCAGGCCCTTTTCGCCCAGGACCACGTTGAGCTTGGACTTCTCGGCGATCTTCTCCAGGACGTCCAGCTCGCGCAGCCGCATCAGGGTGGGGTTGTTCTCCAGGATGCGGGCGGTGTTGGCCTGGGAGCGCATGGCGGCCGTTTCCTCCCGGCGGGTGATGAGGTTGGCATCGGCGGCCTTGCGGGCCTCGATGACCTTGTTCATCAGCTCCTTCATCTCTCCGGGCAGGATCACATCCCGGATCCCCAGATCGATGATCGCCAGGCCCAGATCTTCAGCCCGGCCGCGGAGCACCTGCTCCAGGGCGGTCGCGACGGCTTCCTTTTCGCTGAGCAGCTTGTCCAGCTCGCAGGTGCCGATAACGGCCCGCAGGGCCAGCTGGGCCTCGCGGTAGAGCGCCTGGCGGGCGTCTTCGGCGGCCATGGTGTAGACCTTGGCGTCCACCACCTTACAGGTGACCATGGCGTTGATCCGCAGGGTCACCTTGTCGGCGGTCATGATCTCCTGGCCGGAGATGTCCACGATGGTCTCACGCATGTCCACATGGTAGCACTTGACCTTGCCGACGCCCTTCCAGAACAGGTACTGCCCGGGCTTGAAGGTATCCTTGTACTTGCCGTCCTGGAAGAGGACACCGACATAGCCCTGCTCCACGAAGGAGACATTGAGCAGGTCGCCCGTTCCGGGCGCATTGCGGATGACGTTGGCATCGGCGTGGTCGAAGCGCACCGTGCGGGCATCCACGATTTCATACCGGATGTCGCGCAGGGTCTTCCAGAGGGCATACTGACCCGGGCCCAGGACACGCGCGAAACGGTTGTCCACCCAGACCAGGGCGCGCTCGTAGTCCTTCAGATCCAGAACCACGGCAGTGTCGGCCAGTACGCCGGCCTTGATCAGGACGTCCAGATCTTCGTGGATCAGCCAGGGCGCCCGCATGGAGACGATGTCCACGCGGACCTTGTTCAGCGGATCGACGAACCAGTACTTGCCGGCGTCCAGCACGGACTGGAATTCTCGATCCCGGAACAGCAGGCCTTTTTCGTAGGAACGGATGAGAATTCGCTTGAGCGGGTACATTGTTTTACTCCTTTTCTTGGCCGGGTTGACGGCTTCGCGTCAAGACGCCCGGCCGGTTGAGCGGGATACCTGGGTATCCCGAAATTTTTAAGGTTTCAAATTTCTCCGCATCCCCGCCATCATCCTTTGATGACGCCCAGCGGCTTCAACTTCACCAGGGGCCGTATCAGGTCGCGCTGGGCAACGATCACATCTTCGATGTCCTTGTAGGCCTGGGGTGCTTCACCGAAGTCGGTGCGGCCCTTGCGGTCCTTGCCCCAGCGACCGAAGACGATGCCTGCCATGGCCCGGTCGCAAGCCTCACGCGTAAGGGTTCGCGATGCCTGGGCCCGGCCCATCTTCCGGCCGGCGCCGTGGGAACAGGATGCGAAGCTTTCCGGGTTGTCCAGGCCTTCAACGATGTAGGACGGGGTTCCCATGGAGCCCGGAATGATCCCCATCTGTTGCGCCCTGGCCGCGGTGGCGCCTTTACGGTGAATCCAGACGTTTTCACCGTAATGGTGTTCCCGGGCGGCGTAATTGTGGTGAATATTGACCTCGGCCTCGAAGCCGCAGTCGATCACCCGGGCCACGCACCGGGCGGCCCGCGCCATCATCAGGCGCCGGTTTTCGGCCGCAAAGTCGAGGGCGTAGTTCATGGCTGCGATGTACGCCTCGGCCTCCGGTGTGTCCACCGGCAGAAACGCGAGGTCCTTGTGCGGCAGGTCCACGTGCCAGGTGCGGCAAAGGGCCTGAGCCTTGCGGTGGTAGACATCGGCGATCTGCTTTCCGAAATTTCGGCTTCCGGAATGGATCATCAGCCAGACCGCGCCGTCGTCGCCACTCTGGATTTCCACGAAGTGGTTACCGCCCCCCAGGGTTCCCAGCTGGCACTTGGCCTTCTCAAGCTCCCGTTCCACCACCGGGATGGACGGTGCATCGGACCACCGGTTCCACGGCTGGGGCTGGGCGTGGCGTTTAAAGCCCACCGGGATGACCTCACGGATTTTGCCCATGATCGATTTGATGGCTTCGGTCGTGAGATCATCGGCCGGAAAATCGGTCTTCAGGGCGCACATGCCGCAACCGATATCCACCCCCACGGCATTGGGGATGACCACATCCCTGCAGGCGATGACACCACCGATGGGCATTCCATATCCCTGGTGACAGTCGGGCATGAGGGCCACGTGATGGACCATGGCCGGATGCCGGGCCAGGTTCATGGCCTGGGCCAAGGCGTTGTCGTCGATGGGATCACACCACGATTTGATGGGGATCCGCTGTGTTTTTTCTTTTTTAACCCACTTCATTGGTTTTCTCCTGATGTGGCGGCTGTCATTTAAGGTGATTGCCGCCGCTGGTTTGCGTCCGGAAGACCGGAGCCGTTCCAACCGTCCACGGGACACGGAGCGCTGCTTGAGCTGTCGCTCCAGGTGGTTGGGGGATTTTCGCGTCGCAGGCCCCAGCCCCCGCAACCATGGTCACAGGGCAGGGGCCCGCCGGCGTCATCCCCGGGCCGCCCTTCACAACAGCGGTATCCGCGCGCTGCAGGGCGTCCCGGCCGGACGTGTCGCTGCCTGTTGGCGTTGGCTTTTCTGCCGGCGGTCTTCCCGGGGGCGTTCCGCCCAGCATCGGGCCGCAGCCGCGCACGCAGGCGACGTGTCGGTCAGGTGCCGGTCTTCCATCGGCATTTGCGAGAGACCTTCTCAGGGTCACGCGGGGGTGGCACCCCCTGGTGGTTTGGTACAGGATTCGAACCTGTTGCGCCTGTGTTAATCGCACAGTGCTCTACCCGATGAGCTAACCAAGCCCTGATATGTGCCGCCGTCAGATCCCATGTCCGGTACACACGCTGCTGACCGCCATGCCCAGCCTGACGGTTGGGGTTGTGCGAAGCAACGGGCGCCGCTGGAGCCGACAGATACCAGCCAGGCAAGTGTAAAAGAACCGGATGATGCGCCACCGGCCATGGTGAGCGCTTCATCGCCGGGAATCGTTCGCGATTCGATGATATACCTTTACAACGGGTGTGCCAAATCGGGAAAAAGTGTCGAGATAGATACACAAATAATTTAAATGATTATCAAAATTAATTGACAGGCGTTAGTGGTGGGAAAAGGAGGGTTGACGCGAAAAAAACAAAAATATATAAATTAAGATAAAAATTTATATATATGAATCGTATGAAAACAATTGTGATCGGGCTTCTGGGCCCCACCCTGGATACCGGCAAACGCGAATCGCGCTGGGAGCGCTGGCGCCCTACCGTGGGGCTGTGCCAGCAGGCGGCATTGAACATCGATCGCTTCGAGTTGCTCTACCAGACCCGGTTCAAGAGCCTGATGAAGCGTGTGGCCGAAGATATCCGCCTGGTGTCGCCGGACACGGCAGTGGTTCCCCATCCCGTCGTCTTCCGCGATCCCTGGGATTTTGAAGAAGTCTTCGGTGTGCTGCACGATTTTGCCTCCGGGTATGCCTTCGACCCGGAGCGCGAAGCATACCTCGTGCACATCACCACCGGCTCCCACGTGGCCCAGATCTGCCTTTTCCTGCTCACCGAAGCACGTTATTTCCCGGCCCGGCTGGTACAGACCGGGCCGGGGAAAAGTGTGAAAGGCAAAACCGCCGCGGGGACCCACAGCATCATCGATCTCGATTTGTCGCGCTACGACCAGTTGGCCGGGCGTTTTCAGCAGGAACGCGACGATGATCTCTCTTTTCTGAAGTCGGGCATCGAGACGCGCAACCCGGCCTTCAACCAGCTGATCGAGAAGATCGAGCGGGTGGCCCTGCATTCGGTGGAACCCATATTGCTGACGGGGCCCACCGGCGCCGGCAAATCACGCTTGGCCCGACGTGTTTTCGAACTCAAGAAGGCCCGTCACCAGTTGAAGGGCGATTTCGTGGAGGTCAACTGCGCCACCCTGCGGGGGGATGCCGCCATGTCCGCCCTTTTCGGCCATAAAAAAGGGGCTTTTACCGGCGCGCTCCAGGACCGGCCGGGACTGCTGCGGGCAGCCGATAGCGGCATGCTCTTTCTGGACGAGATCGGTGAACTGGGCATGGACGAGCAGTCCATGCTGCTACGGGCCATCGAAGAGAAAACCTTTCTGCCCATGGGCTCCGACCGGGAGGCCCGCAGTGATTTTCAACTCATTTGCGGCACCAATCACGAACTCGACCACGACGTGTTCCAGGGCCGGTTTCGGGAGGATCTGCTGGCCCGTATCAACCTGTGGACCTTCCGCATGCCCGGACTGCGAGAGCGCACCGAAGATATCGCCCCCAACCTGGACTACGAATTGGACCGCTTCGCCCGCAAGACCGGCCGGCGGGTAACGTTTAACAATGAGGCCCGGCGCATGTTTCTGGAATTTGCGGCCACGCCGCGCGCCGTCTGGCAGGCCAATTTCCGCGATCTCATCGGTGCCGTGACCCGCATGGCCACCCTGGCGCCCCGCGGCCGCATCACCGTGAACGAGGTCAGGGAAGAAATCGCCCGTCTGCAGGGCGGCTGGCAGCATATGGGCGAATCCGCGGATCGGCGCCGGACCATACTGGCGTCTTTTTTCAACGCCGATCAACTTTCCGTTATCGATCCTTTCGACCGTGCCCAGCTCGAAGCGGTGTTGCGCGTCTGCCGGCATTCGCGCAACCTCTCCGATGCGGGCCGCCGGCTGTTTGCCGTGTCCCGCCAGGCCAAGAAAAAACCCAATGATGCGGATCGCCTGCGAAAATATCTGGCCAGGTTCGGATTGAAATGGGCCGACATCGCGGCCCTATGATTGGGGGGCCTAAGTCTCCCGCTGTGCCGGAGGCGCTTTGTTTTTAAGGCTGAACGCCGGTGCCGGACGCCTCTGATTGAGTTGTGACCCTTCCTTTCGCGGGAGTGCATGATGGCGCTTTTCAAAACCTACGTGGGAATCGACTACTCGGGGGCTGCCAAGACGGTGGCGCGCAACAGGGGGCTGCGGGTATTCAAAGCCGCAGCCGACAGCGATCCCGTGCAGGTCAAGTCGCCTGCCGGGAAACGATGCCACTGGACGCGAAAGGAGATTGCGCACTGGTGCCGCGACCAACTCGGGGGGAAGGCGCCCGTTATCATCGGGCTTGACCACGGGTTTTCCTTTCCCATGAGCTATATGCAACGTTACCGGATCGCCAGCTGGGATCAGTTCCTCGATGATTTTCAGAAGCACTGGCCTACCGACCAGGACGATGGATCGGTTGAAGCCCTCCGCCAGGGCAACAAACGCAGCGGCAAACACACCGAATTCCGGCTGACCGAAAACTGGACGGCTTCGACCCAGAGCGTTTTTAAACTGGACGGTGCCGGCACCGTGGGCAAATCCACCCACTGCGGCATACCGTGGTTGCGATTCATGCGACGCCATTCGGATCAACGCCGCAGAACCCATTTCTGGCCCTTCGACGGGTTTGACGTCCCGCCGAACAGGTCCGTTGTCGCTGAAATCTTCCCCTCCATTTTCCGCCGGCGCTATGCCCGGCGCTACCCGAGCGCCGACGAGCACGACGCCATGTGCGTGGCCTGGTGGCTGCGGGACATGGACGCCCGCGGGCAGTTGAGCACTTATCTCAAGCCGCCGCTGACCGCTGCAGAGCGCCGAATCGCCCGGCTGGAAGGGTGGATATTGGGAATTTTCTGAATTGATGCTATACGACACTTGCACTTAACCACCCTATGCGTCGATCTGAACTGCTGGGAGCATCGCATGAAAAAATTTTGCACGACACTGCTGGTTGCCCTTCTACTGGCGATAACCGCCATGCCTGTGAACGCCGACGAAGCAAAAGACCACATCTGCTTCCGGTCCCTCGATACGGACAAGGACGGCCTCGTGACCTTCGAGGAATTTGAGAAACACTACGCTGATGACGAAGCCCGGTTCAAGGCGGCGGATGTCGACCAGGACGGCCAATTGACCCATGATGAGTATCATGACCTGCTGGGGCATGGCGGATAGAAGCCATCGCAGGAAGGTTTGTGGCCCCATCGCTGGGTCGGGACCCAATTTCAAAACCTCGCAATACGATAACGGCCCCCGGGTTGCGACCCGCCGTCAGCGCATTATCAGGCGGGAAGTCACGCACCGCGGATAAATTCACGGCCGCCGCACCGGAAACCAGAATCCTTTTCGCTGATGGCTTCAACCGGGGCGCTATTCTTTCTCGATACGTCGCCACCCTGATAAAATGCCTTTTACCGGCCCACGGCGAGCATCCGTGCGAGAATCGAATCCCCTGCAATATTGACGCCTTGGCTGCACGGCCTTAGCATTGATCACTGTCTTTCCGCGTTGTCAATCCATGATTGTAATAATTCGAGTGTCGTTTCTAACATGCGCTGCCTGAGCTGGACCGCATCGCGCCGCGAGAGGAGACTGCAAGATGAGTGAGCAAAACCACATACCCCTGCCCCCGGAAACACCGGCTTATAACTGCGCCAATTGTGGTGCGGTTTCGTTGAACCCCGAGAATATCTGCAAGGTGCAGGGGGTCGGCACCAAGGCGGACTGGTGCGGCAGCAAAGGCACCATGCCCCCCAAGTATTGTCAAAACCGCGTCAACGTTCACCGGCACCAATGCCGGAACTGCGGTCAGACGGCCATCAATGCCAAACTGCTTTGCGAACCCGTGAAGCTCGACATACCCCAGGGATAAAAAGCGACAACCATCCATCCGCAGCAGGCACGAGGAGGGGACGATGGCCTTTGCCGAAGAGGCCCTGCGCGAGAGCATCGGGCATATCACCGGGCTGATCGAGGGCAGCACACCCCTGGGCGGCGTCAAGGTGGAAACCGGCGCCGACGAGACGCAGCGGCGCATCGCTGAATTTTTCCAAGCGGTGGTTTCCGGAAAGGCGGCCGATGCCGCCAACCCCCTGCCGCCCCTCTTCGATGCGCTGAAGACGGCCTTCATCGACTTCTACACCGGGGAAAACGAGCGGTTTCTCAGACCCCGCCTGGAAACGCTGCGCGCGTCCTCCGACCCCAATGCCCGGGCGCAGGCGGCGGCCGAGATCTGGGCTCCGGAAATCGCCCTGCCGGAAGCGACGATTCTGGCCAAATGGCGGCTTGCGGACGTTGCGGCCCATGCGGTGCCGTACCGGCCGGAGGAGGTCGTGCTCCAGGTCAATGCGCTTTATTCCCTGCCGCAAAAGATCCCTGCTGACCTTCCCGCGCTCCTGCGGGATGCCTGGGATGAAGTCCGGGACGGACAAGACGAAACGGTGTTCGACTATGACCACCCGGTGCCGCTGTTTGCCGAGGGAGAGGCCCACGAACTCCTGGTTTGTCTGCGCGAGCTGGACAACGACATCGCCTTCGAGAAGCGGCGGGGGATTTTCGGCCCTGGATTCCGCCTGCCGGTGGTCGTCTCGGTTTCGGTAACCCATCCCCGCATCACCCAGGCCTGCGACCTCTGGCTGCGTCATGTCCTGGCCGCTGAGGCCCTGCCCCACCTCAAGCTCTATGTGCTTACCGAAGAGGAAACCCGCGACATCAAGAAAACCTTAGGCTTTGCGCCGGCCGAGCCGGCCGTGTTTTCGGTTACGGGCAGCTACGCCAACCATTTTAACACCCTGAAGTATTTCCAGCTCATCCTTGAAAAGACGGACGGCATCCGGGCGGGCTTCAAGATCGATTCAGACGAGGGGATCCGCTCCCGCGACCTTTTCGAGGCCACCGGCAAGACCTGGTTTGAGACCATGTGCCACGCCTGGTGGGGCGGCACAGCCACGGACGCTCAGGGACGGCCGGTCTACCTGGGGATCAACGCCGGGGAGTACATCAACGCAAAAGACATCCGCGCACACGGCTACGCCGGCTGCCTGCGCACGCCGGACGTGACCTTCGACGGAAACTACATCGGAACGGACATTTTTTTCAAAAAGGGCGTGGCTCATGCCCGGGCCACCGCCCTCTACAACCACGCCGGCGGACGGCTGGAGGACTTCCTATCGCATCCGGTGGTCAAGGGCGGGGGCTACGGCATCGACAACGCCGCCCTGCGGCGATATGCGCCCTTTACCTATTCGCGGGTCGGGCGGGCCGAAGACCAGCAATTTTACATGGCCGCCATGGCCCGCGGCAACCGGAGCATCTTCACCCCTGACCTCAGGATTGCGCATTACAAGCAGCGCGTGGCCGCCTCGGAGCACGCCACGGCGGCCACGCGTTTTCTGGGAGACATGTTTCGCCTGGTGATTTTCAGGGAGATCGTGGGCTTTCTGGAACTCAAGGGTGAAGTCGACCCCATGCCGGGCGTTTTCGCCGGCCCCCTGGCCCGGCTCCAGGCCTTCATGAGCATTGTCTACCAAAGCTTCTGCTGCCTGGCGCAAGGGGATAGCGAGACGGGCGAGTTGATCCTGCGACGCGGTCTGAACGAACTTGAACGCTTGAGCGCCGATATCGACGCCGGCCGCATCCGGTCCGGCTGGAAGCGGGAACAGGCCGATTGGGAGGGGTTCGTCCAGGCTGTCGACCGCACTGACCGGGCCGCGCTTGCCCGCCTGGTCGAACGCATTCAGGTATAGATGGGGTGCCAATCGCAACGATTCGCGACCTCCGTCGGCCTGGATGCCTTTATCACGCGGGCGTCGGGGCGATCTCCGACGCGTGCACGACGTCTTCGAAAACATCGCTCAGATAGTCTGCCCCCAGCATGAAGGACCGGATGATCGGCGGCTGCCGGAGATTGTTGTCCAGCCCGGCGGCGATCCAGCGCCGTTCGTCCGAATTGACCCAGGCCTCCCAGTCGGCCTTCTGGGCCCAGACCGATATCACCACGATGCGGCGGTGGTCGTCCATGTCCACCAGGGTTTCGCCGCTGACATAGCCTTTCTTTCCCATGGCCGTCATTCGCAGTTCGTTGATGGTTTTGATTTCCTCCAGGGTGGGCTCTTCCTTGAACTTCCGCTCAAGCAGGATTTTGACGGTCATCGCTCCCTCCTTTTCACGCTCTAACGATGAGGGTTTCGAAAAACAGACCCATTAAGGTGTTTGTTACGCATCCGACCGAAATACAATTGATGGAAAGGCCCTCGTCGCCGGTGTCAAATGGGTGGCGGCCTGTCTTCTGGTCGTGGGGTGTGCGGTTCGCGGTAGATGGATGCTGCCGGTCAGCGGATGTCGAAGCGACGCCTCTGCCAGGGACAGATGAAGGGGTGCCGATTAAATCGCTTCAGAAAGTGGAAGGGTGCAATTTTCCGCGAGGAGGACAGCCGGGTCTGAGTGATCAGTCGCATTGAATCGATTGATTACAGATCGGTACCATATAGATACGGCAAACCGCGCCAAAGTCAAACGCCGGGACGAATGTCCCCGGCGTCTTAGGGTGGCGCCCATGCCGCCCGGCGCCCTTGCGTGGTTTAAAGAGCGAACGGCTGGTTGCAGTGCTCGCAGGAATAGGTGTCGGACATTTTTCCGCATTGGCGGCAGCCCTCGGTGATGTATTTCTTGAAGCCTTGGGATTTCCCGCATTTCTCGCATTCCCAGTCCCTGAACATATCAACGCCCGAGGCGCAGTGAGGGCAGGGCAGGTGCGATATGCGGGGGACCGGTTGTCTGCGGAAAACGAAAAACCACAACAGGAGGTAGGACAGAATCAGCAGATAGGCCAGGATGGACAGATTGGCGACCAATTCGTTGGTGCCGCTGGTCAAAATTGCCACCGGGTAGGTGATATAGGCCATGACCGGGACCAAGTTCATCAGAAAGAGCAGGGCAAAGGTGAGCACACCGGCCGCGGCCACCTTTTTCATTGAATACTTGAAATCATCTTCCGCGATCTTTCTTCTGAAATTCGATTGCTTGAACTCGTCCTGCATGGTGATCCTTTCCAGCCTGGGATGGTTGCGCCATAAATCCGGCCGCGGCCTTGGGCGTCATTGAAGCCGACAGCGGCGTTGCACGCCCAAAAGCCATAAAGCATGCCATAAAGCCAGAGCACGACATAAAGCCAGAGCACGGCATAAAGACAGGTCTGCTGCCCCGCCAAGGCCGCATGTTATCAGATTCATCCACAAACACAAGCTTGGTGAATCCTGCGCATGGAACCGGATTGAACCTGTCCCCCACCAGGCGCTTGAAAGCTGAGCGGCGTTCAGTCAACGCACCCGCAATCGCACATGAGAACGCAGCGCACGTCAATAACCCCCGAAACCCCCTGTCACACCGGGTCTGTGTCTCTGGGGTCTGAAAATCAGGCGGTGCGCTCGATATTCGAGGCCCTTACGGCCGACCCCACCCGTGTTGAGGACAGGACGTCCGGACGGGATCGAGAGACGATTCGCCATTTCCTGATTCCGATGCATCCGGCTATCAAGCGGGTTGCATTTGCTCTTTTTTTTCCCAGCAGCTGGGTAATGCATGACCCAGTGTGAACCATACCCGCCGGGCGCCTTAAGCGTAAACAGCAGCAAAAGTAAATAAATTCAGCTGGATAAAAATTCGTTGCGGCCATCCTGGGATTGGCCTGGTTTTTGATATGGCCTTTATGAAAGGTGAGGTGCGTCCCGTAACGTACAGCGCCTTGCGATTCGACGAACGGTGCCGAGGATGGAATGACTGAATTGAAACCGATGGTGAGAAAAGCAACCGTTGCACTGGCTGTCCTGCTTGTCATTTCAGCCGTCCCGGGCGTGGGCGCCCGAGCCGACGACTGGCCGGTGCAAGCGGCGCACGAACTGCGGCAGCGACTGCAGACCATTGTTACCGGCGATGCGGCCCGCTGCGATGCACCGCGTATCGAGCTCGACACGGCCATGGTGCGGTTCTACCAGGTGCGCGCCTTCAAGCCGGCCTGGGTGGATCGCTACGGGTTGCGTCCGGAGGGGGCCATGGCCCTGGCGGTGGTCTACCAGGCCGCCGACCAGGGGCTGCACGTCGCCGACTACCGCAATCCCTGGCTGGAAGAAGTGATGGGCGGCAGGGTCTCGAGGCCGGTGGCGCTGGGAGCCGCGTTTGACGGCCAGCAGATCCAGCTCGAACTGGCCGTGACCGAAATGGTGTTGCGCTACGCCTGGCACTGCACGTCGGGGCGCACGGACCTGGCCATGGCCAATTTCGGCCTGCCGTTGGTCAGGCCCGTGATCGATCGGCTGGCCGTGGGGCTGGCGGAAGCACTGGATCGCGGTCGTCTGGAAGATTACCTGGTCGGACTGGGGCCCCGGCATGAAGGCTATCGCGCCCTGCAGCAGAGCCTGCCACGCTACCGGATGATCCAACGAAAAGGCGGCTGGCCCACCATCCCGGCGGGCCCGAAGCTCAAGCCGGGGAACTGCGGGCCGCGGGTCGAACAGTTGCAGCAGCGTCTGGCCGTAACGGGCGACTACCGCCGCCGTTTGGAATCCGGACGCCACTGCTACGATGCGGCGCTCGCGGCCGCGGTGGCCCGGTTTCAGCGGCGCCTCGGCCTGATCGCCGACGGCGTGGCCGGTGCGCGCACCCTGGCGGCCTTGAACGTGCCCGTGGAAACCCGCATCCTTCAAATCCAGATGAGCCTGGAGCGCTGGCGCTGGATGCCGACCCATATGGGAGCGCGTTACCTGCTGGTCAACATCCCCGGCTTCCAGATGGAGGTGGTCACGAACGGGCGGGTGGTCAGGACCATGCGCACCATCGTGGGGCGCAAAGGCCGGCCCACCCCGGTTCTGGCCAGCAAGATCACCTATCTCGAGATCAACCCCTACTGGTATGTGCCGCACAAGATCGCCCGCGAGGATTTACTTCCCAAAATCCAGGCCAATCCCGATTTTCTCGTCCGCCAGGATTTCCGCGTCTTCGAGGGCTGGGCACCGGGCGCCCGTGAATTGAATCCTGCCAGCATTGACTGGTCGGCCGTGAGTGCCCGCAACTTCCCCTATCGGCTGCGCCAGGAGCCTGCCGGCCGCAATGCCCTGGGGCGGGTCAAATTCATATTCCCCAACGAGATGAGCGTCTACCTCCACGATACGCCCGCCAAGCGTCTTTTCAAAAAGTCTTCGCGTTCATTCTCTTCCGGCTGCGTGCGGGTGGAAGAACCTCTGGCGCTGGTGTCCATCCTGCTTGACCGAGAGGACTGGGACCCGGAGCGGCTGGCCCAGGCGGTGGCCTCCAACCAGCGGCAGGTGATCGTTCTGGACGAACCCGTGCCCGTTTACCTGGTCTATTGGACCGCCTGGGTGGCGCCCGACGGGACGAACCACTTCCGGGAAGACATCTACGGGCATGACCGCATGCTGGCCAACACCCTGGTCCGGCGTGCCGCCGCCCGGACGGCATGCCGCACGGCCCTGCGCCTGCCGGCCTATGCCGGATCCTACGCGCAAGACCGCCGCCTGTAGTACATCCCCAAACCTGACGGTGTGCTTTCCGCCCTGATTTGTTTTGAAGCGCTCTCCGAACAATACAGGTGATTTAGGGCTGAGCGCCCAGGTGAGCCTGCGGGCCTTTTCAGGCCCTCTGAAATCTCCGCCCCCGCGATGATCGGGCGCCATGGAAAAAGCCGGCTGAACCCGGACCGCCGGCCGCCGGAGGCCGCAGGGCGGCCGCTTACGCGGCCAGGACGCCTCGGACCCGCTCGATCATGGCATCTTCCTGGGGGGCCAGGGGCCGTCCGATCGTGCGTTCGGCCTCGGCGATCATGGCCAGGGCTTCCCGACGATCTTTTCCCCGGGGCAGCAGCCGGGGCAGATGCTCGATGGCCTGATCCACGTCGGTCTGCACGATCCGGGACTGCTCGCGCACAATCTGCTGCAGGTCATCGAGATCCAGGGCCCTCATCCGCGGGTTATCGGCAAACAGCCGGCCGATGACCTTGTAACCCTTGCGGCGCACCACCTGGTCGGAAAAGCCGATGGCCAGGAAAATCCGCACCACGGCGTCTTCGAACTCGCCCGTGGTCATGTGGCGGCGCCAGCGCTCGGCATCACGCCGGCGCATCTCCTCGAGTTCTTGGTCGTTGCGGGGGGCTACGGGGCCCACGAAGTCCGAGAGCATCTTCATCCAGGGGCTTTCGTAGATGGTCTGAAACATCAGCTCGCAGGCCGCGTCGCGCATATCGCGGTAGAGGTTGAGCCCGTCCACGATCGTGTCGGACATGCGCTTTTCCCAGATGCGATAGATGTTGTCCTCGCCCACCGGCTGGCGGCGGTCGTTATTTTTAATAACGTCGGCCCAGGCCCTGATGGGAATCATCCAGGGGTTCAGATCGGAGAGCATGTAGCGCTGGACGCGCAGGGGGTGGAGCTGGCGTATGGTTTCAGCCATACCCGTGGGAACCGCCAGGCGCATCCAGGGGGATACGAGGCTGCGGTAGAGGCGGTCGTTGACCTCCGAGGTCTGGCGCACGGCCAGGAAGGCCTTCTCGTCCTCCAGTCCGTCGTCGAGGGCCAGGATATCGTCCATGGATTTCTCGACGTAGCGCACGGCATATTCACCGGGCGCATCCGGTTCCTCTTCGATCTGCATTTCGTAGAGACCGGGGGGCAGGTAATGGAGCATATCGAAGCTGGCGATGATCTCCTTGTGCTCCTTGCGGGCGATCTTGGCGGAAACGAAGATGCCCAGGTGGCCGATTTTCGAATGCCCGATGCCCACGATCACCTGTCCGCGGCGTTTGATCTCCTCGACCGTGCCGTAGGTCTTGACGATCCAGTTGTAGGCCTGCTGGGGCGGGGTTATGTTGTCCCCGAAGGAAGCAAAGACGACCACCGGGTTGTCGTTGTTCTTCAGATCGACCCGGCGGCCGGCCTCGAGTTCGAATTCACCCCGCTCGAGTTTGTTGCCCACGAAAAGGCCGTCGACGATCTGGTGGATCTCCCGGTCGGTCATGAGAAAAAAACCGCCCCACCACTTCTCGAAATCCAGGAAGCGTTTTTCTTCCGTATCCACATTGGCGTAAACGTGGTAGAGCTTGGTCCAGAGCGTGTTGGCCGGATTGAGGTTTTCGAAATTGGCCACCAGGTTGGCCCCGTCGAAGTAGCCGTGGCCCAGATCGCTGAGCAAGGAATTGAGCCAGACACCGCCAATCAGGCCGCCCAGGTAGCGCATGGGGTTGACCCCTTCCACGCCCCCCCAGTAGGAAAGCGGGGAGCCGTTAAACACCATCGGACCTACCAGATCGGGTCGCTCGGCGCCCACGAGGGCCGCGGCCCACCCACCCTGGCAGTTGCCGATGATGGCCGGGCGGGGAGCGTTGGGGTGGCGTTGGCGCACCGCCTCGACAAATTTGATCTGGGCATTGCGCACATCGGACAGGGTCTGGTCAGGCGCGGGTCGGGTGAAGAAGATCAGGAAATAGACCGGGTGGCCGGCATCCAGGGCCATGCCGATCTGGGAATCCTTCTTGGAGCCGCCGATGCCCGGACCGTGCCCGGCGCGCGGATCGAAAATGACGATCGGACGGCGCGTCGCCTCGGGGGCCTCGACGGCAACCGATGCCTGGTGCCGCCTTTCTGCGGCAGCGCCCCCAGGTACGGGCCGCCCTTCGCGCCGCCGATCGATGATTCGCACCAGGGCATAGTTGACCGGCGGATCGAAATCGCGGCCGTCCAGGATGGTTTCGTAATCGAAGACCAGCACGGGGGGTTGGTCGCTGAGCAGGTGTTCCAGATAGACATTGCCGCGTTTGCGTAAAATGTCGGTGAACAGGACGGCACGCTGGGCCGCATCGGTCCAGTAGGCCTCCCAGTCTGTCGTCCACAGGTTATGATGACCGGCTTGCATATTCACTCGCTTTCTTTGGGCGGCCAAGACCGCCGTAGCACCGAAGCGTTTTCGTTTCTCCGCTGACGTCTTCGAGGCCTGGAGCAGCCCCAAACCGCCAGTTTAACAAAATAACAGAATAGCAGATCCTTGTACGATAATAAAACTCTTTCGGAACTTGGCCATCCGGACCGCGGCCGGACACCGACGGCCTGTCCGGCGCCGATCCCGGGGCCTTTGTGAATCGGCCCTGACCTGTTAACGGCGCTTCTGATTGAACCCGCATCGGCTGGTCGCCCACCGGCCCCCTTACCAGGAGGATGCCATGACCACGATCCAGGACAAGCCGCCCCTGCCCGAGGCCGAAGCCCGCCGCAGTCGGGTGGAAGCGATCTATGCGCGCTTGAGCGGTGAGGACACCTCCGAGCGGGCCTGCACGGATATTCCGCCGGAGGAGTGCACCAATCTGCCCCACAATTTCGTCCTCAATGTCCTGAACGGGGCCGCATCCAAACTGGCCGAACAGGTGGCCAGCGCGAAACTTGTCCTTCCCTGGCTGCTGGGCGCCCTGGGCGCGCCACCGGTTTTCGTGGGCCTGCTGCTGCCCCTGCGGCAGACCGGAAGCCTGCTGCCGCAGCTGGCCGTGGCCGGGCGCATCCGCCGCTATCCCGTTCGCAAGTGGTTCTGGGTGGTTGCGGCCATGGTGCAGGTGGTGATGCTCCTGGCCATGGTGGCGGCGGCCGTTTTGCTGCCACCCTCGGCCGCAGGTCTGGTCATTGTCATCGCCCTGCTCGTCTTCAGCGTCTGTCGTGGCGTGGGATCGGTGGCCTTCCAGGATGTGACCGGCAAGACCATTCCCAAGGGACGACGGGGCAAGCTGCTGGCCGTCCGCGGGATGCTCGGTGGTTTGCTGACCATCGGCGTGGGCCTGGCGATCAGGGCCGCGTTCAGCGACACCGTGAAAACGCACCCCGCGCTGGTGCTGCTTTTCGGGGGTGCCGTGCTCTGGCTGATTGCCGGCCTGGCCTTCGCAGGAATGAAGGAATCACCGGGAGCGGTGGCCGGCGGCCGCGATGCCTACCGTGAGGTCCGGGCGGGCCTGCAGTTCGTGCGGCGGGAATCGTGGTTTCGTCGTTTTCTGGCCGTGCGGGCGGCATTGCTTTCCGTCGAGCTGGCCGCCCCTTTTTACGTGCTTTATATCAAGCAACTGCTCCCCGGGCAGTCCAAGACCCTGGGCATCATCGTCATCGCCGCCGGCCTGGCGGCCGCCCTGAGCAGCCCTTTCTGGGGGCGCTTTGCCGACCTGTCCAGTCGCAAGGTGCTCGTGCTGAGCGGTATCATGGCCGTCTTGACCGGCGCGGGCGCGCTGGCCATCGGGTTCCTGCCGCCCGCCTGGCGCAGTCCTTACCTGGCGGCTGCGATCTTCATGCTGCTGGGGTTTGCAGAGGCAGGGGTACTGCTGGGGCGCAAGACCTACCTGATCGACCGGGCCGATCCGGAGCGACGGGCCACGTTTGTGGCCTTTGCCAATTCGTCCATCGGTCTGGTGGCCCTGGCCTTCGGCGCGCTGGGCTTCGTAGCCGGGCTCATCGGGCTGCCCTGGCTGATCGGCATCCTGATGTTTCTGGGGCTGGCGGGCGCGGCCCTGAGCAGCATGCTGCCGGAAGCCTGAGCCGCCGCGCCGGCCCGGATGGTTCGGGGGAGATGTTCGTCCCGGGCCTCGTCTTCCTTCCGTTTCACCTGACGCGAAATACTCGTCGCTTCGCGGGGAGTGGCTGCCGATTGGTTTTTATCAAAGTTCCTTATATCTGGTAGAGGACTTAAAGCCCTTCGACCGATCCATCTTTTTTTTATTACTTTTCTTGGTCGCCCAAGAAAAGTAACCAAAAGAAAGCGCCCGTGCCCCGCTCTCTACTGCGCTTCACTCTTCTTCGGCTTCACGCGCCTTGTCGAGCATCCGTTTGACCTGGTTGATGCGCTTGGTGATCAAGATCGCGCGCGGACAGGCCTGTGTGCATTTAAAATGGTTCTGGCAGGGCCAGACGCCGTTGGGGTCGTCCAGGGCCGGCTGCCTGGCAGCAAACCCCTGGTCGCGGGTGTCGGCCAGGAAGCGGTAGGCCTGGCTGATGGCGGCCGGCCCCAGAAAGGCCGTATTCTCCACCAGCACCGGGCAGGCCGAGTAGCACGAGGCGCACAGGATGCAGTTGGTGGTGTCATCGAACACCATGCGCTCTTCCTGGGACTGAATGCGCTCTCCGGCCTCCACCGGATCATCGTTGATCAGGTAGGGCTTGACCAGGCGGTACTTGCTGAAAAATTCACTCTGGTCCACGATCAGGTCCCGCTGGACCGGGAGGTGGCGCAGGGGCTCCACGGTGATGGTATCGCCGTCGGCGTCGGCCACGTCCTTGACCAGGGTCTTGCAGGCCAGGCCGTCCTTGCCGTTGATGCGCATGGCATCCGATCCGCACACCCCGTGGGCGCAGCTTTTGCGGAAGCCCAGGCTG
>JASJCD010000280.1 GCA_030066135.1 Desulfobacterales bacterium | reverse complement strand
TTGCGAATGGCCGTCCGGTAGGGTGTCTGGTCTCATGTCATGTTCGCCGCTCGGCCTTGAGGAGAATCATCAGGATCGAAAGCGCTGCCGGCGTCATGCCGGGAATCCGAGACGCCTGGGCCAGGGTGGTCGGCCTGACGGCCGTCAGTTTCTCTTTGAGCTCGTTGGAAAGACCGTGTACATGCCCAAAATCCATGGAGGCCGGGATGTGAACATGCTCCAGGTCCTGGAGCTTGGCGGCCTCCCGATTCTGCCGCTCGATATAGCCTTCGTATTTGATCTCGATTTCCACCTGGCGCACGGCCTCGGGATGAATGCGGTCCGGAGCCGGCGCCAGCTGGCGGACCGCGGCGTAGTTCAGCTCGGATCGCTTCAGCAGTTGATCCATCCGAACGCCCTGGTCCAGAACCCGGGTACCCTGCGCCTGGAGGTAGGCGTTGACCTCGGCCGTGGGTTTGACGAATACGTCTTTCAAGCGCGCGATTTCATCCCGGATCTGACGGCGTCGCGTCCGCAGGTCCTTGATGCTTTCGCTGTCAATCAACCCCAGTTCATGACCGACTTCCATGAGACGCAGATCGGCGTTGTCTTCCCTCAGGATCAGACGGTACTCGGCCCGGGAGGTGAACATGCGATAGGGTTCGCGCGTCCCGCGGGTGACGAGATCATCCACCATTACGGCCAAGTAGGCCTGGGAGCGCTTGAGCAGCATGGGCGGGCGCTGCTGAATGCGGCAGGCCGCATTGATGCCGGCCCACAGCCCCTGGGCGGCCGCTTCCTCGTAGCCGGAAGTCCCGTTGATCTGCCCGGCCATGTAAAGACCGTCAATGGACTTGGTCTCCAGGGTCGGCTTGAGCTGCACCGGGTCGACATAATCGTATTCGATGGCATAGGCTGGCCGCATGATCTCGGCCTCTTCGAGACCGTCCACGGCCCGCACGAACTGAAGCTGGATCTCCATAGGCAAGCTGTTGCCCAGGCCGCTGGCGTATATTTCTTCGGTCTCCGTGCCCTCGGGCTCCAGGATGATCTGGTGGCGCTCGCGGTCCGGGAAGCGCACGATCTTGTCTTCGAAAGACGGGCAGTAGCGTGCCGGGGTGCCCTGTATTTTTCCGCCGTAGAGGGCCGAGTGCGCCAGGTTCCGGCGCATGATCTCGTGGGCCCGGGGCGAGGTGTGGCCGATGTAGCTCGGGAGCTGCGGCAGGGCCAGATGCTGCGTCCGGTGCGAGAAGGGCCGCCCGGCGGCCTGCTCTTCCTGGGCGGCAAACCGGGCGAAATCGATGGAGGCGCGCCGCAGCCGCGGGGGCGTGCCCGTTTTCATGCGCCCCATCTTGAAACCCAATGCGCGCAGGTGATCCGGTAGGGCGTAGCTGGCAAATTCACCGGCGCGTCCGGCCTTGAAGCTCCGGTGACCGATGTGCACCAGGCCGCGCATGAATGTACCGGCGGCGATGACGACGGCATCGGCCTGGTAGCCAAACCCGGTCTGGTCGACGACCCCGACCACCTTTTGATTTTCCACCACCAGACGATCGATCATGGCCTGCTTGAGCTCGATGTTGGGGGTTTTCTCTAGCAGGTGCTTCATCACGCTGTGATAGCGGGCCTTGTCGTTCTGGGTGCGCGTGGAATGAACGGCGGGACCTTTTTTGGTGTTGAGGGTACGGTACTGGATGGCGGTCTGATCGGTCACGCGGGCCATCATGCCCCCCAGGGCATCGATCTCCTTGACGAGCTGCCCCTTGGCCATGCCCCCGATGGAGGGGCTGCAGGGCATGGCCGCGACCTTGTCCAGGTCGATGACCGCCAGAAGCACCTTGCAGCCCATGCGGGCGGCCGCCATGGCCGCCTCGCAGCCGGCATGGCCGGCGCCCACGACGATAATATCAAATTTTCGGGCGTATACGCTCATGGCTGCGATGGGACCGCCTTCGGTGCCGGCGTCCGCCGCCGAAAAGGCGGCGCGATGCACGGTCAACCAATGGTTTAACTTTCATTCCATGGAATTTGGCTATATATAATCGCCGTTCAGGCCAGGTCAAGCAGAGGATTGTTGCCCATGGGCGCCTACTATTACGACCTCAACACCTATTTCCGGGCCATGTTCGGCGAACGGGTCCACAAGCTTACCGTGGATGCCGGTTTCGACTGCCCCAACCGCGACGGCCGCATCGCCTCCGGGGGCTGCATCTACTGCAATCCCCAGGGTTCCGGAACCGGGCTTCATGCCCGGGGTTTGTCAATCCGGGAACAGCTTGAGCGCAGCAAGGCACCGGTGACCCGTCGGTTTAAAGCCCGTAAATTTATCGCTTACTTCCAATCTTTCTCCAACACCTATGCGCCGCTGCCAATCCTGCGCAAGGCTTACGATGAGGCGCTGGCCGTGCCGGATATCGTGGGGCTGTCCATCGGGACGCGGCCGGACTGTATCGATGAAGATGTCCTGGCGCTGCTTTCAGATTATGCCCGGAAGAGGCTTGTGTGGATCGAATATGGTCTGCAGTCGGCGCACGACCGGACGCTGACAGCCATCCGCCGAGGTCATGATGTGCGCTGCTTCATCGAAGCGGTCGAACGCACCCGTAACCGGGGCATTGCCATCTGCGCGCACGTTATCCTGGGACTCCCGGGCGAATCCCGGGGGGACATGCTGGATACCGCCCGTCTGGTTGCCGACCTGGGGCTGGAGGGCATCAAACTGCACCTGCTGTACGTTATCCGCGGCACACCGCTGGCGGAGTCCTACCACAAGGGCGCATACCGCTGCCTGGAACAGGCGGAATATGCCGATCTGGTCTGTGACGTCATCGAGCGCCTGCCGCCCGATATGGTCATCCAGCGGATCACGGGTGATCCCCACCCCCGGGAGCTCGTCGCCCCGGCCTGGGCCCTGGAGAAAAAACCGACCATCGAAATGATCCACGCCCGTTTCGAGGCCCGCCGCACCCGTCAGGGCAGCCGCTACCGCCCGCCGGATGCACGCCCCGGGTAACTTCCCCAATATGATCAAGGGCGGCTTGGCCTGATCAGGCCCGTGAGTGTCGTCGGGGGTAAAAGATGCCCCTGCCCCAACAAAAGTGACCTTCGGGAGGGGAATGACTTCGGCGCTGGCCAAAGCCGCAACGACCTGGCGCCCGCAGGCGAGAATCCAGGCGACTGAGAAGACGCATTAGGCCGCCAGGCAAGGCGCGGCTTGAAGCGGGAAGCGGAGCAACCGACCGGTTGTGAGCACGCCCACGAAAGCCGCGACTCACCGCAATCAATATACAACAGATGAGAAGTGCCGAGCAGCGGCCAACGCCGCATGGCGGCTTCAGGCGCCGCTTCTCAGTTGTCTGGCGGCTACGTCGAGGACCGGACAGAGCGAGAACGCTGATCAGGGTTTAAAAATGCCCCTGCCCAAATAAAGTGACCTTCGGGAGGGGGTAGATTTCGGCGCTGGCCAAGGCCGCAGCGACCTGGCGCCCGCAGGCGTGGCCCGGCCACGTCGAGGACCGACAGGGAGCGAGAACGCCGGACAGGGTCGAAAGATGCCCCCTCCCAAACAAAGTGACCTTCGGGAGGGGGTAGATTTCGGCGCTGGCCAAGGCCGCAGCGATTTGACGCCCGCAGGCGTAGCCCGGCTACGTCGAGGACCGGACAGAGCGAGAACGCCGGACAGGGGCGAAAGATGCCCCCTCCCGAAGGTCACCGGAGGGGGCGGAACGTCTTCGCAATCGGATACCGCCGCCCCGAACCAAAAGCCTTGGAGGTCACCTTGATGCCCGGCGCGGCCTGATGACGCTTGTACTCGTTCACCTCCACCCGTCGGAAGATGTCGCGCACCGCCGCGGGATCATGCCCCTCCTGAATGAGGGTGTCGGCGCCCTTGAATTCCTCCACCATACCCTTCAGCACGGCGTCCAGCAGGGCATAGTCCGGCAGATCGTCCTGATCCGTCTGGTCGGGCTTCAGCTCAGCCGAAGGGGCTTTCTCCAGAATCCGGCCGGGAATGATCTCCCGGTCGGTATTGAGGAAGGCGCAGACTTCGTAGACCAGGGTTTTGGGGACATCCGATATCACGGCCAGACCGCCGTTCATATCCCCGTACAGGGTGCAGTAGCCCACCGCCAGCTCCGATTTGTTGCCGGTGGACAGCACCAGGGCACCGGATTGGTTGGACAGCCCCATCAGCAGCGTTCCTCGTATGCGGGCCTGGATATTCTGTTCGGTGACGCCCGGGGCGGCCGGATCGAAATTCGGCGACAGGTGCGTGACGAACGCCGTAAAAATGGCGTCGATCGGTATCGTGCGGTAGGCCACCCCCAGGTTCCGGGCCAGTTGCGCGGTGTCCTCATAATTGTCGCCGGAGGTGTAACCCGAGGGCATGAAAACGGTAGTGACGTTCTCCGCTCCCAGGGCCCGGGCCGCGACGGCTGCCGTAAGGGCTGAATCGATTCCCCCGCTCAGACCGATCACGGCCTGCTTGAAGCCGCATTTGTGGACGTAGTCGCGCGTGCCCAAAACCAGGGCCGCCAGCACGGAATCCGGATCCGAGGTCGCCACAGGATGGATTTGCCCCTTGGACGCCATCGCGGGGGTCTTGGCGACGTCCATCACCACCAGATCTTCCTCAAAATCCCGACAGCGCGCTACGAGCGTGCCCGACGTGTCGAATCCGGCGCTGGTACCGTCGAATACGAGACTGTCGTTGCCGCCCACCTGATTGACATGCACCACCGGAAAGGCGTATTTGCGCGCCAGGGCCGCCAGCATTCGATGCCGGAAGTCACGTTTGCCGATGTGGAAGGGCGAAGCGGAGATGTTCACCAGCAGATCGGCGTCCTGGGATGCCAGGCGCTCGACCGGATCTTCGGCATAGATCCGCTGTGCAAACGTGTCGGGGTCGTTCCAGGCATCCTCACAAATCGTCAGGCCTATCCGCAGCCCCTTGTAGGTAAAGATCTCACATGCCCGTCCCGGTTCGAAATGGCGATGCTCATCGAAGACGTCGTAGGTCGGCAGAAGGCGTTTGAAGACCTGGAACAATACCTCTCCGTTTTCGAAGAGGGCCAGGGCGTTGAAAAGGCCCTTGCCGGCATTGTCCGGGTTGCGTTCCGCGTAGCCCACAACGACCCCGATGCCCTGTATGGTTTCAACCAGATAATGCAGACAATCCAGATTGGCATCGATAAAGGCCGGCCGCTCAAGCAGATCGCCGGGAGGATAGCCGCAGGTGGCCAACTCCGGAAACACCACCAGGTCGCACCCCGCATCACGGGCTTGCGCGGCAAAGTGGATCATCAGGGCCGCGTTGCCGCTGAAATCGCCAACGGTGGGGTTGATCTGGGCCAACGCGATTTTCATCCCGCCATCCTTTCATCGCACGGGTTCGAGGGGCAATCCTCAACTCAAGATCCGGCGGCCGCCGGGATTGCGCCACGGCGATCCTCCGGGCCAGCCCTGGCGCCACGCACGTGCGCCGGGTTCGGTGCACGTCGAGGCCTCATGCCTTAGCAACTTCCTTGCCGGGCGTCAATTCTAGCGGCCGTTTACATGCACGGCGAACTTGTTACTTTGGTGGTTATCGGTTATAGACTGCCCGTAGCCCGATCCACAGACGCCGAATTGGTTTCGTTCACGACCCACGCGCCAAGGTCCCACCCACGTAGGGGAAGCTGAAACCGATGTCGAATCAAGCCGCCAATCGTTCGGAAGTCTTCGACCTGTCCTTCAAGGTCTTCCATGAACTCATGGCCCGCAAGGTCAGCCAGATCCTTCTGGTCTCCAGCCCTTACGAAGCGTATATCATGGAGGAGGAGGGACGCCTGGCGCAGCGCATCATCCAGGAATACCGCGGTTTGAATCTGTCGCGCCCGCCCCACCTGACCTGGGTTTCATCGGCCCGCGAGGCCCTTCGCGAACTGGACCACAAGGCCTTCGACATGGTCATCACCATGCCCCGGCTGGGCGACATGCCGGCCCACCGGCTCGGGCGGCGCATCAAGGAAAACCACAGCGACATCCCCGTTTTTCTGCTGACCCCCAACCCCAACTGGATGGCGCTCGATCCGCTGTGCTTCGACTGTCGCTATATCGATCGGGTCTTCATCTGGAGCGGCAACGCCGACCTCCTGCTGGCCAT
>JASJCD010000279.1 GCA_030066135.1 Desulfobacterales bacterium | reverse complement strand
CCGTGGGGCTGTTCCCCATTGCGCCTAATTCATATCACAACCATTTTTTCGAATGCAAACACCAGATGATAATTGAATTTAATACATTGAAATTATAATAAATTTTATATTATTAGTCCTTTGTCGCCAAGTCCGCCGGTCCGCTCCGAACGCCTTTTTTGTTGCGCCGGTATTTGCGGTTGGGTATAAAAAATCCTTTTATGCATGGTCGTCAATAAGATTTGGCATGGACTTGCGTATGAATGCTTTGGATATCATCATCGGTATTATCCTTGCCTATTGCTTGATCCGCGGGGTTTTTCGCGGATTGGTGGAAGAGATATCCTCTATCGTCGGTGTTTTTACCGGTATCTATGCGGCCGTCTTCTATTACCCCCACGGGGCCGCCCTCCTGGAGCGCTGGATCGCCGAGGCCGCCTACCGCAACATCGTCAGTTTTCTGATTATTTTCGGCGTCGTTTTCATCGCGGTCGGTGTTTTGGGGATACTGATCAAATATGTCCTCAATATCGCCTCGCTGGGCTGGCTCGACCGGCTCTGCGGCGTGGCCTTCGGCGGCATAAAGGGAATCCTGATTGCCGCCGTTTTGCTGATGGCGCTCACGGCTTTTCTCCCCCGCGGCGCGGACCTGATCAAACAATCGCTACTGGCGCCCCACGTCAGCTTGATCGCCACGCGTCTGGCCAAAATTGTTCCCCGGGATATGCGCCGACAATTCGGCATCAAGATGAAGGAGATCGAGGGGACATGGCAGAACCAGCGGTGATTAAACCCCAAGGCCGCCTTGAGGATATCCTGGCGCTGATCCGCCGCCTGCGCGCCCCCGAAGGCTGCCCCTGGGACCGCCAACAGACACCCGCGTCCCTGGCCAACTATCTTATCGAGGAAGTCCACGAACTGGCCGAAGCCATTACCTCCGGTAATCCCGAAGCGGTTTGCGAAGAACTTGGCGATGTCATTTTCCAGGTGCTCTTTCTGGTCGAAATGTATCAGGAGAAAGGCAGCTTCGACCTGGCAACGATCATTGCCGGTAACATCGATAAGATGGTACGGCGGCATCCGCACGTGTTCGGGAACCGCCAGGACATGTCGACTGATCAGATTCGCGCCAATTGGCATGCGATCAAGAAACAGGAAAAGGGGGCCGGGGCCGGCTCCCTGCTGGACTCGGTACCCAGGAACCTGCCGGCCCTCATGCGGGCCTATCGTATCTCCGAAAGGGCCGCACGGGCCGGTTTCGACTGGTCCACCATGGCGGGTGTTTTGGCCAAGGTCGAAGAGGAGTGGCAGGAATTCAAGCAGGCTCGGCCAACTGACGGGGGAGAAAAGCAGCAGCAGGCGGCGGCCCTGGAATTCGGCGACATTCTTTTTACCCTGACCAATGTGGCACGCTTTGCCCGCTTTCATCCCGAAAGCGCTTTGGCGGCGGCCGTCGATAAATTCGAGCGGCGGTTTCGCCATATGGAAGCCCATTTCGCGCGTCAGGGGCGCGATATCGAATCCGTTGAGCGTGATGAACTCGAAGCCGCCTGGGAGCAGGCCAAAGCGCTGCTCTCCGATGAAGAGGTCTGACCTCCGGCGTCGATTTAGCGCAAGGGGTGCGGCCGGCGGGCGGGAAGGTTGCCGGCCTTTATCTGTATGGCTGCCATCGGCGCCGGCCCCTCGGCCAGCAAGCTTCAGGCCGGATCGTCACGGTTGTCCGCCCCGGTCGTGGTCATATGCTGGAAGCGCTCGACCAGATGACGGCTGTCTTCAACCACGAGACGCCTTTTTAGCTTACCCTTTTCCCCATCCATCAGGTGGTAATCAAAAGCCGCGGGATTGGTTCGGATACCGTCATCCTTGGCGCGTGGCGGCCGCTCAGGACCTGCGGGCAGTGTGTTTTCGGCCTCCCGGCCCAGGTCGGCGATCCGGAGCATGATATCGTCCGCCACCTTGGTAACCACCGAGGCCAGACGCAATTGGTTGGGCCCCATGGTGGGGGCCGTCGCCGTTCGGTCGGCTTCGCCCGAGCTGCCCGTCCGAAGTTTTTTGAGATGCTGGGTGAAATCTTTCAGGATATTGTGAATTTGATAATTGGGAATAAACATAAGCTACCGCGTTGCTGTTCCATGTGTGACCAAGGGCCGTTTCAGGCCGGTGTCTGACGATGGCCGTCCAGATAATAGAGGATGAATGCCTGGTGGCTGTCAAAGGCGATGTCCGGCAGTTCACCCGGCGGAAACTAGCGCGCTTGGGTGGCATCGTCGCCGGCCGTGAGCGGCCCGCCTTCCGGGTGAACCACATAGGCGGCCAATAAGATGGTATGATAAAGCCTGCTGGGGGTCGAGCGCAACCCCAGAAGGCGATCGATCCTTCCGCCCAGCCCGGTTTCTTCCCGCAGCTCGCGAAGGGCGGCCGCTTCGGGTGTTTCACCCAGTTCCATGAACCCCCCCGGAAGGCACCAGTCGCCGACTTTCGGCGCCACCCCACGACGCACCAGCAGAATGCGCCCCGAGGGATCCGGGGCCACCACGCAGACCGCCGGTACCGGGTTTTCATAGACCGGCTGATGACATTGCCGGCAGAAACGCCGCACAGCGCCTTCCCAGAAACGGTCGTAGAGGCGCTCTCCGCATTCGGGGCAGAACCGTTTGAGCGGCCGCCCGTCCTCCTTGGGCCGGCTGGATGCTTCAGTCGTCAAAATCGCCTTCAGGCCCCTTGTCGCCCACAATATCGGCCGCCTTGGCCTTGATCTGCGCTTCGCCCCAGTCTTCCGGCGCTTCGATCCGCTTGGCCTTCGGACCGGGGTCGTATGATCCGGCCGTGTGAATGGCCTCCACGCACAGTGCGGCGGTATCCTGGGCATTGAATACGTTGACTAGCATGTCATAGGCAAACGCCCGGACCCGGTCCACCATCCGGTCCCGAATTTCCCGGGGCTGGCCCAGGAGCACATTTTCAAACGGCAGGTTCAGTTTTTTGTAGTTGCCGCCTTTCCAGCCCTGTTCGGCCGCATGGGCCACCATACGCGCCCAGACCTCTTCCATGAGGCCCTCGTTTTCGACCTTGATGAAATCCCCGTTGTCATCCAGGATGGCATTGCCGTAGTCATTGACTTCAAGCCCCCAGCTGATCATCTGCAGAGCGGTGGCCACATTGGCCTTGGTGGTGCGGGTGCGGTTGGCAATATCGCGCAGCCGGTCCGAATTGTTGCCCGAGGTGCCATGCTGGGCGCCGGATACCTTGTAGGGGGTCAGCGCTTCGTGGATTTCGCGTGTCAGTTCCACCTGAATGCCCTGACCGCTGGCTTCGATGCCGTGGGTGGAGCCGTTGTTAAGGGCAATCCAGTTGGGGAAAATCCCGTGGGCGTTCAGGCCGCGGATCAGAAAGAGGGCTTCGTCGGCCGAGGAAAGGCCTTGTTCCCCCTTTATCTCGCCAACCTCGGTTTCGAGCCCGGCCCAGGCGGGCACGCACGGATTGAGGGCCAGGTTGGTCAGCAGGTTGAGGTCGTCGGGCATATGGGAGGCATCGATGGCGATCGAGGTCATGCCGGCCTCGAAAATCGTGGGGATTTCCATCCGGGCCGGTTCGATATCCGCCTCTTTTTTGATCCCGTAATGGTCGGCGTGGATGGCCACCGGGATGGTGATGCCCAGTTCATTGCAGGCGGCGTTGACCTGGCGGGCAATATTCCAGTAGTTGACGGCGCAGTAGGCGTTAGCGCCGCCCTCGGAGCGTGCGATCTCGATGATCAGACAGGCGTTGGCCTGCTGGGCGGCCAGCAGCGCACCGCGAATCACGAAGTGGCTGCGGCCGTTGGCTGCCATGGCAATGGCGTTGCCCTTGGCCAGCATGGCCTGGTCGATGTATTTGCCGCTGACGATGAGGGCTTGCGACTCGGGGAAAAGCTTGGTGATATTGGGCGGGCGGCCGATTCTCAGGGCCTCCTGATAGGCCTTGGAATCGAGGGAATAGGTTGATGCCATGGCATTCTCCTTGTTCATCGGGGGGCGGAAGGACAGGGCGCCCGGTGGTTGAACGTAAACGGCCGATCGTCGGCCGGTGGGTTTTACGGTTGATCTTTCATTATTATATTGGCATGTCAATTTCAAGAACAGGCAAGGAGGCCGGGCAGATGCAAGCGTTCGATTTGGATGGGAAAGTGGCGCTGGTAACGGGCGCCTCCCGCGGCATCGGGCGTGCCGTGGCGGAGGAACTGGCCCTGTCCGGTGCGGCCGTGGCGCTAAACTATGTGGCCGATCAGGCGGCGGCTGACAAGGTGGTCGATGGCATTGCCGCCGATGGCGGTCGGGCCCAAGCCTTCCAAGCCGACTTGGCTGAATCCGCCCAGGTCGAAGCCCTTTTCAGAGCGGTGCAGGCAACATTCGGGCGGTTGGACATATTGGTGAACAATGCCGGCTTGGCACGCTACGGCCCCATCCGGGACTACCCCATCGAAGATTTCGACCGCCTCATGGCTGTCAACGTGCGCGGCCCCTTTCTGGCATGTCGGCTGGCCGCCCGCCAGATGGCCGATGGCGGTGCCATCATTAACATCACTTCGACGGTTACCCGCGTCATGTTGCCGAATTACGGGGTCTACGCCGCCACCAAAGGCGCCCTGGAGCAGTTGACGCGGGTGCTGGCCAAAGAACTGGGGCCGCGTTCGATCACGGTCAATGCAGTGGCCCCGGGACCTACGGATACCGATCTGTTCCGTCATGGCAAAACCGAAGCGCAGATTGAAAGCCTGGCCGGCATGGCAGCCTTGGGCCGGTTGGGCACGCCGCTTGATACCGCGCGCGTGGTGGTATTTCTGGCCGGACCCCAGGGGCGGTGGGTTTCCGGCCAGGTCATACCGGTCAATGGCGGATTTGCCTGAAGCGTGCCTCATTATAGAAGGCTTCTTTCGGCCCGGGCCGGCGTTTTCGCTCCTTTGAGATCCTCGATCCGAACGCGCGCAATCTGCGGTTTAAAATGCGCTGGGGTTTGTTGAACACCCTGGTGGTTAATAATTAGATGTGCAATCCCACCGCCGCGCGGTGGGGGCCTGAACCAAAATCTGCCTATTCTCGAAGCCCATTTAGGAGAAAAACATCCATGCTGCTTGAAGAGGAGCGTCGGGCCGTGGTTGAGGGCGGAAACGCCATGGTACGTGCCGGTCTCACAGCGGGGACCGGCGGTAATTTGAGCCGGATCTGCCGGCGACAGAGATTGATCGCCATCAGTCCATCCGGGCTTGATTACGGCGTCATGCAACCCGAAGACGTGACCCTGGTGGATCTCGATGGCCGCACGGTGGAGGGCGCCTACAAGCCTTCAAGCGAGCTGGGGTTTCATCTGGCCATCTACCACCGGCGGCCGGAGGTGGGGGCCGTGGTTCACACCCATTCGGTTTATGCCACCACCCTGGCCTGCCTGGGCTGGGAATTGCCCGCAGTCCATTACCTGGTTGGTTTCGCCGGCCGCAAAGTGCCGCTGGCGTCCTATGCTACCTTCGGCACGGACGAACTGGCCGCCAGCGTGGCCACCACCCTGGGCAGTCAGTTCAACGCTGTCCTGCTTGCCAATCACGGTTTGGTGGCCGTGGGCGGTGACATGCATGCGGCCCTCAATACGGCCGAGGAGGTCGAATTTGTGGCCCGGATCTATTACCAGGCCAAGTGTGCGGGCTCACCGGTGCTGCTCTCCGATGGGGAAATGGATGTCGTCATCGAAAAGTTCAAAACCTACGGGCGGGCGCGGACTGGCATGGATCCGGAATAACCGGGACGCCGCCTGAAACGTCTACGCACCTGCTTCCCGCCCTGAAAGCGAATCGGGAAAACCACAGCATGGCACAAGCACGAGCGGTAAAAATCGAAATCGAAGCCGGGCGCACCGTCGATGGGCTTGTCGATACACCGGCAGCCGGCGTCGAGGACAATCGGTTCTTCATCTTGATGGCCCACGGGGCCGGCAATGATATGCATGAAGCCCTGCTGACCTATCTGGCGCACGGACTGGCGGCCCGGGGGCATGGGGTTCTGCGGTTTAATTTTCCGTACCGCAGCGAGGGGCGTCAACGCCCGGACGGCCAGCGGGTCCTCGAGCGCACATGGCTGGCGGCGGCGGCCTGGGCCCGCGAACAGGCGGGTGGCGACTGGGCGGGGT
>JASJCD010000278.1 GCA_030066135.1 Desulfobacterales bacterium | reverse complement strand
CGCCGCGCGATGGACAGGGTCCGTCCCTGACGCAAGATACACCGGGTTATCGTGCAACCCATCGGCCCGAATAATGGCGTTGGGCCGACATCGATGAAATCCAACCGTGATGGCAGCGCCCATAACCAAGGCCCCCTTTCAGCCCTTGACCGCCACCGGCGCGATAAACACGTTGCGATTGGCCTTCAGGCCATCCCAACCGCAGCATCCCCCGAACGATGATTTGAAACGCGAACACCAACGAAAAAGGAAGTGACCGCCATGAGCGAAAAAACTATTAGCGCACAAGCCGGCTTCCAGCCCATGCGGCGAATATGGGGCATGGCCCTTCTCCTGCGGGCCGTCCTGCCGCTCGTCGTTGTCGGTTTAGTGGTCCTCGGGATGACCATCGTGGCTTATTCGGTCGACCGCGCTGTGAATTCGGTCAAGCAGGATGTGGCGGCCAAGATGGCCGCGATCGATACCGCCATCGGCTCCATCAAGGCCGAGGGACAGCGGCTTTACGATGAAATCAACCGAATTAAAAACCAGACCGCGGAGATGACGGAAGATATCAAACGCTCGGTGGAGCCGATCCGCAAATCGCTTCTCGGGATCGCCGGCGTGGTCCGGACCATTTCGAAAACCGTCGAAAAAATTATGAACGCCGTTATTCGCGTCCTGAATGCCGTGCCGATGACAAAAAATATCCGGCTTATCAATTTACCGGACATCAAAGTGCCTGGCTTGAAGCTCCCGGATATCCACCTGGATGTGGATCTCGAACCCGATCTCAGGGCGGTCCGCGAATTGCAGCAACAGGCAATGGCGGCGGCGGAGCAAATCAAAGCGGCGGTCGAAGACATTCTGGCCGTCTTTTCCAGGCTGTGGCTGCTGGCGAAAACGATACTGGTCCTTGCTCTGGTCTGGCTGGGCCTGGCGATCGTCGGCATTTTCGGGCGTATGCAATACCGGCTGCAAATGGCCTTGCGCTTGATGCGTGGTCAGCCCGTCGAGGGGGTGTGGCAGGCGTTTTGATGCGGCCCAGGACCCGCGCCGCCGCCCCGGCGGATGGATTATAATTGACTTTCAGGAAGGGTTTGCGACGATAGACGCACAGTAATCAAGTCGCTAGAACAGCGGCCTGTAAGCAGATCACCCCCGCTTGATACGGCCGCCTCATATCGGGGAGCATGCTATGATCGAGATTGCCGGGCTGGTGGTTGCCGGCGTTACGGCTCTGGGAACCATCGTGCAGGCCTTTTACACCGCACGCGAAAAGAACCGCAAGATAAGCCGCGCCAGCCTGAAAAAGGCCGAAGCCCGCGCGGGTGAACCCCTGAAGGTGGGTGCCAAGCGCGTGGCGGAAGTCATCGACCAGGAACTGCTCGAAGCGCTGCAGAACGAGATCGAGATCCGCCACAGAAAACTGATCGAAGCCTTCCGCGCCGAAACAGGCAACGAGACCGAACGCGAAAAGCAGGTGGAAGCCGCCCGTCAGCAGATCTGCCGTTTCCTCAAGCAGGTCCGCAAATTCAATGCCGGCCAGCTGCCCACGAAACGCCTCAAAGACTTGTGGGTATCGAACCGCTGCCCCAAATGACCCGCCTCAATGGCCTGCATCACTTGAGGGCTAGACAATTTACGACCCCCTTGCCAAAAAGCGATTACCCCCCATTTTTAATTCATTGTTTACGGGTTTGCGACCCAAATCCAAAGTCTCAACCTCGTATGTGGGCTGCGGGGTGAAGGTCCCGCATATCGAGGCATCGGGGGAAAAGCTCCTTACCGCCGGTCCGCTCTCAAGGCAGCCCGGCTGTATCGATGCACAGACCATTCTATGTTCCTGAAACGCCGCTTGCTCGCGCTGATGATTGTCTCCGGATTGTTCCTGTCCGCCCTTGCGGCGGCAGGCCTCACCGACACCTCATCCCCAGCGTCACACTCCAGCGTGACCATCCTCTGCTATATGAACGGCGACAACGAGCTGGGACAGGAAGTACTTCACGCCCTGGACATGATGGAAACGGTGGGGTCATCCGAAACGATCAATGTGGTCGCGCTGGTGGATAGCCACCCACGTTGGCTGGCCCCCTATCACAGCGACTGGTCCCGGACGCGGCTGCTCCACCTGCAGGCCGACCCCCAGATCGGCAGGATCACCTCCCCCGTGCTGGAGGATTGGGGGGAGGCCGACCTGGGTTCACCCCAGACCCTGGAACGCTTCGTACGCACCGCACGGCAACGGTTTCCAGCCCAACGTTATGTCTTCTACACGTTTGCCCATGGACAGGGCGTCATCGACACCCGCTGTTACGAGACCCCCCCACCGGCCAAAACGGTGTCCATCTCCCGGGACGACACCAGCGGGCGCCAAATGACCCTGGAGCAGTTTCATCAGGCCCTGAAAAAAGGGCTGGACGGCCACCGCTTCGAATTGATGGTTCTTTTTTCCTGCCTGGCCAACATGGTGGAAGTCGGCTATACCTTGTGTGATGTGACCCGCCTGCTGATCAGCAGCCAGGACGAGATTCGGCTGGTCAACCAGCCCCCGGGCCGGTTCCAGATTCGCGGCCTGCGCTTCGAAGCTTTCATCGCGGGCCTTAAGAACAAACCTGACGCCGATATCAACGCACTCAGTCGGGGCCTGGTGGACAGTCACGTGGACAGCTACGCGCGTGACATCATTCTGGAGGCCGGAATCGGCGAGGGGCGTACCTGCCGGTACGCCGGGGACATGGCCTTGCTGGACACGGCCGCCATGCCGCAGCTGGGCAAGGCCCTGGATCGGCTCGCCCGCGATCTCATCCGTCATCGAACCGACCCGCAGGTCGTTCAGGCCATGCACGCGGCCCTGTCGGCCGCGCAACCCTTCGCCAGCTTTTTAAACCTTGAATACTATGATCTGCAGGGGTTTCTGAGACCCCTGCGCAACGGCCTGCACCAGACCGAACTGACCGCGGCCTGCGACCGGGTTTTGGACCTGCTCGAAGGGCGCGTCCTGATCTATGCCCGCCGCTCGGCCGGATGTTCAGCCTCCGGTATTTCGATCTACCTTTCCCACCCCCTCGTGCCCGAAAACATCTTCCTGGCCCATCAGGCGCTTTATCAGGCCAACACCTTCAGCCGAGATACCCATTGGGATGAAATGATACGCCTTTTTCGACCCCACCTGAGGCAATTCATTAAATCCGTTCACGGACCGCAAGCGCCATAAAAAAGGCGAGTCCATTTTGGATGGACTCGCCCGCTGAATTAAACCTTACCATTAATTTACCGGTTTACCCGGTTGAGATGAATCAGCCTAGTTGGGCAGGATCACCTGATCAATCACATGGATGACCCCGTTACGCGTCATGATGTCGGCCTGGGTGACATGGGCCCCGTCCACCATCAATCCACTGCCGGATTTGGTGATGCGGAAACTCTGGCCATTGACCGTCTTGGCCGAATTGAGCATGGCGGCATCCTTGGCCATTACCTTGCCGGGAACGACGTGATAGGTCAGAATGGATTGTAGTTTGTCTTTGTTTTCGGGCCTAAGCAAATCCGCTAGGGTTCCCTCCGGTAGCTTGGCAAAAGCCTCGTCGGTGGGGGCAAAAACCGTGAAGGGCCCGGGCCCTCTGAGCGTATCCACCAGATCGGCCGCCTGGAGCGCCTGGACCAGGGTGTTGAAGGATCCGGCCGAAGCCGCTGTATCGACGATGTCTTTGGATTTCATGTAACCGGATTTGCCGGTGGAGCTGCCATAGCTGCCAGCCAGTGCTGCCATCGGCAGTGCAATCATTATTAAACTAATAATAGCAATGCGCATCATTTTCATTGTTCGTACTCCTGTTGTGATTATCACTGCATAAATCCCCTATCCGTATCGACTCAAGCAGCCACGATCGGCGGCCAAACGGAAAGGCGAGTAAAATTGTTAATTACCTTACAGCCATAAACAAGCGCCGAAAAAAGGGGGGAGAATGGTAGATAAATCCACGCGCATCGATCGTATGACAATAAATTTAAATGGCTTATAGCCTATCCCCCATACCGGACGAAATCAGGCCGATCGAACGGGCGTCAAGTATCCGGCAACCGGATGGAACCGCCAAGGCAGGCCTCCCAACGTCCAAATATCCAAGATTTTCTTCCGGTCCCTCGTTGCGTCCGTCTGGAAATGGTCAACAAATCGCAAACCGCTGAAGACCTTTTCCGCTGTTGATGCCTGCTTTACAACGGCCCGACCTCGTGGTAGCCTGTTTTATATCTCCCGCCTCGCATCAAGCCGGTATTAAAATCCTACGATCTGGGCGCACACCATGTGCGGCCGTACCAAATACACGCTTCCGGGTGGCATCCAGCCCCAGGTCCGCCAGGACGGCGAAGGCCGTCGTCCGCGAGCCGGCTTCCAGGCAACAGAACCCGATGCCACCCAATGCAATACCGCCTGATTTTCGGAGAGCCATGGGATTATTCCAGAAATACCGCGACCAGACGATCGACGACATCTATGAAGCCTACATCGAAATCGACAAGACCACCGACCCCAACAAGGCCATCGAGCTCAAAAACGAACTGGAGCACCGCAAGGTGCAGGGCGAGGTGTCCACCAAGGGCTACGACCTTGAAACCCATGAAATCAGACGTGGACGGAAAGCCGGCCCGCACGAGGCCTTTGAGGATCTGCCCGTGGTCTTCAGTGGCCGGGCCGGCGAATACTTCAGGATCTGGATCGTTAATCTCTGCCTGTCGCTGCTGACGCTGGGACTATTCTCCGCCTGGGCCAAGGTGCGCAAGAAACGTTATTTCTACTCGCATCTGGCCATCGCCGGCACACCCTTCCAATACCTTGGTCAGCCGGTACCCATTCTGAAAGGCCGTCTGGTCGCCGCGGCCGGGTTCGGCGCCTATTATATCGCCAGCCACTTCATCCCGGCCATGCTGCCCTTTGTGCTGGGAATCGGACTCGTTGCCGCGCCGTGGGTGCTGGTGCGCTCGGCGGCCTTCAATGCACGCTACTCGGCCTACCGCAACATGACCTTCCGTTTGGATGCGGGCTATATGGACGCCATGAAATGCCTCTATGCCTGGGGCATTGTGCCGGCCTTTGCCCTGAGCGTGATGTTCAAGGGCTTTGGCCACCCCTTTATCGTGGTGATCACCTCCCTGATCTTCAGTATTTCCTTTCCCTGGCTGATTTGCCGGATTCGAAAATTCATCGTCGAGCACACCAGCTACGGCCGCAAGAAGGGTGTTTTCTCCGCTGAGGGAAGCCAGTTTTTCACCATCTATCTGGTGGCGGGCCTCATCCTGCTGGTGATCACCGTACCGGCCGGCATTATCCTCGGCGCTCTGATCAGCACTTCGCAGAATCTGACCTTGTTCAGTACGATCATGCCCCTGGCAAGCTACGTCGGCTACGTTTTCGCCTATGCCTACATCCGGGCGCGAAGCACCAACCTCGTCTGGCAGAAAACACGCCTGGGGCCGCTGACCTTCAACGCCAGCATGCAGTTTCGCAAGCTGGCCGGAATCTATCTGACCAATGTGCTGGCCATCGTGGCCTCCCTGGGATTACTGACTCCCTGGGCGGTCGTGCGCACGTTAAAATATCGCGCCGATCAAATGGAAGTGCGGCTGCATGGCACCATGACTGAATTTCTGGGCAGCGAACAGGAAACGGTGACCGCCGCCGGGGCGGAAGCCATGGAACTATTTGACTGGGATCTTTCAATATGAAAAAGATTGAGGGTAGCTATTTCGATGGACTGCGCCCGGTGGCCATTCCGGCCCAGTTGGCCTTCGAGGGGCCCGGCGCACGGCTGACAACCGCAAGCCTGACATTGGCCTATGCCCAATCGGCGCTAAGCGTATCCCCCCGGGTTAGCTCGGCAGAGCGCTTCATTTCGTTTCCGGACGGCCGGCAATTCCTTTGCACCGACCAGGACTTCCTGAACACCTTGCCCCAGGATAGCCCTTCGGAAGGCGTGGTGGCATGGCTGGAAAATCGATCGAGCGTAGCCCTCGCGGGTGTCATCGTGATTATTGCCCTGCTCGCCCTGGGCTATTTTTTCGGACTGTCGTATGTTGCCAGGGGCCTGGCCGAAAGGATGCCGATGGAGACGGAGCAGGCTATCGGCCAGAAGGCCCTCGCGTGGTTCGATGACGAAGGCTGGCTCCAACCCTCCC
>JASJCD010000017.1 GCA_030066135.1 Desulfobacterales bacterium | reverse complement strand
TAAGGATAGAGCATGATTCGAAAAGTCCTTTTTGTTGACGACGATCTTGAAATGCTTCAGGCCCTGCAGGAGGGGCTAGAAAAGTACCGTGAGACGTTCACGGCCGTGCTGGCCAAAGACGGGTTGGACGCCGTCAAGGAGTTGGGTAATCACACCATATCCCTCGTGGTTACCGATTTGAAGATGCCGCGTATGGATGGCTTCAGTCTGCTGGCTAAAATTATGGAAGAATATCCGGACATTCCGGTCATTATCATTACAGGTTATAGCACGCCCGAAATGAAGCGCTTGGCGCAGGAGGGCGGCGCGGTTGGTTATATCAGCAAGCCCTTTCTGATTGAAGATCTGGCTCGACAGATAATGAAGACCCTGCGCAGGGAATCCGACGGCGGTACGCTACACAGCGTGTCATCGGGCATGTTTCTGCAGTTGATGGAAATGGAGGAGCGCACCTGCACGATCAGGCTTGTCGATAAAGGCAGCGGATCAGGGGGTGTTCTGTTTTTTCGCGAAGGCGAATTGCTGGATGCGCGGGTCGACCAGATGAAAGGCCTCCAGGCGGCCTACCAGATTTTCTCTTGGGAGGAAGTGACCCTGGCGATTCAGAACGATTGTCCGGATATCGAAAACAATATCAATAGCGATCTCCAGCCCATTATTCTCGAGGCCATGCGTATCAAGGACGAGTCCCAAATCGATGTCGAGGATAGCGAGGAGGTTGCGGCGACGGGCGGCGAGGCGCAAGCCGATGATGCTACGACGCTGATGGAGCGTATCAAAAACACGCTGCGGATGAAAGTCGGTGAACGCTGCGGACTCGAAGATATCTATCAAGACGATGCCCTCGAGGCCCTCGTGCAACCGATGGCGCAATTCGGATCCGTATGCAAGTTCGGCGACCTTAAGCTCATCTATTACGATAGCGGCGATACATCCGACAAAATCGTTCTGGCCGGGGACAAGCATACGATAATTGCAGTCAATCCCAAATGCCCGCGGGATAAAATCATTCAAGTCCTTAGTGAAGATTTTTAGCCTGGGCCGTGATCCAATCCCTGGTACAGGGATTTACGGAAACAGACAATGCAAGACATATTCAAAGATATTATCAAGATGGACGGGGTGTACGGTTTAGTGTACTTCTCACGCGAGGGCGCGGTGCTGTTTGAATCGATCGATCCTCACTGGGCCGCTTTGCCCAAGGATTTCCGTGGCTGGAATAAATTAACACCAATTTTGCAGAAGATGCGCGAAGCTGACTTTGTCTACGAAAAAGGTCGAATATATCTGCGTGCCACCGACCAGGGCTGCCTGCTGGTCATTATGGGGCCCGTTGTATCGATCGCCATGGTTAAACTCAACTGTGATATTATTCTGCCACAGCTCAAAGCCGAAAAAAGCGGCAGTAAACTCAAAGGTTTGTTCAAGCGCTAGCAACGTTTGCGATAATCGGTGCGGTGATATGACCACCGCAAGCTTGCCGGCATGATTTAATTAACGCGCACTAACAGGTATTAGCAAGGGGTCCAAGATGGCCAAAGCACAGCCCAAAACGAATTCTGCTCCGGATGCGAAATTGAACGAAGCGGAAGTCTGCTTCTCGATGGGACTTTTCGAGGAAGCGCTTTCGATCTACGAGCAGGTTCTTAAGGAATTTCCCGACCTCGACGGCGAGAAGCTGCAGGAGGTTGAAGAGAAGATAGTTGGCATCAAGAAAGAAATTGAGGAAAAGGAAAAAGACGAAGCCGGCAGCGTTTCGAGTGAAGAAATCTCAATGCTCAAAAAATCGCTTTCGGGACAGGAGGATATCCCGGCGATTCTCGACAGTGCTTCGGCCTTCAAGGATTTAGGGTTGTTTGAAGAGGCCCTGTCGGAATTCGAAAAGCTCCTTGTGGTTGAGCATCCGCCCGAAAAAATCGTACCGGAGATGGCCGACTGCCTGCTTAAGTTACACTCCCCGAACGAGCTTCTTGAAAAGATTCAAAAAACCGTTGACGATCAGCGGATTGAATCGGAGAAACGCGGTCGGATTGAATTTCTGTTCGGCGAAGAAATGGAAAAACGTGATCACCGTGACCTTTCGCTGGACCTCTATGAAGAGGCGGAAAAGAACGCCCCGGAAGACAGCGAAATTCAAAAACGTCTGGAGCAGGTGCGCTCACGCGTATCCAGCGGCTCCAAATATGACCATCTGCTGCGGCAAAATATCGCCTCGACCGATCAACTCCAGCAAGCGGCGAGTCTTTCCAAGCAGCAGCGCAAAAGTGTCGAAGCCGTATTGATGGATAATTTTGGTGTCTCCAAAGATGATATCGCCAAATCCTTCAGCCAGTTCTATGGCTGTCCGTTCAAATCTTATGATGAGGATACCGCGACGCCCTATGAACTCCTGGGCAATCTCAAGAAAACGTTTCTCAAACATGAACTCTGGGTCCCCATGGCCTGGGGCAAGGACGGTGTCGAGGTCCTGGTTGACGATCCGCGCGACCTGAACAAGACCGACAATATCAAGGCCCTGATGAAAACCACCAAGATCAACTTCAGTGTGGCCACCCGCGAGGATATCCTCGCCTTTATCGATCGGTTTTATTCCACGGATCAATATACGGATATGGGCAGCGGCAGCGAGGTGATCGATAATTTCGACGAGATCCTGGATGTCTCCTTCGAAGAGGAAGAGGAAGTCGACGAAAGCAGTGACGAAGCGGATGAAAGCTCCAGCAAGGTCGTCAAGCTCGTTGACCAGTGCCTCATTGCCGCCTTTCGCAAGAATGCCTCTGATATTCATGTCGAACCATCGCCGCTGACCAAGTCCACCAATATTCGCTTTCGGATGGACGGTGTCTGCCAGGAATACATCAAAGTCCCCAACGCACTGGCCCGCGGGATCTTGTCCCGTATCAAAATCATGGCGCATCTGGATATCGCTGAAAGACGCCTGCCGCAGGATGGCAAGATCAAGTTCAAACGCAAAGGGATTCCGCCCTTTGAACTCCGGGTGGCCACACTGCCCACCGCCGGTGGTTTCGAGGACGCCGTTCTCCGCATCCTGGCCACGGCCGGGGCCATGAAACTGGAAGATATGGGGCTGAATGAGCGCAACTTCAGCGTGATGGAAAATGTTCTGGCCAAGCCCTATGGACTGGTCCTGGTGGTCGGCCCGACCGGTTCGGGTAAAACCACGACCCTGCATGCCGCCCTGGGCTACATCAACAAACCAGGTGTCAAAATCTGGACGGCGGAAGACCCCGTTGAAATCACCCAGCTGGGATTACGTCAGGTTGAAGCCAAACCCAAGATCGGGCTTGATTTCGCACGCATCATGCGGGCCTTTCTGCGGGCGGACCCGGATGTCATCATGATCGGCGAGATGCGCGACGAGGAAACCGCGTCCATCGGCGTTGAGGCCTCCTTGACGGGCCATCTGGTTTTCTCGACCCTGCACACCAACAGTGCCCCCGAGACGGTCACCCGCCTCCTGGACATGGGCTTGAACCCCTTGAACTTCTCGGACGCCTTTCTGGCCGTTTTGGCCCAGCGTCTCGTGCGCCGCCTGTGCACCTGCAAGGAGGAGTATCATCCGGACCGGGAAGAGTTTGACAGCATTGTTGAAGATTACGGCGAGGAGTATTTTGCCAATTCCGGCCTGGAATACAGTGACGCACTGAAGCTGCACAGGCCCGGGAGCTGCGAGAAATGTTCGGGCACCGGTTACAAAGGGCGCATGGGCATCCACGAGTTGATGGAGGGCACCAAGGCGATAAAGAAACTGATCAAACAATCAGCCCCGGCCGACCAGCTCTTTGAGCAGGCCATCAAAGAGGGCATGTTTACGCTGAAGCAGGACGGCATTCATAAATCTTTTGGGAATCTTACGGATATCACCGAAGTCAAGCGCGTCTGCATAACCTGACGAAGCGCCGATCAGCACCTGATCGGCGTTTTCGATCGGTACCCTCCCGAGATGTACACGCGTCAAGCCCAAGCGGCCCAGCTGTCCGCCAAGAGGCGGTAGCCGCCGCTTTTTTTCGTTAGGGCTGACCGGAGCAGGAGAAGGTCTTGGAAATAGAAGAATGGCAGGAAGCGCTCCTCAAGGGCGCCGCGGCGATGGGACTGACCTTAGACGCATTCCAAGCCCGGCAATTTTTCCGTCACATGTGCGAAATGCGGCATTGGAACCGTAGCATCAACCTTACGGCCATTACCGAACCGGAAGATATTGCGATCAGACATTTTCTGGATGCCATCGTCGCGGCCGATCGGATTCCGGATCCGAGCCGCCTTCTGGACGTCGGCAGCGGGGCCGGTTTCCCCGGCCTGCCACTCAAAGTCATGCGGCCTCGAAGCCATGTGACCCTGATCGACAGTGCACGCAAAAGAGTCAATTTTCTGCGCCACACTGTCCGCCAGTTAGCATTGGACCGGGTGGACGTGCATCATGGCCGGATTGAAGCCTTTGCGGCCCGCGAGGGGGACGTTCCCCATTTCGATTTCATCGTCAGCCGCGCCCTCACCGGCGCCGCCGAACTAACGCGGATGGTGATGCCCCTGTTGCGCCGGGGCACGACCCTTCTGGTGTGGAAGGGGCCGGACATCCAAGGCGAACTCCAAGATTTGCGCCAGGTGTCCGACGCCCGGGGAGCCGTTCTGTCCCTCGACATCTTTCCCTACAAACTGCCGCGGATGGATGCCGGCCGGCATCTCATTGCGATCAACCGGGAGTGAGCATGGTCTTAGCTGGCCTTCAATGCCGCCGTCATGAACGATCAGGAGACAAACCGAGATGAACGACAATTCCAAGCCGCCGTCCCCATCTTCCGCTTTTGCCGCGACACGCTCGTTCAAAGCCTGTGGGGTCCTGTTTGCCAAAGGTTTTTGTATGGGAACGGCCGACGTTGTGCCGGGTGTCTCCGGGGGTACCATGGCGCTTGTCCTGGGGATCTACGAAGAATTGCTCCAATCCATTCGCGCCATCGATTTACAGTTTTTCCGTTTGCTGGCGGCACTGCAATTCAAACGCGCCCTGCAGTCTATCCCCCTTGCTTTTCTGACGTCCCTCTTCGCTGGCGTGCTCATGGCCGTCTTCACCCTGGCCAAGGCGTTGAGCTGGCTTTTGCATAACTACCCCATTGGCATCTGGTCTTTTTTTTTCGGTTTGATTCTAGCCTCGGCCCTGCTGGTGGGGCGGCGGATCGCGTCCTGGCATACGGGCGCGTTCACCGGCTTGATTGTGTGTGCCGTTGCGGCCTACGCGCTGGTGGGTATCGTTCCGCTGAAGACGCCTGATTCAAGGACATTTCTGTTCATTTGCGGTGCGATCGCCATCTGCGCCATGGTGCTTCCCGGCATATCGGGATCGTTTATCCTGGTGCTTCTGGGTAAATATCAGACCATCCTCGAAGCGGTCCATCGCTTGGATTTTATGACCTTGATCGTGTTTGGAGCGGGTGCCGTAACCGGGTTGATGCTCTTCGTCCGCCTTCTCAACTGGCTGCTTGCGCGCTACCACACGCTTACCCTGGCCTGTCTGACCGGGCTGATGATCGGCTCCCTGCGCAAGATATGGCCCTGGAAGACCGTCGTCATGGACAACGGCGTCCAGCAGGTCAATAACGTTCTTCCGAATGCCGTCAACCTGGAATTGGTCCTGGCCTGCGGTCTGGCGATTGGCGGCATACTCGTGGTGGCCGTCCTGCAGCGGCTGGCTTCCCGGAAGGGCTGAAGGCGCCGATCAACGCCGGCCGGTGGAGCTCTGGTCTTACGGGTTGCCGCCGTGGGGTCGCCATAGCAGGTATAAGGCCTGCCGAAAGCCCGTCAGGACGTCGGCAGGTCGATAAAACGGTAGTTGATCTGCGGCCCGAGGATGTCCAGGAGGGCCACGCTGGGTGCAAGTCCGGAGCGTGGAAGGGATGCACTGCCGGGGTTAAGATATAGGCATTCGCCACGCCAGCTGGCTTCCGGCATGTGGGTATGGCCGCTCAGAACGACCTGTACGTCGGCGGCATCTGGATCGAGCTCCAAACGTGTCAGATCGTGCAGGGCATAGATCGTTATGCCGCCGATCGAGATCATGTCTTCCCGCGGCAGGGGTGCAGCCCATTTCCCGAAATCCATATTGCCCCGAACGGCGTCCAATGCCGCGATGCGGGCCAGCACCACCAGAATTTGCGGCGATTCGATATCGCCCGTATGGATGATTCGATCGACCCCCTTGAAAATGGACGGGATGGCGGGATTCAGGTAGCCATGCGTATCCGAGATGACGCCCACGCGGATGGTGGTGGCTGGTGGTGGATTATGGCGGAGGGGGTCAGCTGGCATGGTAAAGATTGTCAGCGAAGACCAGCAACAGACCGCTCATGTTGGGCGGCATCGGCTGAAACTGAATGCCGAGCGCGTGCGTGGCCTCACCCTCGCTCACCAGGTTGCGGGACCAGATGACCGTGCCCCGAATGTTCAGGGCCATGGCATCGCTGGGCAGGCTCATGAGGATGATGGCTTCTTTATCGATCATATCGCGGGCCAGAACGGCATCGACCGGTTCGTCCAAAAGGATGCACGCGCCGCCGATGGAGAGGTCGCGGGCGAATCCGCTGGCGGTGAAACGGGGCATACGATCCTGGACATGCAGAATTTCCATCCGGATGCGGACCGGAATGGGGTGGCGGCGCGAACGCCGCTTGACATGATGATGCGCCGCTAGCCTCGTGAGGCTGCCGAACAATTCGTTCAAAGCCGGTTCCATGGCGGGGTACTGCGAACAGATACCGATGAGGCTTTCGCGCGTCAGTTTGGCGAGTTCAACCCTGCTCGTGGTTTCCGTGTAGGACTGGGACAGGTGCTCCTTGTCCAGCGGGAATACCTCTCCAAAAACCTCCATTTCAGGTGTTTCGACAAGCTGTTCCTTGGACGCGAACTGATTGGAACTGGGGTAGGTGCGGCGGATCAGACTGCCGGATACGACCATATAGAGGTTGGCTTCAACGTCACCAAACTTCTTGACGACCTTTCCGGCGGGCAGAACAAAGCGTTCGAGCCGGGTCACGATGGCGGTCAGTTCATGGAAGGATAGGCCCGCAAAAAACATGCGCAGCGGTGTCGAACGGGGGTTTTTCTCCAGCAAATCATTATAGAAATGCTTGATGGCCTTCAGATTGGGTTTGACGATCTGCCACTGGAGCATCTTGGCGACGATGGCCTGCAGCACCATGCCCGACTGCGCAAAGAGCCGGGCGGTCTTGTCGTAGTAATCCGCCGCGGCAGCAAACGAACGGCGACGCACCAGCAGGTCTGCCAGGGCCCGGTGCAGATAAGGATTGTCCGGGAAAATTTTGAGCATGCTTTGGTATTCGCCGATCGAATCGATGGTAATCGATCCATCGATAATCTGACTGACGATGCTGCTCTGGAGATGAACGGCTTCGCTCAAGATCGCCTCACATGTTGTCGCTCGTAAGCACCTGCATGCCTTTACCGGCGCCGTTTCTTTTTCTTTTTCTTGCGCTTTTGTCTTCGCCGGCGGTTTTTAAGCTTGCGCGCAATATCGGTGGCTTTCTCGATAGTCAACTTGGGCCGCAGGTTCTTGCGGTATTCGAAGATGGCGAAATAGGCGCAGAAATAGCCGGCGATCGCCAGCGGCATACCGGTGACCACACCGCCGATGATGAGCACCCCTATGATTTCCGGGGCACTGCGGATGAGGTCCAGCAGGGCGTCCAGATCGAACTGCGGCGGCAGGGTGTAACTGTTCTCGTAAGACATCACCGTTGCGCCGATGAGGTAGGTAAGACCGTAGATCACCGGTGCTGTAAATGGATTCGATATCCAGACCGCCAGCGCCGCCGAAAATTTGTTCCACTTCAATAGCGCCGCCAGCAATACGGCAATGGCCGTGTGCAGCCCCATGAACGGGGACATGCCCACAAAAAGGCCCAGGGCAAACCCCAGGCTTATTTCCCGCGGATGGCCGCGAATTTTTAGAAAACGGTGATAAGCCTTGCGCCATGGTTCGATCCAACGGTTGCTTGCCCCCGGGTCGGTTTGGTTCTGGTTGGTATGATCCGACATGACGGATTTAGCTCGATCCCATTTCAAACCTGCGCGTACCCGATACAAATGGGGTGGGACCGATCGGGAAGAGAGGGCCACACGCGAAGCGGTGTCCCTTTCTTTGTAGATGTTCTTCCAAATGACAAGCCCCTGCAAAGGGGCGGTCGTCCTTCAGCGCCACCCAACAATACTGCCCAAGCGATTGCGATTGCCTGCCATTAAAACACTTTATCTAACCATTATCTGTTCGGTTTGTAAAGAGATTATAATTTAATTTCAGGAGGTTTGGGCGCTTTGGCCGATGCTCGCGGGGGCTGTCGGCGATTAGCGCCGAGGGGGCCTGCATGTGAATTTGCCGGGGGCAGCGCCAGGAGACGGGGGCGTCTGGCAAACCATGTGAACAGCCACAGCATGGCCAGGGGAAGTAGGATGGTCTGCAGACAAAACACCACGATCAGGCTGATGGTGTATTCGGTCAGGCGGGAAGATTTGGTTTTCAAATGATCAATTTGTTTGCGAATATCCATGAAATCGCGGGTTTCCTGCAGGAACAGGCGCATGTCGCTCAAATAGCCCGGGGATGGATGCGTGTCGTTCTCACGGGCCACTACTTTTGCGGCCGTTTTGAGGTCCTGGCGCAGCGTATCCATGGATTGGGCCGCTTTTTCGTAATGCGGCGCCAGAAAGCGTGCATAGATTGCTTCCGATGCCAGGGCATAGGCGGGAATGAAAAAGCGGATCAACAGCGCTATGATCAGAAGACGTCGCGCCAGTCGCCGCAGGTCGACGCTGCCCAAGGCGCGGCACCAGACCGATACGGCCAACACGAGCAATCCCACGGTCAACAGGCCTTGAATGGCGATCCAGTCGCTCATTTCCAGAAGCACCCGCTGGATGCCCAGGGAAGTCGAACTCACCAGCATAATCCAGGAAAAACGCTCAATCAGATCATTGATGGGATCCAGGACCTCACCGACACCAAGGGTTACGCCGACGCCGGCCGGGGAAACCGCGATGGCCGTGCCCTGGATCACCGATACGAGTGCATTTATGCCCCGCGCGGCGGCAAAGGTGTAGACGGCACGTGTCATCGTGGCCTCGATATGTGCTTCGGCCTGTCGATCCAGCGGACCCAAAGCGTGCTGCAGAAGTCCGCGCTGCAGCCAGGTGAATGCGCTCGACAGCGCCAGGGCGATCAATATGACGGTGACAATTGTTTTGCGCAGCCGTGGCTGGCGGAGAAGTTCAGACATGCGCGCCTTTCGGGCACCAGGCTGGCCAGGGACCACCCGGGACAGTTGTCGGCGTCGCCATGACGACCGATTAGCATCAATTTTACTGCAAGGTCGGCACCGGCGTCAATTCATTGGATCCGGCCAATGCCTCTCCTGGTTGCAGGCCGGGTCAAGTTCTTTAAAGGCGGCCAGCACGGAGGCCTTGATCACGAGTGGTTTGCGGTGGAAGCCGCCGACGAATTGTGCTATGGGAGCCTGATCGGTCGATCGCCGCCGGCGTCATTCACTAACCGGCTTTTGCCCGGTTCATCCGCGGCAATCAAGGGAGATAAGGGGAGAAAAAATGAAAAAATCCATGCTCTGTGTGCTTGCGCTTCTACTATTGCTACCGATAACCGCCATGGCTGGGTCCTATCAGATATCCGTGAGCCAGTTCGTGGAACATCCCGCCCTCGATGCCGTTTTGAAAGGCTTTCGTGATTACCTGGCGGAAAGGGAGATAGCCGTTACCTACAAAGTTCACAATGCCCAGGCCAACATGGCCACCGCCGGGCAGATTGCCGGTCAGATCATGGGCGAAGATCCGGACATGATCGTGGCCATCGCCACCCCGACGGCCCAGGCCGTGGCCCAGGCCCTTCGCAAGGCGCCCCACATGCAGCAGACCCCGTTTCTGTTCACGGCCATCACGGACCCTGTGGCGGCGGGTCTGGTCTCTGACTTGGAAAAACCAGGGAAGAACATTACGGGGGTCTCCGATCGTCTGCCCCTGGACCAGCATCTGGCGATGGTGCGCCGCTTCTTTCCGGAACTCAAACGTCTGGGAGTGCTCTACAACGCCGGCGAGGCCAATTCCAAAGCCACGGTCGCCGGTATCCGTACCATCGGAGAACAGCGCGGGTTTAACGTCGTCGAGGCCACGGTTTCCAAATCAAGCGACGTCTATCAGGCCACCCAGAGCCTGATCGGAAAAGTCGACGCGATCTTCGTGCCCACCGATAACACGGTCGTATCGGCGCTGGAGTCCGCCATCAAGGTCTGCATCCAGCATCAGGTGGCCCTTTTCTGCGCCGACGTTGACAGTGTCAAGCGCGGTGCGGTCGCGGCCATGGGTTTCGACTATTACCAGCATGGCCGGCAGACCGGGGCCATGGCCGAGAGGATTCTCAAGGGGGGCGCCCCCGGGACCATGCCGGTGGAATATCAGAAGGCGCTCGAACTGCACCTCAACTTGAATTTTGCCGCTCAGATGGGTGTCGATGTGCCCTCGGCCATCGTTGAATCGGCCGATAAGGTTTACCGCTGATTCACCCCGGATGGGCTCGTCATCATGACCGCGTATGCTTTCATCGGTGCCGTTGAGCAGGGGCTGCTCTACGGCATCATGGTCCTGGGTGTATACCTCACTTTTCGCGTCCTGGACTTCCCCGATCTCACCGTCGACGGCAGCCTGCCCCTGGGTGCGGCTGTGTCGGCCGTCGCCATATCCAATGGGATCGATCCCTTCCTGGCGATCGTGGCGGCCATGGCCGCCGGTTTTCTGGCCGGCTGTGTCACCGCCTTGCTGAACACCAAGTTGAAAATTCTGCACCTGCTGGCCTCTATTCTGACCATGATCGCCCTGTATTCCATCAATATCAGAATAATGGACGGACCCAATGTCTCCCTTCTGGGCGTGGTCACCGTTCTGGATCCCATCATGGCCTGGGGTCTGCCAGGATATCTGGCCGCGCCCTTGCTCTTTGCGCTCTGCGCCGCGGCGGCGACGGTGCTGATGGTCTGGTTTCTGCACACCGAACTGGGCCTGGCGGTGCTGGCCACCGGTGACAATGCCCGTATGATCACCGCCCAGGGTGTGAATACCCATCGCATCATCATTCTGGGGGTTGGTCTCTCCAACGCCCTGGTGGCCGCCAGCGGCGCCCTGGTTGCCCAGAATCAGGGCGCGGCCGATGTCAACATGGGCGTGGGCACAATCATCGCCGGGTTGGCGTCGGTCATCGTGGGGGAGACGCTTTTGGGCCACGGCGGTATTACCCGCGGGTGCATCGCCGCCATCCTGGGATCCGTCATCTACCGTGTGGCGATTGCCGCGGCGCTCAGTTTCAAACTGGGGACATTCGCTTTCACGCCGAGCGACCTGAACCTGATCACGGCACTGCTGGTGATCGCGGCCCTGACGATACCCATGGTCAAGGCCCGCTGGAGTGGGCGATGATTCGTCTGGCGCGTTTGACCAAACGATTCCACCGTGGCGGGGTCAACGAGGTCATGGCCCTGGACGGAATCGATCTACATATCCGGCCGGGGGATTTCGTCAGTATCATCGGATCCAATGGCGCCGGCAAATCGACGCTGCTCAACTGCCTGGCCGGGACCTATGCCATCGATGCGGGAAGCATCCGCCTGGGGGGGCGTGATGTCACGGCCTGGCCGGAATACCGGCGGGCGAAACTGATCGGCCGGGTCTTTCAGGATCCCTTGGTGGGTACCTGCGCCGCGCTCAGCATCGAGCAGAATATGGCCCTGGCCATCCGCCGAGGACGAAGCCGCACGCTGGCTTGGGGGGTGAAAAAGCCGGATCGGGGGCTCTTCCGCACACAACTCGAAATCCTGGGGCTGGGTCTGGAGGATCGGCTCAAAAGCCGGGTCGGTCTGCTTTCGGGCGGTCAGCGGCAGGCACTTACCATGATCATGGCCACATTGATCGAACCGGAGGTGCTGCTGCTCGACGAGCACACGGCCGCCCTGGATCCCAAGACCGCGGCGCAGATTCTCGACTTGACCCACCGTATCATCGAGACCCGCGGCCTGACGACGCTGATGGTCACCCACAACATGGCCCAGGCGCTGTCCTTCGGCAACCGGCTGATCATGCTCCACCGGGGACGGGTCATTCTGGATGTGGCCGGCGAAGAGAAGGCGGGCCTAAAGGTCGACGACCTGCTGGCCCGGTTTTACTCCTCCCAGGGTGAGGCGTTCAGCTCGGACCGGGCCCTGCTGGGATGAAAACGGCCGCCATGGATGGCCTCCTGCAAACCACCTTCGGCGACTGAACGATCCATGCCTGAAAGCTTCTGCCTAAAGTTCTAACGGCAATCCCTGCCGGCATCGCATGTCAGGTCGTGGGCGGCCCATCGGCGCTCGGTTGTCGCCGCCTAGTTTTTCATGCTGTGAATGGGGGCCGGTATGCGCCCGCCATGCAGGATGAAGCGGTTGCGGCCTTCGGCATTGTTGACGGGCATGATGGTGGATTCTCCGAGCAAACCACCGAAATAGGCATTTTCACCGGCGGATTTCCCCGGCACCGGGATCAGGCGGGTGGCCGTCGTCTTGTGGTTGATCACACCGATGGCCATCTCATCGGCCATCAGGGCCGCGATCGTCTCGTCACTGGTACTGCCCGGAATGGCGACCATATCGAGCCCCACCGAGCAAACGCTCGTCATGGCCTCCAGTTTTTCAAGGGTCAGATGCCCCCGGCGGGCGGATTCGGCAATGTTGAGATCCTCGCTCACGGGTATAAAAGCACCGCTGAGACCGCCCACATGCGAACTGGCAAAGGCACCGCCTTTCTTAATGGCATCGTTGAGCATGGCCAGCGCCGCGGTGCTGCCGGGCACGCCGATATCCAGCAATCCCAGGCTCTGGAAGATTTCACCCACGCTGTCCCCGACGTTGGGCGTCGGTGCCAGGCTGAGATCCACGGCGCCGAATTCGATCCCCAGGTTTTCGGCCACTTCCCGGCCGATAAGCTCGCCGATGCGGGTGACCTTGTAGGCCGTCTGCTTGATCAATTCGGAAATCTGCCCCAGGTCCTGGCCGGGGTTACTCGCCAGGGCGCGATCGATGGCCTTTTTAACGACCCCGGGCCCGCTGACGCCCACGTTGATGACGGCATCCGGCTCGCCGATGCCCAGATAGGCGCCGGCCATGAAGGGGATGTCCTGGGGGATGTTGGCAAACACGCACAGCTTGGCGGCGGCAATACCGTCGCGATCGGCGCTGCGCCGGGCGGCCTCCTTGATCACGCTGCCCATCATGAGCACGGCATCCATGTTGATGCCCGCCCGCGTGCTGGCCACGTTGACCGAGGCGCACACGCGTTCGGTCTGGGACAATGCCGCCGGAATAGATTCCATCAGGGCGCGGTCGCCGCGGGCAAAACCCTTTTCGACCAGGGCGGAATAGCCGCCGATAAAATCCACGTTGACCGCCGCGGCCACGTCGTTGAGGGTCTGGGCCACTTCCACCATCTGCGGCGCGGCGAGCGGGGCGGCCACCACGGCGATGGGACTTACTGAGATGCGTTTGTTAACCACGGGAATGCCGTATTTGTCGCCCACACGATCGCAGGTCTCCACCAGTCCGGAGGCCAGCGCATTGATTTTGGTTTCGATATTGTGGCGCAGTTTCGCCGGGTCGCCGGCGACACAGTCCAACAGGTTTATACCGAGGGTCACGGTGCGGACATCGAGGTGCTCGCTTTGCAGCATTTCCAAGGTGGAAAGGATTTCTCTTCGGGTCAGCATGTTTTATCCTGTTTGGTTTTGATCTAAACCCTCCACCCCTGGTAGAGTCCCCGGAAAGGTTCTACCGATCCGGGGTAAGGTTTGATCTTTATAGGTTTGTTCATTTTCTTGCACGTGACGAAAACGAACCAAAAGAAGACGCCCGAGTCCCGCGCATCCTGCGCGTCGCCAAACCGGTCGTTGAAGCGGCGCTTCATGCCGCCATGCTGCGTTACCAGGTTTGCTCGGGTGCTCACAATCTGACGATTGCTGCGCGCCTCGCTACACGTGGTGCCTTGCCTGACAACATGATGCTTGTTTCAACGCACGGTTTAATCGACCGGCGCGCGCGGAAACTCGCTAGCGCTCAGACAGTCCGCGCGCTTGTCCCGCCCGTCGCGTCGATGCTCAGCGCGGGACAAAGGGATAAAAACGGAAGCCCAACCAATTGATACACCCCCTCCGGAGGGCTATCTGAGGCCTCCCGCTCTGCGGAGGGAGCTTCACACTTGGGGGCGGCCATGCCCCACCGGGGGCGTGGCACCAAACGCCGGGATGCGCACGGGCGGGCCGTCCGCCGGGCGATTGAACGATCGCCTTCAGATGCGGTTCAGGACCTCGAAAATATCCCGATGTTGAATGCTGACCTGCAGGTTCAACTCGGCCCCTTTGCGGCGAAGATCGCCGAAGAGTTCCTGCTGGTCGGTTTCCGGGGGGATATCGACTTCATAGATCATGATATTGCTGTTGGGGTCGTCACCGCCCTTGAAGACCGCCTGGCAGTTGGTGACGTTGACGTTGTGCCGGGCGATGACCTCCGTCACCCGTGCCACCAGGCCCTTCTGATCCGGCCCGCGGGTGGTGATGATAAAGGATTCAACCGTCAGGGGCATATCGGCTTCATGACGGGCTTCAACCGGCTTGATGTGGACCTGCAGGTCCATGCCATCGAGGGCTGTCGCCATGCGCTGTTCAAGGTCCGCCTGGGCCAAGATGTCCGGAATGGCGACAATAAATATACCGGCGAATTCGGACTGCAAGCTGGTTTGGCTGACATTTTCGATATTGCCGTCGTTTTCGAATAAGATGCGCGCGATGGCGGCGATGATGCCCGGGCGATCCTGGCCCAGAACCGATATAATCACTTTTTTCATTGACCTTCCCGTCCTCAGGATAATCTCATCAGGATAAACCGGGGTCTTTGGGGCGCAGAACATGGCGTCCCACGGCCTTCAAATCGCGGCAGCCGGTCAACACCATGGCCGAAATTAGTTCGGTTTGAATCTGATCGATATAGGTGACCACCCCTTCCTCGAGACCGCCAACAGTGGCCACTGAGAAAGGGCGTCCGATCATGACAGCATCAGCCCCCAGGGCGATCATCTTGAGGACATCGACGCCGGATCGAATGCCGCCGTCGGCCAGAATGACAATTTGCCCTTTGACGGCGGCGGCGATCTCGGGCAGGACTTCCGCCGCGCCGGGCGTGTGGTCCAGGACGCGCCCCCCGTGATTGGAGACGACGATGGCGTCCGCGCCTGCATCCACAGCCAGGCGGGCCTGATCCGCGGTCATGATGCCCTTCAGAATGAATCGGGCCGGCGTGCGTGCCATGATGGCCCGGATCTGATCCGGCGACTTGGGACCAACCGGGCGGCCCATCTGTCTGAGGGTGACCAGTCCGGCGGCATCGATGTCCATACCGACAATGCCGGCCCCGGTGGCCAGGGCTTTCTCCAGCTTCGGGTCGAGTTCAGCGTCCTCCCAGGGCTTGATGAAAGGGATGCCGTGTCCGTCTAAGGCGGCAATGGCGGCAAACCCGGCCTCGTGGATAAACGCCGGCACCCCATCGCCGGTGCAGCCGATGATGCCCTTGGATTGGCAGCCCTTGAGCTTGGCCTCGATGTATTCCTCCTCGGAAACCGCCCCGCCCATGTTGAAGGCAACCCCGCCGATGGGCGCCGCCATCACGGGGATGGCCAGGGGGATGCCCAGGATCTCGGTCGATGGATCGGGATCGTCGACAGCGTGCAGGACGCGCATATTGAGGCGCCAGTCGGCCAGTGCGGAGAGGTTGGCCCGAAATCCCGACCCGGTGCCGAGGCCTCCCATGCCGGGGACCTGTCCGGCGCAGGCCCGGCCGTTGCAGACCGGGCAAACACGGCAGAAACCGGTCATGCGTTCCCTGGCTGTGGTGCGGATGGCTTTCATGCTTGCTGTTCCCTTGATCGTCCCTGCTTGTGTCCTTCGCAATGCTTGTGCTATGTGATTCGGGCCTGCGTGGCGCGCGCATGTATCGTCGCGGCCGTCGCCCGTGCCGGTCAGTGTCCGGAATGAAGCGCTCCATAAAACCAGAAGGTCATCGAAATGTCAAAAAAAAACCTCATGGCCATCATCAGGGAAAACCGGACCCTGTTCATCGTGATCGCCGTGGGCCTGTTCCTGATCGAGCTCGAAATTTTCATACTGGCGGCCATGAAATCCGGCCGGCAGTCCGTCATCCAGGTGATGACCGCAACCGGAGAGGTCATCTATGAATCGGATGGCCAGAATTTGAGCCAGTTCGACAAATACTATTTTGAGCAGAACTTCGGCCCGGTCGAGAACTACCAGCTTAAACTCCATACGCGTGAAAGACCTTTTCCCTTTCGGGCCTGGTTCGTAGCGGCTTTTGGTTTGCCCATCGCGGGTATTCTGCTGTTCGCTTTCGTGGTCAAGGCTTATCTTTCCATCTTCTATGCCGATCGATTGCAGGACAGCGGTGAGGCCCTCACCCCATCGGCCGATGCGTCCGTCCTCGAACGGTTTTTGGTGCGTGTCAGCCGCTATAACATCTTCATCATCGGTTTCCTGGTCCTGATGGGTATCCTGGCCTACTGGGTGGTCCCCAATTTCATTGTCTATATCAGCCAATTGGGCGTCGATACCCTGATTCGCTACAAATGGTTTTTCCTGGCGGCCGCGGCGATTTCGCTGGGCCTGCTGGTCTGGGTGATTTATCTGCGCTACCTTCTGGCCCGCAGGGCCATCGAGAGCCGGACCGAAGTGGAAAAACACCGTCTGGAACTCGAGTACAAGCACGGCGGAAGCACCGGGCAACTGAGCCATCGATCCGATCAGGCCCAGCTCGTCGACTGGCGGCCCGCAGGCGAGAAGGCGCCGGATCGCGACGAATCTCGCCGTATGACGCCGTGAGGCCCGCCCGCATCACCGGCCGGGTGGCCACCGGTCACCGCAATTGCGACTTCGATGCGCTGGCATCCGTGATTGCGTTGACGATCCTCTACCCGGATGCCGCGGCGGTGATCCCCCGCAGCGTCAACCCCAACGTGCGCCGGTTCCTCTCCATGCACAAGGATCTCCTGCGGGTGGCCGATCCGGCCGACGTCGACTGGCCCGCGGTCACGCACCTGATGGTGGCGGACGCCAATCGCTGGAACCGCCTCGATCCGGTCATATTCGAGCGCATCGATCCGCAGGTGCCGGTATCCCTCTGGGACCACCACCCGGATATCGGCGACATCACGCCCGTGGACGGCATCCAGGAAACCGTGGGCGCCACGATCACCCTGCTTATCAGGGAAATCCAGGCCCAGCGCAAAATCCTGACCCCGATCCAGGCGACCCTTTTTCTGGCCGGCCTTTACGAGGACACCGGCAATCTGACCTTCAACGCGACCACCGCCGAGGACGCCCGTGCGGCGGCCTACCTGCTCGAGCGCAAGGCAGATCTGGATATCGTCCGGCGCCTGTTGCGGCCGGCCTACGGGTTGCGGCAGAAAGAGGCCCTGTTCGAACTTCTCGCCGCCGCGGAACGACTCAGAATCGATGGTTTCAATGTCGGTCTGGGCCGGATCGATATCAGCGGTCATCTGGAGAATCTGGCGCTCGTGGTGCGCATGTTTCTCGAGATCATGAACGTGGACGCGGCCTTCGGCGTTTTTTTCCAGCCGGAGCGCGACCACTGCATGGTGATCGGCCGCAGCACGGTGGAGGAGATCAATGTGGGTGCGATCATGCAGGGTTTAGGGGGCGGGGGGCATCCGGGGGCCGGGTCCTCGCTGCTCAAGGCGGTAAATCCCGAAGCCGTGACCGAAATGCTCACCGAACTGCTTCAGGGCAATCGCCGGTCGTCCGTGAATGTCAGCGATCTCATGTCGTTTCCGGTGGTCAGCGTCAGCAGCCGAACGCCCATGGACGAGGTGGCTCAGATCCTGCGGCGGCAAGGCTGCACAGGGCTTCCGGTCATCGACGACGATGTCCTCTGCGGTGTCATCTCGCGGCGTGATTTCAGCCGCATCGGTCAGGAGACCCAGCTCAAAGCGCCGGTCAAGGCCTTCATGCGCACGCATGTGCACACCATCACGCCGGACCGCAGTCCGAGCGAGGCCGTGGCGCTGATGGTCAAACACGATATCGGCCGGCTACCGGTGGTGACGGACGGGGCTGTCATCGGGATTATCACACGTTCCGACGCCATGCTCTATTTCTACGACCTGCTGCCCGACTAAGGGGGCCCGAGGAGAAAAATGCCATGCAACGCTTCTGTCTGATCATGATGGTGCTGTGCCTGACGGCGACCGCTGCCGGCGCCGGGGAAGCCCATGTGGAGGCCGTGAAGGTTTCACCTGCCGGTGAAAACCGCTACCGTTTCGAGGTTACGGTTCGCCACGCGGACGAGGGGTGGGATCATTATGCCGATCGCTTCGAAATCGTAGATGGCGACGGCCATGTTCGGGGAACGCGGGTGCTGTATCATCCCCACGTGGATGAACAGCCGTTCACCCGCAGCCTCGACGGCGTCAGCCTGCCGCCGGAGGTCACGACGGTGACGGTGCGTGCCCACGACAGCCGGCATGGCCTGGGCGGCCGGCAAATGTCTGTGCCGGTGCCGTTAGATGGCCCGCAGCGGTAATCATCAACTTTTTCCTGGAGAGTCATCCATGCCTGCAACTGAAGAGTACCCTTTGCACGAAATGGTCGATTTTGCTTCGGTGGTCGTCGAGACGACCGTCTTCGAAAATGTGCTGACGGCGCTGATCGAAGCCTTCAAGCTGCCACGGTTTCTTGCCGGCATCGGCATCCAGGCCGATCCTCGGGCCCTGCGCCGTCTGGAGGCCAAGGTGGCCGCCCATCTGCTGGATCAGCTCACGACCGATCGTGTCGATGCCCCTTACGTATCCGTATGGGAAAAGGGGCGTCATCATGAAGTCAAGATGGTCTACATCAATCCGGCCATCGAGAAGATCACCGGCTTTTCGGCGCGCAAGGTGCTCAAGATCGGTTTCAGTATTTTCGTACCGGACGATCTGATTACCCGGGTGGATCGCACCGGCGATACCCCGGTCCACCGGCAGGTGCCCATCGAACAGGAGCGCGAGGAGCGTCAGCAGGAGGCCCTTCGGGGGCGGTGGGAACGCATCTATGAGATCCTGACGCTTCACGGCACCAGCTATGTCAAGGACGTGGCGCTGATCGAGGAGATCGGCAACCTATGCATCTCCAGCGGCACGCTCATCGACATCACCGATCAGCTAGACGACAAGATGGCGTGACGATGCCCGGGAAGGCTGCCATCCATGGGTGTTGGGGTGACCCCGGCCGGAGAAGCGGCGGCCGTTAGCCTGAGCGGTCTTTACCGACCAGACGCTGGATCTCGGCGGCGATAAATGCGGTCAAGGCTTCCAGCGCATCCGCTGAAATCGTGTCGATTTTCGCTGCCAGCTCGGCGATGCGCGCTTCGGGCAGGTCGGTGGTCTTGTTGATCATGAAGTCGTCCACTTCGCCATCCGCGGTCAGAAGGCCGCAGCCACCGGCGGCCCCCACGAACTCATCCCCAACGAAAATCGGTACGACGATTTTGATGAGGCCGGCATCGCACTCCTCGACCACGGGCTTGCCGGTGTTCTGGGCCATGGCGGCCAGGTTCTGGTGGGCCACGGCGCAAATGAAGGTCAACCCCTTGGGGGTCGAGCGGATTTCGGGACACAGATCGTTGGCGTGGGCCGATTCGTCCGTGATGCCCACGCCGTCGACGTCGTAAACCCGGGCCCGTAGACCGGTTTTTTCACGGATGGCGGCTTCCAGGGCGGCCCATTTTTCAAGCGGCTGAAGATCGGTCAGTTTCATGTGCGACCTTTCGCATAATTGTTTTCGATTAAGGCCCCGGCGGCTTCAAGCTGCCCGGGACCCTCAACGATTAGCGGCGGTTCCCCTCCTGTTGCAGCCAGTCCCGCAGACGGCGCAAACCTTCCTGGGTCGACACCGCGGGGCGGTAGCCCAGATCCGATTTGGCGGCGCTGATGTCGAACCAATGTGCGGTGGCCAGTTCTTCGGCCACAAACCGGGTCATGGGCGGCTCGCCCGGTAAATGCAGCCAGCGATAGACCCATTCCATGAGCGCGCCGATGCGCCTGGCCGCCGGGGCCGAGATGGTGCGCCTGACCGGGGGCAGGCCGGCGGCGGCCAGAATGGCATCCACCATGTCCCAGAGCACAACGGGATCATCCTGGCTGATGAAATAGACCCGCCCGGAGAGCGCGGGCCGGCTTAACAGCGCGGTTGCTGCCAGCAGATGGGCCTCGGCGGCATTGTCGATATAGATGGTGTCCACCCGGTTGTGCCCGGGCCCCACCCGACGCAGGCGACGGGCGCGGCGGATAATCCGCGGCACCAGGTGATTGTCCTCCGGTCCCCAAATGAGGTGCGGCCGCAGGGCGATGGTCTGCAGGTCCTGCCGGCCGGCCGCCAGGACCATTTTTTCGGCCAGGGCCTTGGTGCGGGGGTAGTGGGCATCCCAGTGGTCGGGGTAGGGCACGGATTCGTCCACGCCGGCCATGTCCTGGCCGTTAAAGACGACGCTGGGCGAACTGGTGTAGACCAGATGGCCCACCCCCTGGTCACGGCAGGCCTGGAGAACGTTCTCGGTTCCGATCACATTGGGGCCGTGAAAGTCTTCGTAGCGGCCCCAGACACCGGGTTTGGCGGCCACGTGAAAGACGATCTCCGTTTGCGCCACCGCCTTTCCAACCGCGTCCGCGTCAACCAGATCGCCCTGGGTCTGCAACACGCCCAAGGCGTCGAGCGCCGGGTAGTGCTGGCGGGAAAAACTGCGCACCCGGGCGCCCGCGGCCACCAGCCGGCGAACGATGGCGCTCCCCAGAAATCCTCCCCCGCCGGTAACCAGGACCGCTTTGTCTTTCAGGATGGTGCGTGCCATGGGATCATCTCCGTAACCGGGCGGCAGCCCAGATGGCCAGTTTCTCGCGAAAGATCTTGGCATTGTGCCGGATATCCACCGGAAAGGCCGGATGGAACAGCACCTTCTGGATGGTGGCGGTCAGCTGGTTCTCGGCCGCCAGCGCCAGGAGCTCCGCTTCCAGATCAGCATCGCGGCCGGCATCGTCACCGGGATGGCGTTCGATACAGATGACCGGTTCCTGGTGGGGTGGATTGCCGACGCCCACCAGCGCGCTGCGAAAGACCCGGGAATGATTGTTGAAGATGGCCTCGCAGGGAATCGTGTACATCTCCCCGGCCGGGGTCACCACCCGATGGTTTTTGCGGCCGCAGAACCAAAGCCGGCCCTTGCTGTCCTGCCACCCCAGGTCACCCATGCGATGCCAGAAGCCGTCGGCCGCAACGATTTTGGCCAGCGCATCGGCCCGCGGATTGTCGTAGTAATGACGGGTCACCAGATGCCCCTGGACCACGATCTCACCGATTTCACCTGGCGGGACCAGCAGGTCGTCGTCCCAGTCGGTGATGGCTTCGTCGCTGATACGGATGATGCGGATGCGGGTATGCGCCAGGGGGCGTCCCACGCACATCCCGTAGCCCTGCTCGCTCAAGGCGCGGGTCTCGGACAGGATTTCGCGGCTGCCGATGGATACGATGGGCACCGCCTCGGTGGCACCGTAAGGGGTATGGACCTCGGCCGTTTCGGACAGGAGCCCCGCGAATTGGTCGATATTGGCCGGTGATACCGGTGCCCCGGCCGAGACCACCCGGCGCAGGGACGGCAGGTGAACGTTGTGGCGGCGGCCGAAACGCCCGACACGGTTTAAAAGGGCCGGCGAAGCGAACATGTTCGTGACCCCGTGATGGACGATCGGCCCGATGATTTCATTGGGATCCACCTGGGCGGGTTTGCGCGGGTCCATGTCCGGAATCACGGCGGTCATTCCCAGGGCGGGATCGAAAAGGGCGAACAGCGGAAAGGTGGGCAGATCGATTTCATCCGCGCCAATGGCGAAATGATCCTGGATCTGTTGAATCTGCGCATCGAAATTGCCGTGGGTATAGACAACCCCCTTGGCCGGACCGGTGCTGCCGGTGGTAAACAAAATAGCGGCGGTTTCATCGCGCTGGGTAGGGGCCAGGGCATACGGCTGCCAGGGTCCCCGTCCGAGGGATGCCAGGGTGGCCCCGCCCCAGAACAGACGCCGGCCCACGGTGACGGCAACACGGACGCTGCGAAAATAGCGGGGAAAGAAAACACGGACGACGTGGGCGAGGGGGATGCCGATAAAGGCTTCGGGGGTCGTGGATTCGAGGCAGCGCAGCATGCGCCGGATACCCATGCCGGGATCCACCACCACCGGCACGGCGCCGACTTTAAAGAGGGCAAAGATCAGAACGAAAAAATCGATGCCCGGCTTGACCATCAAAACGGTTTTGGTGCCGCGGCGGATGCCGGCCTGATCGAGACCCCGCGCCAGATTGTCGGATTCACGGTCGAGCTGTTCAAAGGTCAGGTGGCTGTAGCTGCGGCGACCGCGACGGCCACGGCCGGCGGCGCAGACCACCGCCCGTTTGTAAGGCATCCGTGCCGCCGTATGCCGCAGACGGTGGGCGATGTTGACCCTTACGGCATTGGCGGCGGCGATCGTTTCAGGCATTCGTCGCCTCTCCCGTTGGCATGACGGCATCGGTCGGATGGCGTTTGAAAAAGTCCTGCACATGCTGTCCCACGGCAACGGGTTCATCCTCCAGGAGATAGTGGCCGGCGCTGGGAAACGTGTGCACTTCGGCCCGGGGGAAACGCCGCCGCCATTCCTGGAGGTAGTCGCGATCGAAGACAAAATCGTGCAGGCCCCAGAGAATCAGCATGGGGATTCCCGCCAACTGGGTGAGGCGCGCGTCGGCGCTTTTAACCAGGGCGTAACTGACATCCGACGGTTCAAGCGGAATGTCCTGGACGAATTTCAACGTGGCCACGCGGTTGGCGGGTGCGTCGTAAGGGGCGATCAAGGCCCGGCGCACGTCAGGCGCCAGGCGCTTGCGCGGCGCCATATACAGGGCCGCCCGGGCAAACAGGTTGCCGTAAACGACGGCCGGGGACCCCAGGATGCTCAGATTGCGGATGAGTTTCAGCCGCCAGGGCAGCGCTTTCCCGTCGGGGGGCAGAAAACCGGAAGTGTTGGTAATCACCAGCCGTTTGACCTTCTCCCGGTTGCGCAGGGCCCAGACCAGCCCGATCATGCCGCCCCAGTCGTGCAGGATCAGGCTGACGTTGCGGTGGACCGACAGCCTTTCAAGTAATACTTCAAGATCGGCCGCGCGGCGCGCCAGGCAGTAGGGATAGCGAGCCGCCGACGGTTTTTCGGAAAGTCCGCAGCCGATATGGTCGGGCACGATGGCACGGTGCGCCGGGGCCAGGATCCTGACCAGATGACGGTAATAGAACGACCAGGTGGGATTGCCGTGCAGCATGACCACCGGGTCGCCGTCGCCTTCGTCGAGGTAATGATACTGGAAGCCCCCGATGTTCGCGAAATGGGAACGGAAGGGGTATAGATGTCGATATGCGCCGATGTCGATCACGCTGTTACCATTCCGCGCCCAGCATGAGGCAGTTCAGACCGCTGCCGATGCCCAGAAAACCGACCTGATCGCCGCTTTGCAGAAACCCGCGTTCATCGGCAATGGCCGCCGTTACGATGATCGACACCGTGCCGATGTTGCCCAGATAGCGGAAGGTGCTGAAATCCTTATCGGCCGGCAATCCAATGGCGCCGAGGATGGCACTCTGGTGAGCCGCACCCACCTGGTGGCAGACGACCTTGTCGGGTTGATCTGCCTGCCAGTCCAGTTCGCGGCGCAGGTCCTGGAATGTCTCCCGGCCGAGTTTGACCCCATTCTGCAGCACGCCGACCGAGTCCGTGTTCATGACGTGGGGGGCCGTGGCGGGAATGCCCGTGTCCGGTCCCCAGGTGCAGAGTCCGTGATGCTGGACCGCATTGCGGATCACACCGCCCAGAAGGCGGTGGCCCTTACGGCCGATCGCGCCGTTGGTCAGCAGGACGGCGGCAGCGCCCGAGCCGCCGGTCATGGTGGCCACGCAATGCTTGAAGACGTCCATGCTGCCGGCGGCGAGCATCCGTTCGATGGTGCTGTCCACGATCTGGCGGCAGGACTCGCAGGAGACCACCAGACCGGCCTGGATTTGTCCCAGGGCGATGGCGTTGGCAACCTGAATCATTCCATTAAGCATGCCCAGACAAGCATTTGAAATATCATATACTTGTGCTTGTGAACCAATCCCCAGACCATCTGCCACGGCGCAGGCCGTGGCCGGCTCCAGGTTTTCGCGGCAGACCGCCCCGTAAACCAGCATGTCGATCTGGCGCGGGTCGACGCCGGCCTTGTTTAGGGCCTTGCGGCCGGCCAGGATGGCGCCCTGTGAGAGCTTGAAGTCCGGATCCCAATAGCGGCTTTCCTGGATGCCGGTCAACTGCTCCAACTGGCCGGGCTTGAGGTGCAGGGTCGTATAGAGTGGCGCCAGCCGGGTTTCGATGTCTTCGGCCGTGACCACGTTGGGGGCCAGTTCGTAGCCGATGGCGGCAATGTTCACATTCGCGTAGCGCATTCTATGATTCTATCTCCGTTTGACCGGGCGCCGTTTGACCAGGCGCAGGCCGAAATGCTGCATTCTATATATGGAAAGCCCGTCGACTTTCAAGTAGCCGTCGGCCCATAATTCAGGTTCGGGGGCCTCCACGACGTCCCGGATCACGGCTTCCACCTGGACACGTTTGTTCGTGGGCCGGATCTGCCCGCGATAGCGCCAGATGTGAGGGCGCCCGGTGGCGATCAGGGGCATATGGGTGGCGGCCAGCCCGGGCCATCGGTGCCGGGCGGCGTAGCGCAAAAGCTGGATAAAAGACTCGATACCCAGTGAGCCCGGGCAGACCGGATCCTGGTGGAAATGGGCGGCAAAGAACCAGGCCCGGGGATCGACGTCCTTCGAGGCCCGTATATAACCCAGGCCCTGCTCTCCGCCCCGGGGATCGAACATATCGATGCGGTCGATCATGCGCAGGGCGGTGGCCGGGACGCCGAAATCCTCCGTATCGGCCTCGGCGGGATCGTCCGG
>JASJCD010000277.1 GCA_030066135.1 Desulfobacterales bacterium | reverse complement strand
CGTTACGCTTCAGCCCTCGTCATTGCGGCGTACGGTAAGTACGCCTCATTCCTCGGTCCTCGCAAGCCGTCTATCGAATCTTTTACGAAACCGCCTGCAATGTATAATTTTCTAAATGGCTATTCTTTCAATTTCAATTCTGTTCCGTGCCCGTCCAGAGTAAATCTGATGAATCGATCTGAAGCTTAAATTATATCCCCTTTGTCCAGCGTTGATCGAATAAGCCGGGCGTTGCAGCGGCGCCTCATGCTGCCAGGCCGTGTTGCCCAATTCGCTCGGGTGCTCCCAATCTGACGATTGCTGAGCGTCTCGCTTCATCGGGACGCCTTGCCTGACAGCATGATGCTTGCTTCATTACCCGGTTTATGCGATCGACACCCGCCGCATCGATGCCTACAAAGGGATAAAAACGGAAGCCCAACTGATTGATATGCCCCCCTGCGGAGGGCTATTTGAGGCCTCCCGCTCTGTGGGAGGAGATTCACTAAATCGATTCTCCGTGTTGACCGTTCCATTATTTAGTGTCCGTTCAGAAACAGTAGATTTTGGTTCAGGCCAAGGCCGCAGCGATTTTGAAACCGCAGGCGTAGTCGGACTACGTCGAGGATTTCAAAATTGTGAGAACGCAGACCTGGGCCGAAAGATGCCGTTTATGGACGGGCACTAGGTTTCAAGCCATTTGCGGCGGTCCTTGGCCCGCTTCTTGGCCAACAGCATGTCGAGGGTCTTCTCGTCGCCGGCGCCGGCCTGAAGCAGCACCAGGCGGCGGGTATCCGGCGCCATGGTGGTCTCGCGCAACTGGACGGGGTTCATCTCACCCAGTCCCTTGAAGCGCACCACATTGGTCTTGACCGGCTTCTTGCGGGCCGCGATGCGCTTGAGGATCCCTTCCTTTTCCTCGTCGTCCAGGGCGTAGTGCACCTCCTTGCCGGCGTCGATGCGGTAGAGCGGCGGCATGGCCACGAAGATATGCCCCGCCTCCACAAGGGGACGGAAATGTTTGAGAAAGAGGGCGCACAGCAGGGTGGCAATGTGCAGCCCGTCCGAGTCGGCGTCCGCCAGGATGCAGACCTTACCGTAGCGCAATCCGCTGATGTCGTGCGAACCCGGATCCACGCCGATGGCCACGGAGATGTCGTAGATCTCCTTGGAACTCAACACCATGCCGGGATCGACCTCCCAGGTGTTCAGAATCTTGCCGCGCAGGGGCATCACGGCCTGGAACTGGCGCTCGCGGGCCTGTTTGGCCGAGCCGCCGGCGGAGTCCCCCTCCACCAGAAAAAGCTCGCCGCGCGATGGATCCTGGCTGACGCAGTCGGCCAGCTTGCCCGGCAAGGCCGGACCGCTGGTGACTTTCTTGCGGGCCACGGTCCGGCTGGCCTTGAGCCGCCGCTGGGCGTTGGCGATGGCCAGTTCGGCAATTTTTTCACCATCTTCGGTGTGCTTGTTCAGCCATAGGCTGAAGGCGTCCTTGACCGCCCCGGCCACGAGGCCGGCACAGTGGCGCGACCCCAGCCGCTCCTTGGTCTGTCCGGAGAACTGGGGATCCTGCATCTTGACCGAGAGCACGTAGCTCAGGCGATCCCAGATGTCTTCGGGAGCCAGCTTGACCCCCCGGGGCAGCAGCTTGCGAAACTCGCAGAACTCGCGCAGGGAGGCCAGCAGGCCACTTCGAAACCCGTTGACATGGGTTCCCCCCAGCGGTGTCGGGATCAGGTTGACATAGCTCTCGGCCACGGTATCACCGCCTTCCGGCAGCCACACCAGAGCCCAGTCCACGGTTTCGGTTTCGCCCTTGAAATCGCCCACCAGGGGCTCGTCCGGAAGGCGTTCGGCATTGGCCAGACTGTCGTTCAGATAGTCGCGCAGCCCGTCCTCGAAGATCCACTGATCGGTGGTGCTGGTGTTGCGATCGGTAAAACGCACCTGCAAACCGGAGCACAAGACGGCTTTGGCCCGCAGGGTATGACGCAGGCGGCGTAGCGAAAAGCGAGGGGAGTCGAAATACTGCGGATCGGGCCAGAACCGCACCCGGGTGCCGGTGTTGCGTTGCCCCACGCTGCCCATGGTCTGCAATTCGGTGATCTTTTCGCCGTTGGCGAATTCGATGCGAAAATGCTTGCCTTCGCGCTTGATGTCCACTTCCAGCCGGTTGGACAGGGCGTTGACCACCGACACCCCCACGCCGTGCAGCCCCCCCGAAAAAAGGTAACTTTTGTTGGAGAACTTGGCGCCGGCGTGCAGACGGGTCATGATGACCTCCACCCCGGTCACTTTCTCCTCGGGGTGGATGTCCACCGGCATACCGCGCCCGTTGTCCGCCACTTCAAGCGAGCCGTCCGTGTGCAGGGTGACGTCCAACCGGTTGGCAAAACCGGCGATCGCCTCGTCGACACTGTTGTCGATGGCCTCCTGGCCCAGGTGGTTGGGTCGCAGGGTGTCGGTATACATGCCGGGCCGGCGCTTGACCGGGTCGAGCCCGCTTAAGACCTCTATGGATTCAGCCGTGTAACTGTTTGTCGTCATGAATGCGACTTTCTCATGGTTTTGAACATTCGCGATGAAATCATCGTGGGCGCGTGCGCCAAGTCGGCGCGTACCATACCGCATCTGGTATTTTTTGCAATTCGAAAACAGGCATTAAAGTCCGGGGGGCAGGGCCGTCCGCGGTGTCCGGCTGGACAATGCCGACCGGGAGCACCATTCTATACCCAATCACGCCCGTCATTCAGACGCCCCTACCGAGACGGTTGCATACCGGGCAGGGGCCGACGCGCAGCATCCACCCGACTTAATCCTTAGAACGGAGTACGCTATGGTGAACGCCGAAGAAATCGTTAACGAAAAGGGCAACGCCATCATCAGCATTAAGGCCGAGGACACCGTGCATACAGCCCTGCTGACCATGATAAACAGCAATGTCGGGGCCATCCTGGTGGAGAAGGACGGCCAAATCGCCGGCATCTGGACCGAACGCGATCTGATGCGCGACACCGTAAAGGCCGGTTTCGATCCCACCCGGAGCAAAATCGGTGATTACATGGTGGCCCCCGTGCTCGCCGCGCCCCACACGGACAGCGTCTTCAACCTGATGGACAAGTTCCTGGGGCTGCGCATCAGTCACCTGTTGGTCGAAAAAGAAGGCCGCTACATCGGGCTGCTCTCGGTGGGGGATGTCATGAAAGCCACCCTGCAGGCCAAGACCAACGAACTCAATAAACTGAATGCCATGGTGAGCTGGGACTATTACGAAGACTGGCGCTGGCAGAAACCCGGCGCCAAATGACCCCAGTGGACCGGCGGCGTCAGACCCCGTCCCCCGGGGAATCGGCAGCCGTCGATAGGGCCTCCTTCTGAAGACTGCCCATCCATACCTTGAGCACGGCCTGGCAGAGGGTTGCCAGCGGGATGGCGAACAAAAGTCCGACCACGCCATAGAACCCCCCGAAGACCAGCACAGCCACGATGATGGCCACCGGATGGAGATTAACGACCCGCGATAGCAGCAGCGGGGCCAGCAGGTTGCCGTCGAAAATCTGGATGATGCCGTAGGCGAGCATCACCCAGAGGGTGTCGGCCGTGGGGCCCCACTGGAAGAAGGCCACCAGGGCCACGGGCAGAAAGACCACGGTGACGCCGATATAGGGCACCAGCACGGAAAGCCCGGTCAGAAGGGCCAGCAGTACGGCAAAATCCAGCCCCATGGCTACGAAGACGATGTAGGTCACCACACCGATGATGAGGATTTCCAGCATTTTGCCGCGCACGTAGTTGGCGAATTGCTGGTTGACTTCGAGCCAGACCTCCCGGGCCAGCCCACGGTTGTCCGGCAGAAATCCTTTGACCCACTCGGTGATCACCAGCTTGTCCTTCAAAAAAAAGAAAATCATCAACGGCACGAGGACAAGGTAGATGATGACGGCAATCAAGCCCCGCACTGAGGCCATGGAATAGGACAGTAGCCCCCGGGCGAAACCGGTGATCTGGGCGCTCAGGGAAGTCGTGATCTGCTGTATCTGTTCAGTGGTAATATAATCCGGGTATCTCTCGGGCAACTGGATCAGCAGGCTCTGCCCCTTGGCAAACATTTCGGGCAATTGCTGAAGCAACTGGCCCACCTGGCGGGAAACCAGCGGCAGCAGAATGACAAGCAGGGCCATGAAGCTGACCATGAAAAAGATAAATACGATCAGGACCGCGGCCCTGCGGGGCACCCGTCGTTTTTGCAGCAACTGGACGAGCCCTTCAAGCAGGTAGGCGATAATGACGGCGGCCAGGACAGGTGCCAGCATCTCGCCCAGGAACAGGATCAGGGTAAAGCCCAAAATCAGCAGAAACCACAGGATCAATACCTGGGGATTGGAAAAATAGCGGCGTATCCATTCACGGAAAAGCTGATTCATGGGAAAGGTCCCGTATCGGATATGAAAAAGGTCGCCAGAATTGGCAACCGGAAATAATTACGATGATTACCGGGCAACTGTCAATAAATTGCCCATCCGGATGGCAGCCGATCGCGCTTATAGGACAGCGCCTTCATGCAATGCCCCATTGCCACCCCTGTGGGCTCCGAGATACCAACCTGTAATCTGTAGGATTCACGGATAGCGGACAATCAAGCACTTCAACCCAGCCGGCAAGCGCGCCCCTTAAAAACTCCGAAGGGCCCGTCAAACCTTTGTAATCTTATGAAATATAAGATCATCAAAACCGTCAATCAACAGGCTCCCTCCGCCTGACCTTTGCATAAGGACACTACATCCAGACCGTGCAGAAACGGCGCGGTCACAAGAGCATCAGGACCACACAAGTTTATAAACATGTGTTTAACCGAGGTGGGCGAGGCGTGTTAAACCGAGGACCGCCTGAAACAGGAAAGTGGACGCCTATTTGGTTGACTGCCAATTTAGGCCTTGTATCAATAAGTTTATATGATAATTTGATCAACAAGAACGCAAGCCGAGCCGGCCGCCCCGCAGCACCGCACCCCCAGCGGATTAACCCGTCAGCTCGTCGTCGGGTATTTGGATTGACTAATTCCCGCTAAAGTCGAGCTAGGTGGCATTTTCTGCCGCATAACCAACTAACACCAAGATGCAATATTTCGAAAAAAACAAATGAATTTATTGGAAACAAGACGATTCTGCACAGGTTGCGGTAAAATATCTAGGCGTCAAAAAAAGACGCATTTCCAAAAAAAACTAGGACACCTAATCTAAGTTATAACTGATGATAAGAAACTTCATTAAAATACTATCGGCAATCTCACTGGGCATATTGATAGCTGCTGTCCCATATGGTGTATTTATATTAATCATTGAAAAAATCGGACTGAATTCATTTCATATGAATCCCCAGCTTGTAGCAGTAATGTTAGGTTCTTCATTGTTAGGTTTTGGAGGCTATTGTACGGGAAAATTGCTTGCGCAATTTAAAATTGATGGTGCCATCTCACCTTTGATAGTCTTTTCGACACCCGGCTTATATATCGGAGTTGCTGGATTCATAATAAACTTCTTAATTGATGGAAAGCTGGCAAAAGATAGCATAATAACTCTGTCCATCATTTTACTTACATTGTTCGCTATATCGGCCCCTTTTACAATTTGGGGATTTAAAAGAAATATTAAAAGCGTTTTATAACCTGCGGCTGTTGCGGACTCGGTTCCCTTGCCGCAAAGCCTGGGCGTTAAATGCAATGATAAATACGCACAGAAACAAATTTATTGGATCTTGGAAATTAATAGAAGCAGATACATCTCTCGATCTTGGCGATAATGATGAGATGGTATTCACTAAGAACGGTGATCTTTTCTATGGAATCGATGCTGGATCGAAATGGCAAATAGTGAAACTGATCTATAAAATTGAAAATGGAATCTTGATTACTGATCAGCCATCAAGCCCTAATGAAGAAAAAACAAAATATTATTTCGATGAGAATGGAATATTATTTCTTGATTATCATGGTGCGGTCGCTAAGTACCAAAAAATAAAAAAATGTTCTTTTAGCATTTAACCTGGCGCTGGAATCGACGCGAAAACG
>JASJCD010000276.1 GCA_030066135.1 Desulfobacterales bacterium | reverse complement strand
ATTAAAAAAGATTGCGGGCCTCAGGCTTCTTCCGCAATCGATCCATGCTTCGGGTCCGGTATCCCGGTTGAGGCGGCCGTACAACATCTCCGCGACCGCCCTCATCCGGTGGTGCCTGCCGGCTCCTGGTGTAATGCCCTCAGATTAAATCAGGCTCGACGCAAATATAAATGTCTTTGAGGTTTGAGTAAATATCGAGCGCTTCCGTACCCGGTTCACGGGAACCGTTGCCCGACTGTTTAACGCCGCCGAAAGGCATGTGGGGCTCGCTTCCATAGGTTCCCGCATTGACCACCGCCACCCCGGCCTGTACCTTCTGGGTGAATTCCATCACACGATGCACGTTGCGCGAGTGGATGCAAGCGGTAAGCCCATAGGGCGAGTCGTTGGCCATGCTGAGGGCGGCATCAAAATCCTTGGCACGATAAAGGCAAGTGATGGGGCCGAAAACCTCCTGGGTGGATATCCCCGTACCCGGGTCGGCATTTTCAATTATGGTCGGCGCCATGTAGAAACCGTCGGCATGCTCCGGATCCGTCATCCGGCCACCACCAATAAGGACGTTGGCACCTTCCGCCCGTGCCTGGTCGATTGATGCCACCATGTTATTCAACTGGGTTTCGTTGATCACCGGGCCGAGATCGTCCATATCCGTCGGGCCCACCTTCAGCTTTTCCGTCTGCGTGATCAGCATTTCGCGAAATTCATCATAAATGGCATCGAATATGATGATCCGACTGCCGGCGGCACACCGCTGCCCGGCATTACTGAAGGCCGAAAGCAAAACCCACTTGACCGCATTGTCCAGATCGGCATCATCACAGACGACCAGGGGATTCTTCCCCCCCAGTTCGAGGGAAACCTTGGCCAGTCGTCGACCGGCTGTTTCTGCAATTTGACGCCCCACCGCGGTGGATCCCGTAAAGCTGATCACGGCGACATCCGGATGGGCCACCAGGGGGGCCCCGGCATCCTCGCCCAGACCCTGCACAATATTCAGAACACCGGGTGGCAGGCCGGCTTCATGGGCCAGTTTGCCGAAATACCAGGCCGTTGCCGGCGTGTCCTCGGCCGCTTTCAAGACCGCCGTATTTCCGCATATCAAGGCGGGAAACACTTTCCAGGCCACATTGGCGATCGGTGTGTTGGCGGCAATGATTAAACCGGCCACGCCCAGTGGGTGCCGGACGGTCATGGCATATTTGTTGGGCACCGCACTCGTTGTGGTTCGGCCATAGAGACGGCGGCCCTCACCCGCCATGAATTCCGCCTGGGCGATAGCACCACCCGTTTCACCCAAAGCCGCCGCGGGTGCCATGCCGGTTTCCGCAGCCACGATGGCGGCTATGGTTTCAGCGTTGGCGCGCATGTGGCGGGCGATCGCCATCAAAATGTCCCCCCGCTGCACCGGGGTCATCCCGGACCAGGCGGAATAGGCCTTCTGGGCCGAGGCAACGGCTTTCTCCACATCCGTTTGCTTGGAGCCAACCCCCTGGCATAGCAGTTTGCCGGTGGCCGGTGAGAGGTTATTGAAAAGGGCCCCATCGGAGGCCCCTTTTTCAGCGCCATCGATCCAGTTCAAAACAATTTCGGGAAATAGTGTCGTATTCATCTTTTTTCCTATCGGCCCAAATTACCAGGCAGTAAATCCACCATCCACGACCAATTCGGTACCCGTTACATAGGAGGATGCTTCCGATGCCAGAAAAAGCAGCGGACCGCGAAGATCCTCAGCCGTGGCCATCCGCCCCATAGGAACGCGGGCGCAAAATTTGCTTTTGAAATTATCGTCCTGTCCACCCAGTACGCCACCGGGCGAGAGCGTGTTGACCCGCACACCGTTTGGCGCCCACAAGGTCGCCAGATAGCGAGACAAATTAACGACAGCCGCTTTGGAAGCGCCGTAAGCCGGCGGTTTAAGAAAGGGCGGGTCGCTCTGGATATGCGCGTAAAAGCGACTGTCCGGAGCGACACTGGCATAGAGGGAACCGATATTGATGATCGATCCGCGGCCGGCCTTCACCATGGTCTGGCCGAAAACCTGCGTGACAAGAAAGAGACCAAGGGTATTGACTTCAAATACTTCTCGATTGATCTCCAATGGAATGTCTTCCAGACGATATCCGCCACCAGGCTGGTCAGGAGGTTGGTCGATACCCGCATTGTTGACCAGAATCGCAGGCGTGCCGAAGACTTCCGTGCACAAATCGCAGGCCCGCTCAAGGTCCGCTCGGATGCGGACATCGGCGGCTACGTGTCGCACACACTGGTCGCCGTATTGTTTTCGCAGCGCGGTAAACGCCTCGCCGGGCTTCTGGTCCGGATGATCGAGCCCCATGACGCGGGCTCCGGCATCAAGCAGCGTCTCCATCCAAATAGGGCCGAGTTTACCGAGGGCGCCTGTGACGACAGCAACAGCGCCCTTTAGACTGTAAGGTCCTTCACTCAAGATGCGTCTCCGGCCGCAGACTTCTGGGCACCATTCAAGACCTCGAATGTAATGTCTTCATCCACAGCGACCGCCTTAACCGTGGTACGCCCGAGGACTTTATCAACTTCATAGGGCGGCAGACCATCACCAGGGCATTTAATGGCCAGGTCTTCCATCCGAATGGCATGTCCCTGCGGTAAATCGCGGGCGGCAACGATCTTCTTCCCCATCTTGATCATCGGATTGACTTCACTCTCGTAGACCCGCTTGACCCCGTCACCAATGGCAACTTTGACCCGCTCAAGGTCACGAACCATTTTGCGAAAACCGATAGGCTCAAGCGAAAAGGCATGGTCTGTTCCCTTCCAGGTATGATTGAGGGTGAAGTGCTTTTCGACCACTCGGGCACCCAGCATATAGGCGGCCAGGGCCATGGCAATGCCGTTGTCATGAGAAGACAATCCCACGACGCAATTGGGAAATCTTTCCCTGAAAGTCGTTATGACACTCAGATTGAGTTCATCAAAAGCGGCTGGATAACCGGCCGTGCACTGCAGGATGCACAACTGGGGGTTAATTGGCATGATGGCATCATGGGCACGGCGCACGTCCTCCATGGTACCACCGCCCGTGCTCAGAATCATCGGTTTCTGAAACTGCGCTATATGTTTCAGCAGGGGTATGTTCTTGAGATCGCCGGAGGCGACCTTAAAGGCCGGAAGCTCCATCTTGCCGATAAAATCGGCGCTCGCAAAATCAAAAGCCGTGGCAAACATCACCAGCCCCAACTCTTCGGCATAAGTCTTGAGCTCCGTGTACTCAGGCCACTCAAACTCAAGAAATTCACGGTGTTCCCCGTAGGTCTCACCATAGCTGTTAGGATTGTCATAAGGCTTCTGATAGGCCGCCTCCGTGTATAGCTTGCGGTTGTCGCGTTTTTGTAATTTGACAGCATCGGCGCCGCATTCCTTGGCGACTTTGAACATCTCCTTGGCGGTCTCAAGGTTGCCCTGATGGTTGTGGCCAATCTCCGCGATCACGAAACAATCACCATCATCCTGTATCGTTTTGTCGCCTATGGTTAGCTTGCGCATGTATCGGTCCTCCCTGGTTTAATTGGGCGGCTATCTAAAAACAGCCGCTGAGCATACGGTATAGAAGTGGTCTCAAAACCCCTTCAAACCTCCAATAGCTGAAGTGCAGGCTTTTACAAAATGATCACATGTTATTGAATATGTCTCACGTTTTTATCAGCCTGCGTTTGTTAAACACGAAACACCCTAAAAAGCGTGAAATCCCGTTTTTTATAGCGGGGCTTTTGAACGCGATCAGAGATTTAGAAACAACTTCCAATCAATAACGCCATTAAAAAAATACGCCCCTTGACCCGAAGGAATTGACGCTTAACGCTGCCGCCTCTCTTATTCAAGCCGTCGCTGACCGCCTTTTTGGCGGGGAAGCGGTAATAACATCGACTTGCGCTGGGTTGCGATCCCCCTCAATCGTTTCATCCTTGATGAGTTTCACGGCACCGTTTTCCAAGCGATAAGCAATTTCGGCAGCCTCAAGCATAGCCGATTGATGCGAAATCGCCAGAATGGCAATCCGTCCGCGCAGAGCTATGAGCGTCCGGCAGATTGCGGATTCGTTCTCGGGATCTAAAGCCGTTGTGGCTTCATCAAGGATCAAAAGCTTGGGATCATTTACCAATGCCCTAGCAATGGCGATCCGCTGTCTTTGACCGCCTGAGAGTTTGCTGCCACGCTCGCCGACAATTGTATGCACACCTTGTTTTAATTTCGATACGAATTCCCACGCACCTGCGGCAATAAGCGCCCTTTTGACGTCTTCTTCACAGAATTTTCTGTCTCCCAAGGTTACATTCACCAGAATTGTATCATGAAGCAGCAGTAATTCCTGAGGCACGTAGCCGATCATGTTGCGCCATTGCGCGACATCGATAGCGGCCAACGGCCGATCGTCGATCCAGATATCGCCCCGCTGGGGCCGCAACAAACCGGTAACTAAATCAGCGATGGTCGTCTTACCGGCGCCCGAAGGACCGATAAGCGAAACGAATCGGCCCATCGGCATCTCCAGCGAGACGTCAGTCAAAACATTCTTTTGGCCATACGCGAAATTGATATTCTTAAATCGAATACATCGTTTGAACTCAGGTGTTTCGTGACCCAACTCGGTTTCCCGCTCGCCTTCAGACTTTTTTATCTTTTCCTCTAATGCCCAGTAAGCGCTCTCATATATAACGAGTTTCTGATATTCTTCCTGTATATGCTGAACGTTCTTCAATACCCGGCGTACAAGATAGACCATGGCCAAGATCGATACCAAACTCATTTCCAGGTGAATCAAGGCTGCGTAAAGTGTCAGCGCGATAAAGGCCATGACGATAGGCTCTTGCAAGGCCTTGAGCATGGCCTTGCTGAGAACCTGCTTTTGAAGTGATCGGTTCAGGCGTTCGGTGTGCGTCCGAAGGACTTCACTGGAGGCATATTCGCGGCCCATGGCCTTGAGCGGCTTGATAGAATTCAGGCAGTCGGTCATAAAGGCGATGAGGGACTGCAGGAGTTTGGTCTGCTGTTTGCCGGCGCGTTTGGCTTTTTTAACATAGCGACGCAAACCGAAGAGAATAATCGCACCCACTACAAAAGAAAGTAAAGTACCTTTCCATGAAACGAAGAATGCCAGAGTTGTGAAAACCAGTGCTTCCGCGCCCGCGCTGACGATTTTCGCGCTAAGCATAAAGGCACTTGCCGCGCGGTTCGCCTCCGTGGCAATGGCATTGGTCAGTTTGCCAACCGGTTGCCGAACAAAATATTCCCAACGCGAGGCAAACAGGGCGCGTAAAAGGTCTAACCGCAGATCGGTGGCGATATTGGCGACCGCATAGCCCACTTGTCTGTTCGCAAGCATCAATAAGAAGGATTTGAGTAGAATACATAAAAAGAAGATGGCTAACAATCCCGCAATCGTGTGGTTCAGGCCGAATGAAGCGAGTACATCGTTAAGCATATCTTCCAGCATCAATTCAATCTGGCTTGATGATGAATCTACCTCGGCAGTGGCAACCACTTCAGGATTTAATATGAGGTTTATCAGGGGAATGAATATAGAAATACCGAAACCTTCAGCGACGCCGGCAAATAGAAGGGCGAGCACCGTCAGAAGGCTTTGAAGAGGGTATTTCCGTGCAAATGTTGATAATAACTGCATCTTCTGGTTAACCTGAATGCCTCTTTATATTCTTTGGGCAGCGGGGGTGACCCTACCGGTTGAGAATTAATTCCTGCAATGAAGCAAAAGCGTCGCCGATCTGGTCGACCTGCTCTAAACTATGACCGGCGCTCATGCTGCAGCGCAGAAGCGCCCCGCCGTCAGGCGTCGCCGGGGGCAGCACCAGGTTGACATAGACGCCCTTTTCCAACAGAGCAGACCACATGCGGACTGCCGTTTCCTTGTCATTTAGACGCACCGCAATGATTGGGCTGGGCTCTGGACTCACGCTCAATCCGAGTTCCTGTAAGCGTGCGTACAAACGGTGAGCATTTTCCCAAAGGCGATCCCGCAGTTCCGGTTGGGCGCGCAAGGTCGAGAGGGCCTT
>JASJCD010000275.1 GCA_030066135.1 Desulfobacterales bacterium | reverse complement strand
GGCCTGGCGGGCATCGTGGCTTTCAAAAAACGCCCCCCTGCACCGCAGCAGCCGGAACTCGATAAACTCGATGCGCACATTGACGGCCTGACCCAAAACGGCCTGGCCCAATGCCAGGCCAAGGCCGTCGATCTGAATGCCGCCTATCTGCAGGGCGACGCGGCGGTGGCCGCGCTGACCGCCGCCGTCAATGCGCTCAAACACCAGGAGACCTTCTGTGCGCTTTTTCTCGATCTGCCGGCCCAGAACCGGCTGGCCCGGCTGCACGAGCGGCTCCTGGCCCTGGTCGAGGCCGAGAGCCTTTATCTGCAGGGCCAACTGGGCCATCTCACCGCCGCCACCGCCGAAGCCGTGACCCGGCGGCTGGAAAGCGTCAAGGATGCCGCCTGGTGCCTCAAAAAGGAAATCCTGGATGATATCGGTAAAATCGACGCACTGAGCGGCGGCCGTCGCGCCGTACTTTCGCCCGCCGCCGCCGCCGTCTTCTACAACATCAATACCGTGCTCAACAGTATCGACCATCTGGAAGTCCGCGGCCGCGACTCCGCCGGACTTTCCCTGCTTTTCATGCTCGAATCCCAAGTCTTCGATCAATTCCTGGCGGCGCTCGACCGCCATGATCCGGCTTTGCGCACCGATTTTGAGAAACGGCGGGAGGCGGTCATCCTCAGCAACCGCAGCATCAGCGTGCACAAGCCTGACGCTGGCGACACCCGCGGCCTGGTGACCATCTCGCTCGTCTATAAAGTCGCGGCCGAGATCGGCAGCCTGGGCGACAACATCCGTTTCCTGCGCACTCAAATCTGCAACGATGGCCTGCTGCAGCATCTCGCGGGCCAGGTCCATCAATACCACACTGTCTCGTCCCACACGCGCTGGGCTTCGGTCGGGGCGATCAACGAGGCCAACTGCCATCCGCTGGACAACCACACGGGCAACCCGGCAGGCGCCTCCGCCTGCGGCCCGATCCACGTCTGCCTGAATGGCGATATCGACAACTACCGCGACCTGAAGACGGATCTGGCCGGCCGGGGCGTCGCGATCCCGGAGGAGATCACCACCGATACAAAGATCATCCCCCTGCGCATTGCCCACTACCACCAGGCCGGCCATGACGTGGCCGAAGCCTTTCGCCTGGCCGTCAACGATTTCGAAGGCTCGCACGCCATCTCCATGCACACCGCCCTGGCGCCGGGCAAGCTTTTTCTGGCCCAGCGCGGCAGCGGCCAGGCCATCTTCATCGGCCTGGGGGAGGACGTCTACATGCCGACCTCGGAGGTCTACGGGTTTATCGAAAAAACCCAGCACTACCTCAAGATGGACGGGGAGAAGACCATCGCGGGTGAATTCGGGCCGGTTCAAGGCCAGATCTTCGTCCTGGATCAGGACAGCCGTGGCGGGCTCGAGGGGATTCAGGCCGTCTACTACGACGGTACGCCCCTGGTGCTCACACCCGAAGATATCAAGACGACCGAACTGACCTCGCGCGACATCAACCGCCAGGACTACCCCCACTATTTTCTCAAGGAGATCTCCGAAGCGCCGCTCTCGGTCGAACGGACCCTTCAGAACCGCTGGAAAATCGACCCGCAGCAGAAGGACCGCCTGGCCATTACCCTGGATCGCGACGTCATACCCGACCACCTGCGTCAGGCCCTGGAAGACGGCCGCATCCGACGGATCTTCTTCGTGGGGCAGGGCACGGCCGGTGTGGCCGCTTTGGCCTGCGCCAACATTCTGCGTCACCACCTGGACGAACCGGCCCTTCAGATCGATGCGCTCAAGGCTTCCGAGCTCAGCGGTTTTCTGCTGAACGACGACGACCAGGCCCAGAGCATGGCCGATGCCCTCGTGGTCGCCATCAGCCAGTCGGGCACCACGACGGACACCAACCGCACGGTCGACATGGTCCGCGAACGCGGCGCCTACACCCTCGCCATCGTCAACCGTCGTGACTCCGATCTGACCTTCAAGGTCGACGGCGTGCTTTACACCAGCAGCGGCCGCGATATCGAGATGTCCGTGGCCTCGACCAAAGCCTTCTACTCCCAGATCGTGGCCGGCGCCATTTTGAGCCTGTTCATGGCCGGATTGAAGCGCCGCCGGGACGGTGCGTATATTTCACGGGAAATCGAGGAACTGCGTGCCCTGCCCAAGCGTATGCAGCAGGTTATCGGTATGCGCGCGGCCATCGAAGCCTCCGCCCGACGGCTGGCGCCCACGCGGACATACTGGGCGGCCGTGGGCAGCGGCCCCAACAAGGCCTCGGCCGACGAAATCCGCATCAAACTGAGCGAACTTTGCTATAAAACCATTTCATCGGACTATGTCGAGGACAAGAAGCATATCGATCTTTCCTCCGAGCCGCTGATTATCGTCTGTGCGGCCGGGGTGCGCGGCAGCGTCATCGGCGACATCATCAAGGATACGGCCATTTTCAAGGCCCACAAGGCCACCCCCGTGGTTATCGCCGATGAGGGTGAAGCGCGTTTCGACCCCTATGCCGAAGATGTTTTTCAGGTGCCCCCGTCCCCGGAGCATCTGGCCCCCATCCTCAACACCCTGGTGGGGCATCTCTGGGGCTATTATGCCGCCCTGGCCATCAATGCGGGCTCTCGGTTTCTGTATGGATTCCGGGAGGAAATCCAGACGAGCATGGACGGCTACGCCGAACAGGGCCTGGATGCCTATGAAATCATGCTCGAAAAAGGTTTTCGTCATCAAGTGGCCGAATTCTACCGCGCCTTTCAGGCCCGTCGCGCCCAAAACCGATTTCCGGAAGCCATCGGCCTGGGCGCCGTCTCCGATCTGACCCTGTTGATGAAATACCTGGCCGGCCGACTCCCCTTTTCGGATTTCGAGCTTGACTTCGGGATCAAGGGCACGGCCCGCAATATCATCGATACCTTCATGGGCATCACCTCGGAGTGTATCAACAACATGTCGCGGCCGATCGACGCGATCAAGCACCAGGCCAAAACCGTCACGGTCGGCACCAGCCGGATCACCGAGAAGACCGAAGGCCTGCTGTTTGAAAGCCTTGACACCCACGGCCTCAACATCTCGCAGCTGACCGGCGGGAATGTCATCGTCCTCAAGAATCTGCAGTCCATCGTGGCGCAAATCCGGGGCGCCATTCTCTACCGGATCGATGGGCTCGACATGCTGGGGGAGATATCGGAACAAACCACGATCGAGATTCTGCGCAAATCCGGTGAGCTCAAACCCCTGCCCTCGCGGGTCGAAAAAGACAGCCGCCTCAAAGGCACCAAGGAAATTATCGTGCGGCAGGGGAATGTCTATATCGGCAAGGGCCGCAAGGACGGCCGCAGCATCCTGATCGTCCCGGCCATTTCCGAACAGCCCGGCCGCTCCAACCTGATCGAATATCTACTGTTGCTGAATATCGGGTTCAAAACCGATGTGGCCCTGCCGGATAAGGTCAAAGCCCTGGGCGGGAAATACACCCACATCCGCAATATCGTTCAGGAAAACAATATCCCCTGGGAAGACCAGCTTTTGGAATTGGTTGCGATGGAAGATCTCTTCGGGCATTCCGCCGAGAAAATCGGTGAGCGCATCGTGGCCCAGAGCGCCTAGCCGCCCCCCGGTCACTCTGGCGGCCTGGTCCCGTCTTGGCTGGGCTCGGGTTTGGATTCGCAGCGCAGAGCGGCTTTAGGCGCTGACAATACACCCCCTGATCATACCGCTGGCAATGGCCGGATGCGTTTGTCGGGTCCTGCTTTTCACCTGCGAGCGCTATCCGGCCGGGGCCCATTGGCCCCTCCCTCTAAAAGAACGCGCCCGCGCCCCCCTGAGCCCTAGTCCGCCGCGTCGTCCTGAAGCGGTCGCCGCTGCTGGGAGAAGGCGTAAGCCGCATGAATGAATTCCCGGAACAGCGGGTGCGGATTCATCGGCCGCGACTTGAATTCAGGATGAAACTGGCATCCCAGAAACCAGGGATGATCTTCAAGTTCCACGATTTCCACCAGTTCACCGCCCGGCGAAGTGCCGCTGATGACCAGCCCCGCCGTTTCGAGTGGATCGCGATAGGCATTATTGAATTCATAGCGGTGGCGATGGCGCTCGGAAATATTTTCCTGCTGGTAGGCGCGATGCGCAACACTGCCGGTCATCAACCGGCAGGGGTAAGCCCCCAGCCGCATGGTCGCGCCCTTGTCCGAGGATTCATCGCGATGTTCGACCTGACCGGTCTGGTCGTTGACCCATTCGGTCATCAGATAGATAACGGGGTGGGGGGTGGTCAGGTTGAACTCTGAACTGTTGGCATCCCCGAGCCCGGCCACGTTCCGGGCGAACTCCACGACGGCCACCTGCATGCCCAGACAGATGCCGAAATAGGGCACCTTGTTTTCGCGGGCAAAACGGGCCGTACAGATCTTGCCCTCGATGCCCCGCGAGCCGAATCCGCCCGGCACCAGAATCCCGTCGGCCTCCAAAAGCACCTGGCTGCAGGTGTCCCCGGTGATGGATTCCGAATCGACGAAGAGCAGCTTGACTTCACAATCGTTGGGGATGCCGCCGTGATAGAGGGCTTCATTGAGGCTTTTATAGGACTCGGTCAAATCGACATATTTGCCCACGATCGCGATCTTGACGACCGGTTTGGACTGTTTCAGTTTTTGAACGAGTTCTTCCCAATTCTCCAGCCGCGGGGATCGGGTCCAAATATTGAGGTCGGTGACAATCTTGTCGTCGAGCCCTTCACTGTGAAAATTGAGCGGCACTTCATAGATGCAGTCCACATCCTTGGCGGTGATGACGGCATCTTCCTCGACATTCGTGAAGAGGGCGATTTTCTTCTTGATGTCCTTGCTGAGGGTGCTACCTGTGCGGCACAGCAGGATATCGGGCTGGATACCGATGCTGCGCAGCTCCTTGACGCTGTGCTGGGTCGGCTTGGTTTTTACTTCTCCGGCCGTGTTGATATAGGGCACCAGGGTGACGTGGATGTAGAGTGTGTTTTCCTTGCCGGCATCCGCCCGAAACTGGCGGATGGCTTCCAGAAAGGGCAGGCTCTCAATGTCCCCGATCGTTCCGCCGATTTCGACGATCACGATGTCGACGCTCTTGGCTGCCAGACGCACGGCATGTTTGATTTCATCCGTGATATGCGGAATGACCTGAACGGTACCGCCGAGGTAGTCCCCCCGTCGTTCCTTGGTAATGACGGAATGGTAGATCTTGCCGGTAGTAAAGTTGTTGTTCTGCCCCAACTTGGCATGGGTAAAGCGTTCGTAGTGACCCAGATCGAGATCGGTTTCCGATCCGTCGTCCGTCACATAGACCTCGCCATGCTGAAAAGGGTTCATGGTACCGGGGTCGACGTTGATGTAGGGGTCCAGTTTTTGAAGCGTCACGGTCAGCCCCCGGCTTTCCAGCAGGGCGCCGATGGCGGCGGAGGCCAGGCCTTTGCCCAAAGACGAAAGGACGCCGCCGGTGACAAAAATGAATTTGGTGTTGGCACTCATAGACACGCTCCACATTTCTGATTGGCTTCGTCGGCAGGACGAGGCCATTTCAATATTTCCTCTAAATTACAAGAAATTAGATCGGTAAAACTGCAGATTATGGGTTTCGAGGGGAAGGGGCTGGTGTCGGGTTGAGGATGGGGGGTGAAAAAAAGACAGTCGGTCAGCAAATACGCCATAAACGTATGCAATTGGGCTTTCTTACAATCTTGGCATTAAGGTATCGGTTCGGCATGATCCAGACCCCAGTTGAATTGGGAATGATATATTTCAAAATGTGCTCCGAAGTGCAAGAGTTTTTCGATAAGGGCGCTCAAAACTTCTGCGCGCACATGAAAAGGGTCCGGTTCCGCTGCCGGCAGGTCATCCTGAAAATGCGAAAAGCCTTTGCAGGAAATTGCCCCACACCGATAAGCGGGAGCCCGCCGGCGCGTCGCCCGACCTAATAAGGGCCTTCCCCGGGCGGGGGCGGTTGTGTCGGCGGTGTCAAATTGGGGGCCGGCGGGGTGAGCATCGTCTCCGGCACCCACATCGGCAGCGTGGCCCGCAGGGCGGCCGTGTCGAAAAGCATGGGGTCCTGAA
>JASJCD010000016.1 GCA_030066135.1 Desulfobacterales bacterium | reverse complement strand
AGAGGGGTCTTATTTGCCTCCAAGATCGTTACGCATATTTAGCCAAGATTATGTGAACCGCCCGGTACGGACCCGTATGCCGGGTGGTGTGAGAGGGCGGAGGTCGTGAGGCCTCCCCCTATCTCGATTGCCCATCCATAAAGGGTAGATTTTGGCTCAGCCGCCCGCCCTTCGGCGGGATTTCACATCCATTCCATATCTATGGCCGGTGTTCAATAAACCGCAGTGCTTTTTATACCGACGGCGCAGCCGTCGTCGCGAAGCGACGCGTAGCTTATGCTACGTTGAGGATTCCAAAAGTACGAGAACACCGGCCTGGGTCGAAAGATGCCATTTGTGGATGGACACTAGCGCAGCACCACCCGCGCCTCGTAACCCAGCCGCGTCAGACTTTCAAGGGTTGTGCCGGCTTCCGCTTCGCTTTGAAAACCACCGACCAGGACTTTATGATGGGTGCCACTGTCGCTTTCAGGTAAGCGGTAGGGCAGATAGCCTTTGGCCAGAAGTTGATTTTCGAGGGTTTCGCCACGGGGATCGTGCTCGGGCGGTTGGATGGCGATCGTATAGGGGATGATGGTCAGGAAAGCGTCCTCAAAGCCTTCGGCCGCCAGATCATCTCTGATTTTCTCGCCTTCTTCCGGGGTGCGGAAGCACCCGATATAGACGCGATACCAGTCACCGGTGGTGCCCAGACGGCTGACACCGATAAGCGTTTTGCGTCCCAGGCTGGTGAGTTCGACGCCCAGTTGAAACGCATCGTTTTTCTCCCGGTAGGACTTGATCTGGAAGGAATAAGGGTAGGTCTCCTGAGGTTTCTCTACGGGGGCCGCTGCCGCCGGGACCGGATCGGCATCAGGCGCTGCGGGCGGCGTTTCCGGGGGGGGCGGTGGTGCGGCCGGTTCCTGCATTTTCGCGGGTATGCGGCGAATGTAGGCATCCTTGAAGCGCGTGGCGTCGAGATCGGCCAGACCCTGGCGGGCCGCCGCCTTGGTGGGATAGCCGTTGACAAAAATTCGGTGCCAGGTGCCCTTGTCGGGGATATCGACCGCATGGCTGTAGGCCCTGAGGCCCTCACGCCGCAGCTTGGCAACCTCCCGGGCGGCGTTTTCCGCTCCTTTGACGGAGCGCACCTGAATCGAATAGATGCTGCCCGGTGGCAGATCCGTTGGCAGGTCCGGCACGGGCCCGGGTTCCGGCATCGGGGTTTGCGGCGCAGTGTCGGCGGACGGGACGATTGCATCATCTTCGGCCGGGGCCGGTTCTTCGGCGGGCTTCATGGCGGCGGTCCCCGGCACCGGGTCGGCGGGCAGGCTTACGGCCGGTGTCGGCATCTGGTCTTCTCCGGCCGCGGGCGGGCTTTCCGGTGCAGGCGTCCCGTCAGGTTTGGCGGCTGTCCCGGCGTCGCCGTCAGAGGGCGGCTCAGGGTCGGTCGGGGTGCTCGGATCCGCCGCGACATCGGTTTTCTGACCGACGTTGATGATCACCGTGGCCAGGCGCGATTCTCCTTTGGCGTTGCCGGCGCGAAAAGTGAAACGGTCGGTGCCGGTGAAGCCGGGTCGCGGTGTATAGATCAGGTGGGGCAGACGGCCGCGCAGGGCCCCCTGGAAAGGCACGCTTTCGATATCAAAGGTAACCGGCAGCCGGTCGTCCGACTCAGCGCTTAGCGTTATTTCCACCGGTGTGTCGCGGGGCGTGAAAATGGTCTGGTCCAATACCCGCAGTTCACCGGGGCCGGGAGGCGTCGTGGCCTGGGCCAGCCGAACCGGGGGAGCGGCTCCGGCTGCCGGGCTTGATGTTTCCAGGGCCGGCACGGCAGCCGCATTGGTGGCCATGGGCTGGTAATCGGCGGTCTGAACCCCGTCGGGCTGCATCAGACGATCCAGGGTCTCAAATTGGCGGCTCAGATCGGTCACGGCACTCACCGAACGGATTCGTACGGGATCGCGATAGGGGCGCCCCTCCTCATAGAGGCTCAGACGTTCGACGTGCGGACCGAGTTCACTGGCGGCGCCGCTTTCCGCCAGCATGGAGATCACCCGGTTGGCCATGGCCACGGCGTCGTCGTAGCGGCCGGCTTCGGCGTAGGCAGCCGCCAGCGTATCCATGAAATTGATGTCCGTCGCGTGAGCGTTGGCCCGCTCGGCCAAGGCGACGGCCCGCTTCCCGTCGCGCAGGCGTTCATCCGGGGAGGTGGCCAAAATCCAGGCGATGTTGTTGAGGACCTCGATATAGTCCGGGTTCACGCTCAAAGCTTGTACGTAGTCCCCCAGGGCGCCGGCCGGATCCCCCTGGCGATCGCGGGCGAAGCCGCGGTTGTAAAGCGACTTGGCCGAACGCGGATTGATGGCCAGCGCCTGGCTGCAGTCCGTGACCGCCTGGGGGTAGCGTTCCTGACGGATCCGGGCCAGGCAGCGGTTGCTATAGGCATCCACATAGCGCGGGTTGATGGCGATGGCCCGGTCGAAATCCTTGAGCGCCTTCCCGTAGGAACCTTTGAAGATGTAGGCAAATCCGCGGTTGTTGTAGGCTTTGGCCGATCCGGGGTTGAGCGTGATGGCCATGGTGCAGTCAGCAATGGCGCCGTCGTAATCGCCGGTATAGATGCGCGCAAATCCGCGGTTGTTCAAAGCCTCGAAATCGTGCGGCACAGCCTCGATGGCGAACGTGAAGGCTTCCACAGCACGCTGGTAGTGGCCGTTTTTCAGTTCGACCAGTCCCTGCTCAAACCAGTTCTGGGTTTCCGCGGCGGCACTGCTGCACACAAGGACGAGGGTCAGCAAGCCGGGCGCGATAAAGCTTGCAGTCAGTTTAGCGATCCGTCGTGTTTTCATCTTGGCCACCTGCCCATTTTTTGTTGCGCCGGCCCGCGCGCCCGTGCCTGCCGCCCGATGGCGTCATGCCGGCGCTGCTCCCCGGTCTTCTATGTTGCCGCCACGGCGGCGTTCATTCGAGAGCTGAAAGCGCAGCATGAACCGCGTGTCGATGTAGTGCTTCAGCCAGAACGCCGGCCAGCCCCCGAAGGTCAACCGGCCACGATTCAGAATGCCGGTGCCGTCCCCCATGTTGAGGATGAGAAGATAATCATGCTGCGGTATGAATTTTTCTAGTTCCCGGCCTTCGAGGGCCGCCTGCAGATTATGATCGAGGATCGGGTTCTGGCGTACGGCATAAACGCCCACTCGCGCGAGCGGCTGCGGTTGAAAAGCGATGCAGTCGCCCCCGCCGAATACGTTCGGATGCGACAGGGACTGCAGGTGGTGATTGACCAGCAACCCGCCACTCTTGTCCACGGCCAGACCGGCGGCTTTGATCAGGGGGGGCGGACGGGTTCCCACGGCCGGGAAAAGGGTGTCGCAGGCCACCTTGCGGCCGTTGGTTAAGACCAGAGCCTGTTCGTCGAGGGCGGAAAGCGACGCATTCTCCAGGACGTGGATGCCCAGGCGCTTCAACTTGGCCATGGCTTTGCGGCGCACAGCAGGGATGAACTGGGCGAGCATGGAACCTCGGGTGATTAGCGTGATCCGGGCCTGCCCCCCCAGACGACGCACCAGGGACCGCACGTTGGCGGCGATCTCCACGCCGGCTGGCCCGCCGCCGGCCACGACGATTTTCAGCTGACCTCTTTTAAGGCGGACCGCGATGTCGGTCCGGGCCTCCAGGAAAATCTCGACCGGCTTGGCCGGATAAATCTGAATGGCGGTTTTTTCCGGGATGGGGAAGGGAACCTCGCTGCCGGCGTTGAGACTGAGAATATCGTAGGTCAGGCGGCGGCCGGAGGCGAGTTCCAGTTCCCGGCGGTGGGGGTCGATCTGCATGACGCGATCGTTCAGAAAGCGCCCCTTGCGGGCCGCAACCATGGCGGCGACGTCAAACCGGATATGGGCCGGCCGGTAGCGTCCCGACAGGAGTCCGGGCCCCATGCCGCTGTAGTACTGGAAGGCACCGTCGCTTACCACGGTGACTTGATGCCCGCGGTCAATGAACCGGGCGGTTTCCTTCATGACCGTCAAATGGGCATGACCGGCGCCGATGAGAACCAGGTGTCCTGGCATCTAATACTCCTATAATTCTGCCAACGCTTTACTGGTATGGCGCCACGATACACTAAAATCACGTGTAACTCAATTGTGCGCGGGTGACTGGCCGGTCTATCGGATGGCACCGCTGTAGAAAAACCATCCAATTCCGACGGTGAACAAATAATTTCCCCGGAGGGTATGTTCGATGCTGACGGCCAGCAGGGAGCGGGTATGAACGTAGCGCCATCCGAAGAGAAGTCCCCCCGGAAAGGAGAGCAGGGGGGCACCCCATAGGCATACAGGAGGTGAGCCCGTCCGAAACGCACAGCGCTGACGACGATCATCAGCGTCGGGTGGGGGAAGAGTTGCCGCTAGCGGTGAAGGAAAAAGCAGCGCAAGAAAATTGCCTGGGGCCGGGCCGTGCACGTTGTCCCCGTTCGCACCGCCAAAATCAGAGGATCTTCTTGCGCGCATATTCTTCGGCCCAATCCCCAATATAGGGAAGCTTGAAACGTTCCTTGAGCGCCGCCTTGATCATCAGGATGATCCACAGGGCCAGGCCCAGCAACGATAGCAGCCCCCCGATCAGTTGACCCAGGAGGGGCAGCACCTGGATGAGGAGGCTGACGACCGTCAGGGCGCCGAAGGTAATGATCGCCTGGGTGGCGTGAAAGCGGACGAAGTCGCTTTCTTTCTCGATCAGGTAGAAGACCAGGCCGCTGATCCAGCCCAGCAGATAGCAGAGGATAGCGGCAATGTGCGCGGGCAGTCCGGTGGAAGATTTTTGCATGGCGGCTCCTGTTTCTTCTTTTGCCAACCGGGTTTCGGTGTCGATGGGTTAGACCCTTTGTTCTGACGCGGGCCACAGGGCAGCCGCCAGATCAACGCCTTCGGTGCCGGGTACGGGTGCCAGCAGATCCAGGCCATCGCCCTGGTGGCGACGGACCGGCGGGCCCCATTCAGTGGTCATTGTAAAGGGCTTTTGGTTTTCAATGGCGGCTTCAAGCAACTTCCAGGCCTTCGGCAGCCAGGCGGTCGACAGCGGAAAACGGTTGTGGCCGGGAAAGAGCTGGCGGATACCGACATCATGATCGGCCAGGGCTTTCAAGGAAGCAATATAGGCATCCGTATCCGAATCCGCAAAGTGCGCATAAAGCGTACCCGCGTAAACCAGATCACCGCAGAACAGGGCGCCCGTGGATGCATCCAGGAAACTCAGGCTGCCCCGCGTATGCCCCGGGGTGGCCAGCACCGTAAGATGGCGGCCGCCGAGATCGATGCGGTCACCGTCTTCCAGGAGACGCGTGGCCACCGATCCTGGGTAGTGATAGTCTGCCGGCGCAAACCTCCTCGGCAGCCGCGGCCCCGCCGCCAGGCAGGCATCGATGTAGAGGCGTCTCAGCGTCGCGCTGTCGATGGCGCGTTGGATCAGCCGCTGCTCTCCCCTGGCAATGGCGATGGTTTCGAATTCCGGGTTGCCCATGACGTGGTCGAAGTGCCAGTGGGTATTGAGCACCACTATGTCGGCGTGCGCCAGCTCCATCAGGGCGGGTTTCAAGGGGGCCAGCCCCAGACCGGTATCGATCAGCGCCGAGCGCCGCCGGCCGTTCACGAGGTAGCTCTGGACATGTCCGGGTTCTTCGATGACATAGATATCGTCGCCCGCTTTCCGGATATGAAACCATTCGGCCGCAGCGGATATGGGGTCTCTTTTGAGGTTTGCGGGTGGCATGCGGATTTTCCTGGAAGTTGCCGTCCTAAGTGCTTATTTGCGGTTCCTTCCGCGAAAGCGAGACGTGTAGGGGAGAAAACTCAGGACCACGAAGATAAAGGGGGCTGCCAGCAGTATCTGCCCGAGGGTGGGAGACTTTCCGCCCAGACCGGCTAGGATGCCCATAAAGCCGGTCAGCATCCCGATGACCACCAGGCCCACGGCCAGCACAAAGGCGCGCGTGCGCCCGGATTGACTGCTGCGCATGTAAATCCAGGCGTGCATCAGGACAACACATATCAGCAGGAGTGTCAGGGCGCTCAAGGTCACCTCGCATGGGGGATGCCGAACTGGTGGACACGGATGCTCAGAAGATAGTTGCCAGCATAGTCGAAATCGACGATCAGGTCCATGGCAAAGATGCCGGCCGCGGTATTGGACGGGGGGGCGGTGTCACGGCGCAAATGCAGCAACTTCCAGCCAGGTGGCCCGGGCCAGGCCGCAGCAGTCGCCTTCGGCGTTGAACAAGGCGGTGGCCGAGAAATGTTTGCGGCCTTCCTGGCCCAGAGGCCAGCCGATCACCATGCAAGGCGTGGCGGCAGAGAGCGATCCCGTTATCCTGGCCGCCATCTCCCCTAAGAGCACGACACCCCGCGCGGGTTCCGGGAAAGTGAAGGCCCCCGGGCAGTCCAGAGCAGCCCACAGGAATTCACGGCCCACCCGGCCGTCACGGTCGGCCAGCGATGCATGCGGCCACTAGGGGGCAGCCACCATGTCGCGACCGGGCAGCGGGCCGGCAAAGATGCGCAATCCCCGCGCCGCGGCCCGTTCCGGACCGCAGACAAAGCAGGAAGGGAACCAGTGGCGTGTAAACCCCCGGTAGGCGCGGGACGCGGTCAGGGTCTCGTCGGGGGACGGCGGTGTCAGGATTTCCAGATCCAAAACGGTCGGGCGCGCTTCTGCCACGGTTCGCCCGTCGTCGGTCAAACGGAAGATCGTGCCGTCTTTTTCGACGCGCAGGGTTTTCTCCAGGGGGGGCGGGGTCTTCAACCGCACGGCGGCCGGTCCATGGATGAATCGGGCCAGACTTCCGCAGACGTAGCCGCCGTTGCCGGAATCGGGTGGCCCGTGAAACTGCCTGGAAATGCGCAGTGTCGCTATCATGCGCTCAACCCTGTTCGCCGCCGGGGCTGCTGATGACGGCTTCGGCTTCGATTTCCACCAGCCAGTCCGGTGCGATCAGGCGGGCGATCTCGACGAAGGTGCAGGCCGGGCGGATGTCGCCGAAAATTTTACCATGGGCGCTGGCGGCATCCTGCCAGCGATCGGCATCCGTCAGGTATACACGGGTGCGGATGACGTCGCCCATGACGGCGCCGGCTTTTTCGAGGGCCTCCTGGATGATTTCGAGACAGCGCAGGGTCTGCTGGTACATGTCGCCGGGATAGGCCGTCGTGCCGTCGGTGGCAATCGGCGCCGTACCCGACACCACGATGCGGTCGCCCATACGGACGGCCCGCGAAAAACCGATGGGTTTTTCAAAGGGCGAGCCGGAGGAAATGTTCTGTCGTTGCATGGGGCCTCCTTTCGAGGCGTGTGCGCTGAACGGATAGCGCACATGCTGCAGTGGTCATGGTTCCACCCGGACCGGAGGCGGTTGCAGGGTTTCGGGTTTCAGGTGTCGGGCTTTGGGTGGCAGAAGTCAGGAGCCAGAATTCAAAAGTTTTGAACCTTGAAAGCGTAGAGTAGGTTTCAGGTGTCGGGTTTCAGGTGTCAGGGAACAACAGGGATCTAAGGCGAGTCCAATTCCTGACACCTGAACACTGACACCCGAAACCTGAATTCCTAACCCCCGAACCCCGAACCTCTGAACCCCGAACCTGGAACCGGTGAATTTAAGCCAGCAGCACGATGCCGGCCATCAGGCCCATGGGGATTGCTTCGGGATCGCTTTCACTTGTAATGCGCTGGATGGGCCAGCCCACCGTCCGGGACAGTTCGAAGAAGTTGACGCCCAGCCCCGATATGGAGGGGCGTGCGGCCTCGGGGTGCCGGCAGTTACCTTTTCCGGACAGGACCCGGCAGTCTTTCTCTTGCGGGCAGAAAATGCGCTTGCAGGAGCTGGCGGCAAACCCCCGGGCGGCGGCATAGCCGCAGGCCAGGGCCTGGCGTTCGAGGCCGGCCGCGGTTTCGTGAACGATACGGGCGACCTCGAACCGGTCGTCTCCCAGGAGAACTTCGGTGGGAACATCGAACTTGAACACCAGCGCCTGCGGGTAGGTGCGCAGCAGTTCCCGGAAGGCCGCCGGCGGCATGACGTGCGGCGGACAGTTGGCCCCCTGTCCATATCCGGGACAGCCGGGGTCCCTGCAGATCCGGGCGAGTTCTTCCTCGACCCGGATGCCGGCCGAGGCAATCATTCGGGCGTCGCTGGCCCCGAGCGCCGCCGCATGCTGAAGTAAAGACTTTTCGGGATCGTTCGGCATGCCCGTGATCTTCCTAACGGTCGACAGCCAGCCGGGCCCCGAAGGCGATGAAGATCACGCCCGCGGAGCGGTCGATCCAGTGTCGACTGCGCTGATAGAAAACGGAGAAGGGGGTGATGGAAAAAAAACAGGCCACCACGGCGTACCAGATGATTGAAAGCGCCGTCATCAGGGCCACACTCGTGAGCCCCAGCCAGGCGGGTGCCGCCGCCGGCATACTGGCCGCAAACAGGCTGGTGATGAAGGCCGCCGTTTTGGGGTTGGAAAGGTTGGTCAGTAATCCGGCGCGCCAGGCGGCCAGGGCCCGGTCCGCTGGATCGCTGTGGATATCGACACGATCCGACGGGTCGCCGCCTTGACGGACGAGCCTGATGCCGAGATAGATCAGGTAGGCGCCACCCAACAGCTTGAGCGTGCCATACAGCCAGGGCGCGGCTTTGAAAAGCAGGGCCAGACCGAAAAAGCCGCAAAGACCCCACATCACGGTGCCGCAGGCGGTTCCCAGCACGTTCCAGAGTGCGGCCGGGCGCGAGCGGCCCAGGGCTGTCCGGACGGTGAGAAAGAAGTTGGGACCGGGTGTGACGACGGCAATGGTCCACAGGCCGGCGACGCTTAACAGAACGGTGGTGGTATTGAAATCCGGTGCGGCCATTTGGCTGGCTCCCCGATGGCAGGTGAAACAAGGCCCGGCAGTTCAAATGACAGGGGCTTTTTTAGATGACCCATCTGACAAACCATGGCTGCGAGCAGCCCTAAAGCGAATGCGGCGCATCCGGTCCCATGACCCGGATCAGCGAATGTCAGGTCCGTCACTGGTCTGCAACCATAGAGAAAAGCGGTCTGCTTGTCAAAAGATGTCGGAAGGTGCCTTTGGCACCTTGTTAGCGGGCGAAACGCGTACCCGGCGGAAAATGCAGGTCGAACACGTCGGCCAGGACCGTCAGCCGTTCTGTTTCGTCTGGCAGAACGCGTTTGGTTTGCGATTTACCCCGGTCGATATGCAGTTCGAAGTCATGCAAACTGTAGCGGACTTCCGGTGCCGGGCGCTGGACGATCAGCATCCGGGCGAACTGGCTGTCCGGGTGGGTGGACACGTAGTGGTTGGCCACCTTGTAGTCGACCCAGTGCTGGGGTTCGAGCGTGAAAACGTACAGGTCGATCCAGCCGGTGTTTTGAAGGCCCTGCAGCACCCAGGCGCCATCCTCCGGCACGATCCGGTACTGCCAGAAAAAACGCCGGAAGGTTTTGCCCGGGGTGAAGGGCAGGGGCTTTTGAAAACCCTGGGCCCCGAAACCGACGTCCACCAGCAGCGGCGTATCGTCCAGGTCCACCATCAGGAGCATGTGCGTACGGGCGCGCACCTCGTCGCTGCCGAGCCTCACCCGGGCGGCCAGCTGGCGAACCGTGAAGCCCAGCGCTTCCAGGACCGCCGCCATCAACAGGTTATGCTCGAAGCAATAGCCGCCGCGGCGCTCGAAGACGAGCTTTTGCTGGATGCTCGCGATGTCGACCTGGATCGGGCGCCCGAGCAGAATATCAAGGTTTTCGAACGCGATCCGGTTGGCGTGGGCCTGGTGGAGCTTGTCCAGGAGCGCCCTGTTCGGCGTCAGGTCGCCGCTGAATTCAATCCGTTCGAAATAGGCCGGGAGATCGAGCATGCTGATCGCCATTCCTATTCAGGATCCAGGGGCAAGGCCGGAGCTGACAGGGAGAGATCGAAGACCTTCTGGGATTTGGTCCGCTGGAAACCGAATCGTTCGTAGAACTGGTGGGCGCGCTCCCTTGTGACGTTGCAGCGCACGCGCAGATTCCGGATACCCTGCGCCTGCAGGCGCGCGACCGCCGCCTGGATCAAGCCGGCGCCGATACCCCGGCTGCGCCAGGCGGCATCCACCACCAGGCTGGCGATCTCGGCGCGATCCCCCTCGGCCAGGCGGCGGGTAACGACCATCTGCAGGCAGCCCACAAGACGGTCCTCCGCCATGCTCGCCACCAGAATGGTACTGTCGGGATCGGCCTCGGCATCCTGGATACAGCGGCGCACCGCGTCCGTCGGACGATCGTAGCCGAGCTGGTGCAACAGTGCGGTTACCCGGGCGGCATCTTCGATACAGGCCGGCCTGGCCGTGATGGCGTCCATTTTCTTACGCCTGGTGCTCATGGGTAACAGCTATATTGTATTTGATCGAATATCTCAATTCCTGAGAACTCGCGACCACGAGCCCTTGTTGGACCGAGGGTAGAAGACGCCGCAATGGCCGTTGCGGCCAAAGTGTGGTAAAAGCAGATCCATGGAATTCAAACGGACCGAGGATTACGAGCATCTGATCGAGGCGCTGCAGGCGCGTCTGGCGCGCTATGAAGATGCGCTCGAAGACCAGCAGGGCATGCGCCGCAGTCTGCGCCTGAGCCAGGACCGCTACCGCACGGTGTTCGAGAACAGCGGTACGGCCATTTTCGTGATGCGCAAGGATGCCACGATCATCATGGTCAATACCGGGTTCGAGCGCCTGACCGGCCTGCGCAAGGGGGAGGTCGAGGGGCGCCTGCCCGTGGATCAGGTCATCTATGCGGCCGACCGCCGCAAGATGCTCAATTACCAGAGCCACCGCGCGTCGGCCGGAAGCGCACCCCGCATGCTGGAGTGCCATGTTCAGGACGATCAGGGGCAGATCCGCAACGTGCTGCTCAAGATCGACGACATCCCCGGCACCGACGAGAGTGTGGGCTCGATGGTGGATATCACGCCGCTGAAAACGGCCGAGCACGAAATCGGGGAACAGAAGGCCCAGATGAGCGCCATCCTCAACGCTTTCGAGGGCCAGATCTATGTCGCCACGCGCGACTATCGCCTGCGTTACGCCAACGATCAATTGGTCCAGCAGATCGGACGCCAGGTGATCGGCTACAAATGCTACGAAGCCCTGCATGGCCGCAAGACGCCCTGCCCCTTCTGCGTCATGGACCAGGTCCAGGTCGGTCAGACCGTGCGTTTCGAAGTCATGAATCCCAAGGACCAGCGCTGGTACTACAGCATGAACGCGCCCATCCGGCACATGGACGGGGCCGTTTCCTGCCTGGCCATGATCATCGACATCAACGACCGCAAAACCGCCGAGATGGCCCTGCGGGAGAGCGAAATCACCCTGCGGCGCGAAAATATCCTGCTGCGCTCCCAGATCAAGGCCCGCCACAAGTTCGGCAATATCGTCGGCCGCAGTGCGGTCATGCAGCAGGTCTACGAACACATCCTCAACGCGGCGGCCACCGACGCCACGGTGGTGATCTACGGCGAACCGGGTACGGGCAAGGAACTGGTGGCCCGGGCGATCCACGACATGAGCGAGCGCCGCGACCAGCGCTTCGTGCCCGTGCACTGCGGGGCCATTCCCGAGAACCTGGTGGAGAGCGAATTCTTCGGCTACAAAAAGGGGGCCTTTTCGGGGGCCAACACCGACAAATCCGGCTATCTGGACTACGCCGACGGTGGCACGGTTTTTCTGGACGAGGTCGGCGAAATCAGTCCGCACATGCAGGTCAAGCTCCTGCGGGTGATCGAGGGCGGCGGCTTTACGCCGGTGGGCAGCAGCCAGGTCAAAAAGGCCCAGGTGCGCTTTGTGGCCGCCACCAACCGGGACCTCAAAAAACGGGTCGAAGAGCGCCGCATGCGCGAGGATTTCTTCTACCGTATCCACATCCTGCCGATCTACCTGCCGCCGCTGCGCGAGCGCAAGGAGGACCTGAGGCTCCTGATCGACCAATTCATGGGGCTCTATGCCGGCAAGCGCAATCTGCCGCCCATTGCCGGCAAGCTCATGGACAAGCTTTATCATTACGACTGGCCGGGCAACGTGCGCGAACTCCAGAATGTCATCATCCGCTACTGCAACCAGAAGCGCATCGATTTGATGGGCTCCGCCGCCAAACCCGAGGCGCCGGCCGAAAGGGAGGAATTCCCCGACCTGGCCGAGCATCCGGTGCAGGATCTCGGCGAGACGCTCAGCCAGTATGAAAAACATTTGATCGTATCCGCCCTCAACCAGCACCAGTGGCACCGCCAGAAAGTGGCCGAGGTTCTGAAAATCGACCGCAAAACGCTCTTCAACAAGATGAAACGCTACGGTTTGACCCGCCCTTCCTAAAAAGGGAAAAAATTACCCCATAACCTGCATTTTTATCCCCAAACACAAAAATATCCATTGATTACAGTATAGTATTCCCCAAATCATGACAATTTGGGGAAATATATCCCCAAATCTGCATTTTCATATCCTCCACCTCACCATCCCATGATTTTTAATTTTCATAACAATTACGTATGCTTAATGCATTATTTGAGATTTGGCACGTTTATTGATCTATACACTGAGACATCGATAGAGCAGATGGTATTTTGAACATTTGGCACAAATGGCACATCAATGAATCTACCTTATCTCGAAAAAGAATGTTTGATCCTGGGATGCGGCAACCCGCTCCTGGGCGACGACGGCTTCGGCCCGGAAGTGATCCAGCGGCTGGAAAGCCACTACCGGCTGCCTGATTTTGCCTTTGCCCTGGATGTGGGCACCGCGATCCGTGACATCCTGTTCGACATGCTCCTGGCCGCCGAGCGGCCGCGCCAGCTGATCGTGGTGGATGCCATGGATCTCGGCGAGGCGCAGCCGGGCACCATCCGCGAAATCAGGATCGACCAGATGCAGGCCGCGAAGATCGTGGACTACTCCCTGCACCAGTTTCCCACAACCAACATGCTTCAGGAACTGGCCGAGGCCACCGCCATCGACGTGCGCCTGCTCGTGGCCCAGGTGGCGCAACTGCCAGACGTGGTTCAACCGGGCCTGAGCCTTCCCATTAGCCGAGCGGTCGACCGCATGTGCGCCCAAATCATGGGGATCGTCAGCGGCAAGGCCATACGCGCCGCCGGAGGTGGCTATGTATGAATTCAAGGTCGGCCGGCTGGCCCGAATCCTGGGGGTCCATCGCAACACGGTCTCCAACTGGATCCGCAGCGGGCGGCTGGATGCCCGGCCGGCACCGGCCAAGCGCTACCAGATCGGTGAGGCGGCCCTGCGCCGGTTTTGCGCCCTCAACCATATTGCGGAAGACCGGGTGCTCGATCATCTGACGGTTCTTCCGGAGGCTGCTGCGTCTTTGACGCCCACAGTGGCCGCCCGTTTTTCAACCACAGGAAGAGAGGAATCTATGACCCAGAAAACCATCGGTTCGGTAATGGTGGTCGGCGGCGGCATCGCCGGTATTCAGGCGACCCTCGATCTCGCCGATTCGGGCTATTTCGTCTACCTGGTCGAAAAGAGCGCCGGGATCGGCGGTGCCATGGCCCAGCTGGACAAGACCTTCCCCACCAACGACTGCGCCATGTGAATTATCTCGCCCAAGTTGGTTGAGTGCGGTCGGCACTTAAACGTCAAGCTCATGACCCTTTCCGAAGTCACCGGCATCAGCGGTGAAGCCGGCGACTTCCGCGTTTCCGTCAAACAGAATCCCCGCTACATCGACATGAACCGCTGCATTGCCTGCGGCGAGTGCGCGGCCAAATGCCCCAAGAAGGTCGACGACGAGTTCAACGCGGGCATCAACAAACGCCGGGCGGCCTATATCAAATACGGCCAGGCCGTGCCCCTCAAATACGCCATCGACGCCGCGAACTGCATCTACCTGGCCCGGGGCAAATGCCGGGCCTGCGAGAAGTTCTGCCCCACGGATGCGATCGACTTCGAGGACAAGGAAAAGAACGTCGATGTCAATGTCGGCTCCGTGATCCTGGCGCCGGGCTGGTCGCCCTTCGATCCCAAGGGCGTCGACTACCTGGGATGCGCCGAGTCGCCCGACATCGTCACCAGCATGGAGTATGAGCGGCTGCTCTCGGCCAGCGGGCCCTGCATGGGCCACCTCAAGCGGCCCTCGGACAGTCGTGAGCCCAAGAAGATCGCCTGGCTGCAGTGTGTGGGCTCGCGCAACCTGAACCGCTGCGACAACGCCTACTGCTCCAGCGTCTGCTGCATGTACGCCATCAAGCAGGCCCTGGTAACGGCCGAACACCTCGAGGGCGACGACCTGTCCCAGACCGTGTTTTACATGGACATCCGCAGCCACGGCAAAGAGTTCGACCGCTATTTCGAAAAGGCCCAGGCCGACGGGGTCAACTTCGTGCGCGCCCGTCCCCACACGATCGAACCCGGTAAAGACGGCACGGGTGTCACCATGCGCTACACCCTGGACGACGGCAAGGTCGTGGTCGAAGACTTCGACATGGCCGTGCTCTCGGTAGGGCTGGAGGCCTCCAAGGACGCCCTGAGCCTGGCAGACACCTTCGGCATCGCCCTGGACGAGTTCCGCTTCGCCCAGACCTCGAGCTTTGCGCCGGTGGCGAGCAGCCGCGAGGGCGTTTTCGTCACGGGCGCTTTCCAGGCCCCCAAGGCCATTCCACGCTCGGTGGCCGAGGCTTCGGCCGCGGCCGCGGACGCCGCCCGTCTGCTCACGGCTGCCAAGGGCACCCTGACCCGCAGCAAATCCTATCCGCGCGAAAAAGACCTTGCCGGCCAGCAGCCCCGGGTGGGCGTTTTCGTCTGTTCCTGCGGGATCAACATTGCCGGGGTGGTGGACGTCAAGGAAGTGGTGGCCTATGCCGAAGGCCTGCCTCACGTGGTCTATGCCGAGAACAACCTTTTCAGCTGCTCGGCCGACACCCAGGACCTGATCGCCAAACGCATCGAGGAGCACAATTTAAACCGCATCGTGGTGGCGGCCTGCACGCCGCGCACCCACGAACCGCTCTTTCAGGACACCCTGCGCGAGGCGGGCCTGAACGCCTATCTGATCGAGATGGCCAACATCCGCAACCAGAACGCCTGGGTTCACCAGAATGCGCCCGAGGCCGCCACCGCCAAGGCCAAGGATCAGGTTCGTATGGCCGTGGCCAAGGCGGCGCTGGACTACCCCCTGGCGCGCGACGCCGTGCCCGTCACCCAGAAGGCGCTGGTGATCGGCGGCGGGCTGGCCGGCATGGGAGCGGCGCTCAACCTGGCCGACCAGGGCTTCGAGGCCGTGCTGCTCGAAAAGGACGCGCGCCTGGGAGGCAACGCCTGGCATCTGGACACGACCCCTAAGGGTGAGCCGGTACGACCCATGCTGGAAGAGATGATCCAGCGTACCGAGAACCACGCAAACATCAAGGTTCTCAAAAATGCCGCCCTCAAGTCGGCGACCGGCTCGGTGGGCCAGTTCGTGAGCAAAATCGCGGTGGACGGCCAAACGCGGGCCGTGACCTACGGCGCCGCCGTGCTGGCCACGGGCGCGCGTGAGTCGGTACCCACCGAGTATGGCTACGGCGAGGACGCGCGCATCCTGACCCACCTCGAATTCGACCGCAAGCTCAGGGAGGATGCCGCGCAGCTGGGTCAGGCGCAGAGTGCGGTCTTCATCCAGTGCGTGGGCTCGCGGGAGCCCAACCGGCCTTACTGCAGCCGGGTCTGCTGCACCCACACGGTCAAGAGCGCCATCCATCTCAAGACCCTCAACCCGGCCATGAACGTCTATGTGCTCTACCGGGACATGCGCACCTACGGCCTGAACGAAATCCTCTACCAGAAGGCCCGCGACCTGGGCGTCATCTTCATCCGCTACGATGTGGACCAAAAACCGGCGGTCGCCATCGAGGGCGCGGATCTCAAGGTAACCGTGGACGATCCCATCGTGCAGCGGCCGCTGAAGATCGACACCGATCTCCTGGTGCTGGCTGCGGCCATCGAGCCCCACGCCAGCGACGAGTTGATCGCACTCTACAAATGCGGCGTCAACGCCGACGGCTTTCTGAACGAGGCCCACCCCAAACTGCGGCCGGTGGACATGGCCGTGGACGGCCTTTTCGTGGCCGGCCTGTGCAACTATCCCAAGCCCGTGGACGAGAGTATCGAGCAGGCCAAGGCCGCCGCCGCGCGGGCGGCCACCGTGCTCAGCCAGGAGGCCATGCAACTCGACGCCATCAAGTCCTTCGTGACCGATGACTGCGACGGCTGCGCCCTGTGCCTGGACGTCTGCCCCTACCGGGCCATCAAGCTCGAGGAGCAGGCGACAGAAGGCAACGGGCAGGTGCACAAACGCATCGTCACCGACAAGGCGCTTTGCAAAGGCTGCGGGCTGTGTGCCGCCACCTGCCCCAAGGGCGGGGTGCATGTCCACGGCTTCACCCTGGATCAACTCAAGGCTCAGGTCAGCGCAGCGCTGGTGGACGTGGTCTGAAGTTAAAACTGTGCGGCGGCCGGCGGCTTTCGGCCATCGCCCCAAGGAGACGAATCAATGACGACGAATCACGAACCCGTAATCCTGGGATTTCTCTGCAACTGGTGCGCTTATGCCGGCGGCGATCTGGCCGGTGTCTCGCGCCTGCAGTACCCGCCCAACATGCGCGCGGTGCGCGTCATGTGCTCGGGCATGGTCCACCCCGACCTGGTGGTGGACGCTTTCGGCAAGGGGGCCGACGGCGTCATGGTCATGGGCTGACATCTGGGTGAATGCCATTACCTGGACGGTAATCACAAAGCCCTGGCCCGCGCCGACGTCATCAAGCTCGTTCTGGAAGACAACGGCATCGATCCGGAACGTTTCACCATTGAATGGGTTTCTTCGGCCGAAGCCTCACGGTTTGCCGAAGTGGTCGGCCAATTCACCGCGAAGATTCGGTCGCTGGGTCCCAGCCCGCTGAAGCCCGCCAAAGCGGCGGCCTGCGGATAGCCGGCCTGAAACCCCTTGCCTTAACCGGAGATTTCTCCTGCGAGAGAAGGAGCCGTACGAATGAATACCGCAATCGAGCTTGAAAAGGCACCCACGAGCCGCTTCAAGGACAAAGTCATGGAACTGCTGCCCGAGGGCGGCAATCTCAACGCCTGCCTGACCTGCGGGGCTTGCGCGGCCGGATGCCCGGCCTCGGGGCTGGAGAACATGGACCCCCGCAAGCTGCTGCGCATGGCCGCTTTGGGCATGGACGACGAACTGCTGAGCACGGACTGGTGCTGGATGTGCTCCATGTGCCAGCGCTGCATCTATGTCTGCCCCATGCAGATCGACATCCCCCAGCTGGTCTTCCAGATCCGCAAGAGCCATCCGCGCGGGGAGCGTCCCAAGGGGATCATCAACTCCTGCGACATGGCGCTGCGCAACGACACCTGTTCGGCCATGGGCGCCACCGAGGAAGACTGGCGCTTCGTGGTCGAGGACGTGGCCGACGAGGTTCGCGAGAGCCAGGCCGGTTTCGAGGACCTGCAGGTGCCCATGGACAAGAGCGGCGCTACCTATTTCCTCAACCAGAACTCGCGCGAGCCGGTCACCGAGCCCGACGAGATGATTCCCCTGTGGAAGATCCTGCACCTGGCCGGGGCCGACTGGACTTACGGCAGCAAGGGCTGGGCCGCGGAGAACTACTGCCTGTTCGCGGCCGACGAGGAGAACTGGGAGAAGATCGTGCGCACCAAGGCCAAGGCCGTGGACGATCTGGGCTGCAAGGTCTGGCTCAACACCGAGTGAGGGCACGAACTATTCGCAGTCCGGGCCGGACTGAAAAAATTCAACATCGCGCACAATTTCGAAATCCAGAGCATGATCACCTGCTACGCGGACTGGATCCGTGCGGGCAAGCTCAAGGTGAACCCCGACTGGAACACGGACCGCAAGGTCAAATTCACCGTTCAGGACCCCTGCCAGCTGGTGCGCAAGACCTTTGGCGACCCGGTGGCCGAAGACCTGCGCTTCGTGGTCAAGGCCGTGGTGGGGGAGGAGAACTTCATCGACATGGTGCCCAATCGCTCCAACAATTACTGCTGTGGCGGTGGCGGCGGGTTCCTGCAGTCGGGGTTTGCCGAGGCGCGGCGCCAGTACGGTCGCCTCAAGTACGACCAGATCATCGACACCAAGGCGGACTACTGCATCACGCCCTGCCACAACTGCCACGCCCAGATCCACGATCTGGCCGAGCACAACGGCGGGCACTATCACACGGTGCACCTGTGGACGCTCATCTGCCTGTCAATGGGTATTCTGGGGGAGAACGAACGGGTTTACCTGGGACCGGATCTGGCCGAAGTCGCGATGCCCTAAGGTTCCTTTCGGCACCGGGCCGCCTGGCCGGCCCGGTGATGGAGACGCTAATATGAAAACTTTTTTCAACCTGGTTCAGGAGGTTCAGAAACCCGGCTTCTGCCATCACTGCGGCGGCTGCGTGTCCTTCTGCACGGCCATCAACTACGCGGCTCTGGAGATGGACGCCGACGGCAAGCCGCGCTTCCGGGACATGGAGAAATGTATCGAGTGCGGACTGTGCTACGCCATCTGTCCCGAGATCGGGGAACTGGACGAGGAGATCAAGCGCCAGGCGGCCTGGAGCGCGCCGGTGGGGCGGGTGATTGAAACCACGGTCGTCCAGTCCCGGGACGCAGACATACTGGCCCGGGCCACGGACGGCGGTGCCGTCACCACGTTGCTGCTGCACATGCTTGAGCGCGGGCGGATCGACGGCGCCATCGTCACCCGCCAGTGCGGCCCGTTCCAACGTGAGCCTTTCCTGGCAACCAGCGCCGAGGAGATCAAGGAGGCCGCCGGTTTCTTTATCGACACCTCCCATGGCATGGAAAGTTACGGGGAGTACTACCTTGAGAACGCTTCGATTCAGGCCTTCGACCCCATGGTTCAGCGGGGCCTGCGGCGGGTGGCCTTCGTGGGCACCCCCTGTCAGATCAACGCCATCCGGCGGATGCAGGCCCTGAGCCTGGTGCCCTCGGACAGCATCGCCTTCGTGCTGGGGCTATTCTGTTCGGGCAATTTTCACTTCGGTGACGATGAAAAAGCCCAGATGGCCGAACTGGGCGAATTCGATTGGAACGATGTCGAACGGATCAATCTCAAGGACGCCTTCATGGTGAAGTTGAAATCCGGCGAAAC
>JASJCD010000274.1 GCA_030066135.1 Desulfobacterales bacterium | reverse complement strand
CTGCTGGCGCGCGCCGGGGCGTTGGCGGCAAACCGGTTGACGGCGCCGGTCAGCCCCTGGGCCAGCATCCGGTCGCAGGCCCGGTTCAAATTATTGAATACGGTATCCACCAGCCGGTAAAGACCGCGACCGCCTTTGCGGTAGAACCAGTCCGTATCCAGGTTGATGGCCCGCATCTCGGCCGGATAGTAGCCCGACAGAATCAGCAGGCAGAAGGCCAGGGCACCGAACATGAGCAACTGCAGCTGCCCGACCACATGGGCGCCGGTATATGGCACGTAGTCCACCGGATAGGGCAGTATTTCATAAAGCGGTTGTGGGTAAACCCCTATGAATACGCACAGAAACGCCGCCAGCCCCATCGCGATCAGCATATTCAGCGGCGGTTCCTTGGTGCGAATGCCGGAATCGTGGCCGAAAAACATGAAGAAGGGGACTTTGATGCCGGCATGGTGAAACACGCCCGCCGAGGCAAACTGCAGCAGGAGCCAGACCACCGTCATCTTGCCGTGGCCGGCCGCACTGATGATCATGGACTTGCTCACAAACCCGCTGAACAGGGGAAAGGCGGAAATGGACGCCGCTCCGATGATGCAGAACAAACACGTCAGCGGCATCGTTTTGTACAGCCCCCCGAGATCGGTGCACCGAATCTTGCCGGTCCGATAGAGAACGGCGCCGGCCGACATGAACAACAGTGCCTTATAAAGGATATGGCAGAACGCGTGGGAGACCGTGCCGTTGATGGCAAGTGCGGTCCCGATGCCGACGCCGCACATCATGAATCCCACCTGGTTGATGAGGCTGTAGGCCAGCACCCGCCGGATGTCGTTTTCCAGCACCGCGTAAAAGATCGGTATGGATGTCATGATGGCGCCCAGATAAATCAGCAGTTCCGTGCCGGCAAAGCCCCGGGCCATGACATATACGGCGCTTTTGGTGGTAAACGCGCTCAGGAAAACCGCCCCGGTGACGGTGGCTTCGGGATAGGCATCGCTCAGCCATGGATGCAGCGGCGGGATGGCCGCGTTCACGGCGATCCCGATGAACATGAGCCAGCTGGCCGTGCTGCCCAGGGTCATGTGCTCGAAGGCCGTGGAACCGGTCTGGGAAATCGTGAGCACGATCCCGGCCAGCAGGCAGAGCCCGCCAAAAATATGGACCAGCACGTATCGGAATGCGGCGGCCTGCGAGGCTTTTGTTCTCCTGGCCAGAATGAGGAAGGTGGATGCGATCGCCATCACCTCCCAGAACAGATACAGGCTGACCAGATCGCCGGCCAGCGTCACCCCGAGAGCGCCGCCGGCATACACGAAACCGGCCACATACTGGACGTTGTCGTTTACCTTCAAGGCAAAAATAGTGGAGATAAACGATATGATACAGAAGATATACCCGAACACTTTGCTCAGCCGGTCCACCCGGCCCAGAATCAGGTCGTAATCCAGAAACTGGTACGCCCAGTGGTTGCCCGCGGGGGTAGTAATCAAAGTAATGAACCCGATGATCGGCAGCAGCAGCATCCAGATCGATTTCAGACGCCCGCTGAACATGGGGATCAATAATCCGCCGGCAATGAACACAATCCCCGGCGGCAGGTTTATGGCATATGGTGTGAGGTCCATTGGTATTCCGTGTTAGTCAGGAAATATTAATGATCTGTCCAATCACTTCCGGTCATCCGTGGGGGATTCGTAATAATCCTCATCCCGCATGATCATCGGCCGCAATATTCTGGCAATGAATATCAGAAACACGCAGGAGACAAACCCGTAGGCCGCAAAAAAATTGGGTGCTTCCTCCCAGGGAAAATCCGCGTGCTTGTGTATAAAAAAATCGACAATCAACAGCACCAACAGTGATGCAAAGAATATCACCAGCAGGCGTTTCACATTTTTTGGATCATCGAAGAGTTTTAGTTCACGCATATCGTTGACTCCCGTATCATTCTGTCCCTAACCCCTGGTTCTCAGGCCAGGTAAGAGATAATTGGTTTTGCCGTAACAGATCGCAAGTTTGTTCAGGTGTAAAGGTTGAAGTCGGAAGACTACGGTGATTCATTAATAATGCGACGGGAGATAAGAATCCTCCAGCCTTTGTAAGGAACACCATTCATTCCCTCATGTTGGTTTTGATATTTTCCTTCAACCTTCAACCTCCGGCCGGATTCCCTGAATCCAGTCACCAATCCGGCGCCGGTCGCTTCGCTTACAGGAAAAACACCGCCAGCAGATAGGCCGTGGCCACCGCAAGGACGATGTAAAATGCCCCCCGGTAACCGGGGACCGGTTCGTGGCTCAACACCATTATTTCGTCTTTATGTTCGGACACGGTATCCTCCATCACAGCGGCGAAGACCGCCCGCCGGTTGCTTCGAGAAAAACCCCCATCGTTATCCGCCCAATGCCGCTGCCGCCATCCGGGCAAGCTTCAGAAACGGCTGGGGGTAGAAAAACAGGACCACGGAACACACGGCGGTGATCACCGGCGGCACCAGACACCATCGGGGCGGTTCCTTCCGGGGACCGGTGAACAGCGATTCCTGTTCCGTGCAGAAAAAGGCTTTGTACACCACCGGCAGAAAATAAAACGCATTGAGCAGGGAGCTGGTCAGCAAAACCACCAGAATGGGCCACTGGTTCGCCTCCAGGCTGCCCAGGGCCAGATACCACTTGCTGAGAAACCCACCGGTCGGCGGCAGGCCGATGACGCTCAGGGCACCGATGAAAAAGGCCCCCATGGTGATCGGCATGCGGCGCCCGAGGCCCGTCATCTCGCTGATGTTCTTTTTGCCCGTGGCAACAAATATGGCGCCGGCGCAAAAGAAAAGCGTGATCTTGCCGAAGGCATGCATGGCGATGTGGATCATCCCGCCCGTCAGCCCCTTGGCGGACAGCAGTCCGACCCCCAGAACGATATATGAGAGCTGGGCGATGGTGGAAAACGCCAGGCGACGCTTCAGGTTGTCCTGGGAAAGGGCGATCAGCGAACCGGTGAGAATGGTGACCGAAGCAACCGCCGTCACCCATACCCCCAGATTCAAATCGGCCAGCAGATCGGTACCAAAAATCCCGCTGAGGGTGCGGAAAATACTGAAGACCCCCACCTTGACCACGGCCACGGCGTGCAGCAGGGCACTTACCGGCGTGGGGGCCACCATGGCCGCCGGCAGCCAGGAATGCAGCGGCATGACCGCGGCCTTGGCAAAACCGAAGACAAACATGAACAGCAGCACCGCCACGGTGGTCCGGGTCGCATGACCGGCCAGAACCCCTTGGGGCGCAAAGGCCAGATCCCCCGTCAGGTGATAGACCATCAGCATGGCCGGCAGGACCAGTCCGATGGAGGCACCCACCGTGTAGAGCAGGTATTTACGTCCCGACGTCCGTGCCTCGCGGTCCTGATGGTGCGCGACAAGCGGATAGGTGGCCAGGGAGAGCATCTCGTAAAACAGATAGAGCGTTAGGAGATTGCCGGCAAACGCCACGCCCAGGGTCGCGCTCAAGGAAATCGCAAAACAGGTGAAATACCGGTTCTGGGCATGCTCGTCCAGACCCCGCATATAGCCGATGGAATAAGCCGACGTGACGATCCACAGCGAGGAGGATACAAGCGCGAAAAGCATGCCGAAGGCATCCACCCGGAGGGTAAGGCTGAGACCCGGCAGGACCCGTGCCAGCGTATAACTAAATTCCTGACCGGCCAGCACCGCCGGCAGCATGGAACCCACCAGGGCGAACTTGATCAGGGCCGCCAGAAAAGTCCACCCCTCACGCACGTTGGGCGAGCGGCTCCCGAAGATGAAAGGGGCCGCGATGAGCGAAACCAGAATGGCGGCGAGGGGTTTGAATGAATAAATCGGTTCCATCGATCAGAGAATTCCTGCCGGTATGACGTGCGTTACGAAACCCTCGACAATATCCCCGGCGTAGAGCCCCAAGGCGAACAGCATCACGGCCGCCGTCACCATGACGACCAGCATTTGCAGAGGGGCCTCCTCGATGGCAACGCCATGGACCCCCTCCCCGCCGTGGCCGTGGCCGCCATGGTGGTCCGTGAAGGGCTCGAAAAAGGCGATTTCGAAAATCCGGAAAAAGAGCACCAGGTTGATCAGGCTGCTGAAGAGCAGGGCCGCCACGAAGCCGTAATGGCCCGCAGCCAGCCCCCCGGAGATCAGGTACCATTTGCTGAAAAAGCCGCAGGTGGGCGGTACGCCGATAATGGATAAACCGCCGACGACAAAGACCGCCATGGTCACCGGCATCTTGGCGAACAAGCCCTGCAGGTCATCGATGGTCTCGCCTTCATTGCGCTGCTGGATGGCGGCGGCGGCCAGGAAGACGCAAAAGGTCATGGCCGCATCATTGACGATGTGGAGGATGGCCCCCGAAATCCCCGCCCGGTTGCCGAGCCAGAACCCGCCCACCATGTAGCCGACCTCGGCCACGATGATGAAGGTCAGCATGCGCTTCAGGCGCCGGGTGGACAGCGCCAGGAATGAGCCGGCCACGATGGCGATCACCGCCAGCCAGACCATGGACCCGCCCAGCTGCAGGCGCTCAAAAGCAAAAACCGGGGTGAAAACCGTGAGCATCACCCGCACCATGACATAGATCATGACCTTGGTCACAAGCGGCGCCACCAGGCTGCTGACGGGGGAGGGCGCATGCGCATAAGCGTTGGGCAGCCAGGCATGCAGCGGAAAGAAACCCATTTTGAGGCACAGGCCGGCCAGGCAGAGGATAAAAGCCGACAGCACCAGTCGGGAGTCGTAGATCTCCGGCAGCCGGGCCGCCAGGTCGACCATGTTCAAAGTGCCCGTGGCCAGGTAGAGGTAGCCCACGCCCAGGAGATAGAGGCTGGCCCCGACGGTGCCCATGAAAAGATAATTGAGGCTTGAGAGCGACGCCCGACCCGGCCCCATACCAATCAGGGCATAGCCCGTCAGGGCGGCGATCTCGATCAGGACATAGAGGTTGAAGGCATCCCCGGTGGCGGTGATGCCCAGCAGGCCCGTGACCAGCAGGATATACAGGGTGTAAAAAGCCCCCAGGCGGTCGGCGTAGGTTTTCTCCACGATCGGCCGGGTACCCAGCAGATTGAGCAGCGCCACCGCGGCAATGGCAACAAGCACGATGCCGTTTAGATGGTCCACCCGCAGGTTGATGCCCACCGGCGGCTCCCAGCCGGCCATGAAATATTCGACCACCCCGTTTTGCTGCACCTCCGCCAGCACCCCCACACTGGCCAGGAAGGTCGCCAGCAGGGCGGCTGCGCTCAGAGGGAAACACCAGCGTTTGTCGATCCAGCCCGCGATGGTGACCATGAAGGCCACTACCAGCGGGACCACGATGAGGAGGGCGGAATAATGAGCGGTCATGTCTTGTCGATCTGGGCTTGGATTTCGTCTTCTTCGAGGGTGCCGTATTGCTGGTAAACTTTGATCGCCAGGGCCAGCGCCACGCCCAGGGTGGCCACCGAAACAACGATGGCGGTCAGCATCAGGACGTGGGGCAGGGGGTTGATGTAGTCAATGGCCTGGACGGCATGGTGGGCGTCGTGGCCGTGGCTGCTATCGAGGATCGGGATCGTGCTGCCCTGCTTGGCGCCGATGGAGACATAAAACAGAATGACCGCCGTCTGGGCGATGTTCATGCCGATGATTTTTTTGACCAGGTTGCGTTTGGCGATCAGGGCGTACAGGCCGATCATCACCAGGCCGATGAACACCCAGTAGTTGTATTTGGTCAGAAAACTGGAAAGGATGGCTTCCATGTCATCAAAGCCCTTCGTCGTGGCGGCCGGCCGACGAGAGGTTGTAGTAAAGCATCACCATGACGGCCATGACCGCCAGCCCGACACCGATTTCGATGATCAGAATACCGTGGGAGCGGGCCATGACGGCGTCGACGCCCAGCATCCCCGCCAGAAAACTGTAGTCCAGGAAATTCCCTCCCAAAACGAGGCACACGACGCCGGTGCCGGCATAGATCAACACCCCGACTGCGCTAAGGAACATTACGGCCTTCTCCTGCAGGCGGCGAAAGACCGATCGCAGGTCGTGGGAAATGGCGAAAAGAATGATGGCCGCCCCGAAAAGGACCCCGCCTTGAAAGCCGCCGCCGGGACTGTAGTGGCCATGGGCGATGACATACAGGGCGAAAAGCTGAACAAAGGGCACGATCAAGCGGCAGGTCATGTTGATGATCATGTCGTAGGGCACCCAGTGGGAATCGATGGGTTCAAATTCCTCCGAGCCGGCCGGCGTCTTGCCGCCCTCTTCGATCCTCAGGGTCACGCCGGTGGGGATATGCCGGTAGAGCCGCGTTTCCTCCGATTTCTGCTGGAAGGTGCGCAGCAGGAAGAAACAGGCCAGGCCGGCGGAGAAGATCACCGCGGCCTCGAACATCGTATCATAACCCCGGTAGTAGGCCAGAACGGCGGTGACGACATTGGGGGCGTGGGTGTCCGCCGCGCCCTGTTCGATGTAGAAGGGGGAAAGATGGGTGCTGGCCGGCGACACAGGATCACCCCAGTCGGGAAAATCGGGAAGGCCGTAGAAAAGCAGTCCCCCCACCATCAAAACCGTGATCAGGGCAAGGGCTCTCAATCCTTGGTCCTCCGGGAGGTGTGAAAAACAGCCGCGACAAAGAAGACGGCGCTGACCCCGGCCCCCACCGAGGCC
>JASJCD010000015.1 GCA_030066135.1 Desulfobacterales bacterium | reverse complement strand
GCCCGCCGGCCGTCGGCATCTCTGACCCAGGGCTGACGGTAGCGCTCGGCCCGCGTGGGCGAAAAGACATCGGGACGATGAACCAGATAGCGTTGTAACACCTGTCGGAAGACGCGGCGCCGTGTAAACCAGAAGGCCCCCCAGCGGGTGCGGGCCTTCTTGACCATGACCTGGAGCGGCCGGGGCCAGTCGGTATAGGCGGTTGTATCCATGATCACGAGATGGGAAAGGGTCGCGGGGTGCCTAACGGCATAAGCCAGGGCCGCCATTCCGCCGACGTCGTGAGCCACCAGGATGAACCGGTCAAGATTCAGGGCGCGCCGCATCGCTTCCAGAAAGCGAACATAAAAAGCGGCATTATAACGAACCCCGCAGGGTTTGTCTGAATCGCCATAGCCCGGCAGATCGGGCGCATAGACCCGGTAGGCGGCGGCCAGGGGGGGAATACAGCGGCGCCACAGATGGCGGTTGCTGGGAAAACCATGCAGCAATACCATGGGGCGCGCATAATGCTGACCCGCCACCTGGACGGCAATATTGATATCCTTCTGCTGAATCCGCAGCGTGATGCAATCCATTGTGCTACCTCCCCAAATCAAGTTATTGGTTGGACGGCCAGCCAAAATTCTTCCAAAAAATATTTAGACCTTTTCTCCCAACAGCAGGCAAACGGACTTGTGGGCGGCATCCCAGATCTGGCGGTCGTCTACCAGATCGGTCTCGGTGATCAATTGCAGCCCAAGTCCGTCGATAATGCTGGTCAGAATGGCGGACAGACCCGTCGCCGGGATTGGCGGGGCGATGTCTCCGCGGTCGATGGCCGCCTGGAGACCTTTCTGGACAGCCCGACGGAAATTGCCGTAAAGGGTCTGCAGCTGGGCCTCGAGGGCCGGGCTCTGGCGGGCCGCCGCCTCGGCCTCGAAAAACAGGCTGAAAAAATCAGGATCGATTTTGAAGAGTTGCTGCAGGGCCTCCACCAGACGGTCGGCAATCTCGGTGGCGTTGCGACTGCGGGCCAATAGGTCTTCAACCAGAATCACGCTGGCGGCCATGTTTTCATCGATCACCCGTGCCAGCATGTCCTCCTTGTTTTTGAAATAATAATGGAGCAAGCCGCGGCTCACACCAGCCTCGGCGGCCACGAGACTTACCGTGGTGCCGGCATATCCCCGCCGGGCCAGAATGGTGCGGGCCGCCTTCAGGATTTGACGGGTTTTGGCATCGGTTCGGGCGGTTGATTTCGCAGTGGTCATGGCTGGCATCAGCATTATTTAGTTGGACGTTCAGCCAAATATAAAATCCTCACCAACGGCTGTCAACCCTTAAAGGATTACGGCCCTCCACCGCTCCCTATACATCCCCGATTGAAGAGGGCCGGCGGGCAATCGGCCGAAGCCGTGAACCGGCGCTAGGGCTGATGGTTGTGGTCGAGTTTGGCGACCATCAGGGTAATGTCGTCCTCCGCCCGCTGGTCCCCCAGGAAAGCGGTCAGGGCCGCAAGAATGGCATTCCTGATTTCCCGGGCATCACTTCCGGCGTGACGGCGCACCAGGTCGCGAACCCGTCGTTTACCAAACATTTCCTGTTGGGCGTTGCAGGTTTCCCAAACCCCGTCGGTGCCTAACACGAGGATCTGGCCGGGTTGGCAATCCGGGTGGCAGTTGGTGCTGTAGGTATAGTCACCGTTGAGGCCCAGCGCGATCCCCTCACCTTTGAGCGATTCAAAGCGGTCCGTGGCGGGATCGTAGAGCAGGGCCGGGTCGTGGCCGGCGCGGACCCACTGCAACGTACGCGTGTCAGGGGCATAGAGGAAGAAAAGCAGGGTCATGAACTGTCCGCTTTCCTGGACATCGTCGACCAGTCGAAGGTTGACGTCCCTTACGATCCGGGCCGGATCGCCGGGCAGGGCGGCCCGCTGGCGCAGGGCCGAGCGAACGGTGGCCATCAGCAGGGCTGAGGCGATGCCGTGTCCCGAAACGTCCCCCAGAGCAAAGGCGATCTGGCGGGAACCGTCACGCGTCACGGTAAAGAAATCAAAATAGTCGCCCCCGGTCTCGTCGCAGTAGACGCTTCGGCCGGCGATCTGCAGGGTCTCACACCCGAATACATCCACGCGGGGCAAGAGACGCTGCTGGACTTCGCGGGCCAACGCAAGCGAGTGGCGCATCGCGTCGCGCTCCTTTAGCCCCTCGGTCATGGCATTGATGACGTCGCCGGCATAGCCGATTTCGTCGCTGGCCGAAACCCGCACGCGATGGTCGAAATCCCCCTGCCGGATGTGCTTGAGGACACGCGTGATCTCGTCCATGGACTGGGCGATGTTGCGCGCAACGAGGAAGACCAGAAAGGCGCCCACCACCATGAACACCACCGTGTCGGTGATGATGGCCCGCCGGATCATGTTCGCGAGCTCATGCTGGTCGGAGGCCACCGCGACGATGCGCAGGGAGGCCCCAAGAATGCTCAGCAGGGGCACGACGTTGCAGGCCAAAAGGAGGCATCCCAACCGGACGCTGAGCCGGATCCGCATGACCCGTGAAGTCCTGGAGAGCCCACCGCGGGGGAAGAAGACCGGGGCGAGCCATTTCTGCAGGATGCTCTCCAGCAGGAAGAAGGCCACCACGACCGTGGTCAGGCCGGTGCTCAGGCTGCGAAACAGGGCCCGGTGGATTTCCAGGGGGCCGGCATCGCTGAGCCAGAACAAACCGGCATAGATCAGGGTCCCGTACAGCCACAGGGACCACGATACCATGAGCAGCATGAAAGGCTCGTTCAGCAGGCGGCGCCGGGCCTTGCGGGTCAGGTTGCCCGAAATCGGCCGACCTGCCGATTGTCGCCGAAGGTAGCGGCGAATGGGCCGTTCGTAGCGGATAACACCGAGGACCGCCACCAGGAAAACGATGGGGATAAAAGTGAGGTCCAGAAAGGTTGCCAGCTGCAGGACCGCGGGCGACGGCGGCGCATCCCCTTGTAGGATGAGGATGTCCATGCTGAGGCCGCTCAGGAGGTTGGCACCGACCATGGCCAGCAGCATGCTGTTCTTCAGACGAAAACGGGTCCAGGCATTCATAATAATCGCTCGCGATTCCCTATTCGATATGGCTGTTCACAAAACCTCGCAGGGCCTCTATCAGTGCCTGCGGATGCTCCACGGGCAGGGCATGCCCGCCGCCGGGCAGCATAACGAGCCGGGCATTGCGGAGCCGGCGGGCCATGATGGCCGCATGGGTCGGGTCGGCGATGGTGTCCTCCCGGGTGCCCATCACCAGCGCAGGCATCGCTAAAGTGTCGAGCTGCGCCAGCACCGATGGCCTGTCACGGACGGCCGTAAGGGCCTGCAGCAGGGCGGGCCTTTGCATTGAGAGCAAATGATCGCGCCAGACTTTGACCTTCCCGGGTGACCGCCGGGCAAAGGCGGGGCTGAAAAAAGCTTTGGCGGCGCGGCCGGCCATCAAGCGGTTCATCCCCCACATGTTGAGGGTCATCGCCATGAGACTCAGTTGCGAGCGCCGCTCCGGTTTCTCGGCCTCCGCCGAGGTGCTCAGCAAAACGAGACCGTGCAGGCGGTCGGGGTTGTTAAGGGCCATGTGCAGGGCGGCCATGCCGCCCAGGCTGTGGCCGACCACGACCGCCGATCTGATGGCGAGGGTGTCCAGCGTATGCATCAGGTCGCGGGCCAAGTCCCTGACATTCCAGGGCTGCGGCGGTGTTCCACTGCGGCCGTGGCCGCGCAGGTCGGGGCAGATGATGCGATAGGCGCCCGCCAGGCCGTCGACGACGACGTCGTAGACATGGTGATCACACCACATGCCGTGCAGCAGCAGGATGGGGATACCCGTGCCCTGGTCATGGGTGAAAAGATCAATCTCTCCGGTACGGATCAAATGGGTCGTCATGGGATGGATGTTCCCGGCATCCGGAGGGCGGCCGCCGGCTTGTGGGTATTGTTCAGGCACCTGAATGTCGTCAGCTATTGACGCCCGACACGGTTCGTTCCTATGCTGGTATATGCCGCGCCTGTTTCAAGCGCAACCCACCCTATCGGAGATCAGCATGAAAGTCTATTTCCACGAGGCCTTCTATCAAGTTTACACCGCCGACCCGGCCGCGGCGGCTGGACGCATGGAGGCGATTGTATCCGCTCTCGAAGGCGAAGTCGATTTCGAGACGATAAAGCCGGCGGCCGAGACGGACATCCTGCGTGTGCACACTCGGCGTCATCTCGAGCGGGTCCGGGCGGAGGGTGTCTTCGATATGGCGGCGCTGGCCGCGGGCGGTGCGATTCAGGCCGCCATCCGCAGTCTGACCGTGCCGGCCTTCGCCCTTGTGCGTCCGCCCGGTCATCATGCTTCCGCAGACAGCTGCTGGGGGTTTTGCTATTTCAACAACATGGCCGTCGCCCTGACCCGGCTCAAGCAGGAGGGGTCGATCAGCCGGGCATTCGTGCTCGATTTCGACCTTCACTACGGCGACGGCAACGTCAACATTCTGGGTGCGCTGCCCTGGATTACGATCGCCAACCCCGAGGCCGCATCGGCAAGCCGCTATCTGGAGGCGACCGAGGCGGCGCTGGCGGCGGATACCTTTGACATCATCGGCGTCTCCGCCGGGTTCGACAACCACGTGGACGACTGGGGCGGTCTACTCGCCACCGGGGACTATTACGCCCTGGGGCGCATGGTGCGCCAGGCGGCGGAAGAACAGCAGGCGGCCTGCTTTGGTATCCTGGAGGGGGGCTACAACCACGATGTGCTGGGCGTGAACGTGCGGGCCTTTATTCGGGGAATGCAGACGGCGGCGGATCTCCCAGGGCCATCTTGACGGCCCGGCCGATTTTTTCGAGTGTAAACGGCTTGCGGATGTAAAGTCCGGCCCCAAGTTCCTGGGCCGCGCGCACGCGTTCGTTTTCAGCAAAACCGCTGGCGATGACCGCTTTTTGATCAGGATGGCGCGCCAGAATGCGGCGGTAGGTTTCCAGGCCGTCCATTCCGGGTGTCATGATCATATCCAGGATCATGAGGTCGGCGCTGTGTTTTTCCAGATAAGCGAGCGCGGCCTCCCCACCGGGGACCGTCGCCACGCGGTAGCCCAGCTCCTCAAGAATGGAAGAAGTGATTTCACGCTGGGCCGGAACGTCGTCGACCACAAGGATTTTCTCCCCCTGGCCGGCCAGCGCGGCCAGGGAAAACGCCTGATCGGTTATCGACAGAGCCTCCCGGGTGGCGGGGAAGAAAATCTCGAAAGTCGTGCCGACACCCCTGCGGCTCTGGACATTGATCTGGCCATTGTGATCCTGAACCGTACCCCAAACGACCGCCATCCCCAGTCCCGTCCCGCTGCGGCCCATTTTTTTGCGGGTATAGAATGGCTCGAAAATACGGTCCAGGTCTTCGGGTGCGATGCCGAGACCCGTATCGCTTACGATCAAAACGGCATATTCGCCTTCCTGCACATTGTCGCCGTTCTTGAAGGCAAGATCCGTGTAGCGGTTTTCGGTGCTTATGGTGATGCGGCCACGGTCCTCGATCGACTCGGCGGCGTTGGTCACGAGATTCATCAGCGTTTTGGTCAAATGAATCGTTGACCCCTTGATGGGCAGGAGATCCTCGGCCAGCGTCACCGCAATGCGGACACCGGGATGCGCTGTCATCAGCTTCTCATATTCGGGGGATTGCAGATAGGGTTCGACGATTTGCTTGTTTATATCCAGTACATCCGCATTGATGACACCGCGCCGTGTCAGGGTCAGCAGGTCCTGTACGATGGCGGCGGCTTTTTGTCCGGATTCCTGAATCGTCTTGATCGGCGTCCGCAGGGGACTGTCGGCCTGGAGTTGCAGCAGCAGCAGTTCGGGATAGCTGACGATGCCGGAAAGCACATTGTTTAAATCATGGGCCACTCCGCCGGCCAGCATGCCCAGGGCCTCCATTTTCTGGGAACGTACGAGCTTTTCTTCCAGGCGGCTCTTCTCCTCATAAGCGCGTTTGCGTTCGATCATTTCCTGTTCCAGACGTTCATAACTGCGCTTGAGCTCTTCGGTGCGGGTCTCCACCCTGGCTTCCAGATTGGTGTTCAGGTCGGCCAGTTGGCGGTTGCTCTGGGCAAGCTTCTGGGCAAAGGATTCCTTGGTCTGGACGGCATCGCTCAGCGCCACGTGCTGTTCCTGCAATTTCTTGGACATGGCGTTGAAATCCGCGGCCATCTCGCCGATTTCGTCTGTGCTTGCAATGGCCACCTGTTCACCCAGATTTCCGGCGCGCACTTTACCGATGGCATCCCGCAGGCGCCCGGCCGGTTGAATGACCGCACGGGTGAGCAGCAGGTTGAGAAAAAGGGCCATGACGGCAAGAACGGCCAGCAGCATGGATAGAAAGAACCCCGCCACCAGAATTGACTCCCGTTCGAGCTCACTCAGGTCATAGTACATGGCGATGTAGCCCACGCGTTCACCAATGACTTCGATCAGGGTGGTATATGCGGCCAGTGAACGGCCGTCGATGCGGGTCTTGTGAAACAGGGCCGCATCCTCCAGCCGTGCCATGCGCTGGGGCGCAAGATGGCGGGGGGCGCCGCTTTCCGTTGCCAGGATCACATGGCCGTCGAGGTCGTAGATGGACAGTTGGGCCACTCCGTGAACCCTGTGAATATCGCGCAGGGTATGCTGCAGGGCAAGGAGCTGATCGGCAAATACTTCGTTGGCGATCGCTTCTTTTTTCTGCAGAAAGACGGCCTTGAGGAGAGATTCGATTTCTTCCAGGCGGGCGGCCCGGCGGTTGATTTCAACGGGGTAGAGAATGGATCCGGCGAAGAGGGCCACGATCACCGAGGCCAGCAGGATCGCACCGTTGATTTTGAATCGCAGCCCTTTGGTTCTCATTTTCACGTGCATGCAATCATTCTTCCGTTGCCGCGGCGAAGTGACCGGGGTGAACCTGCAGCCGGATGCCGGTCATTAGCGCACGGCATCCCAGAAGCTCAGGGCGCCGCAATGATTTTGACAAACTCTCTGGATTCCGCCGTCAGGCGAATGACATAAGCCCCTTTGCCACGGGGGTTGCCCTGATCGTCGAAGCTGATCGCACCGCTGACACCCTCGAAATTTCGGGTGGCGGCCAGGGCTGAACGCAAGGCGGCGCGATCGGTCGCACCGCCTTTTTCGATCGCCGCGGCCAACAGCCATACGGCATCCCAGGTCAGGGGGATGATCGTGCGCCAGACGGACGGCGGACCGAATCGGGCCTCGTAGCTATTCATCAATTCCTGGCTTTGGCGGTTTGACCGTGTTGGGTACCAATGGGTGGTATAATAGCATCCCGCCAGCGCCGCTCCGCCGAAATCGAAGATCTCTCCTCCCCAGCCGTCGCCGCCGATAAAGGTCGTCTGGATGCCTACCTTGCGCGCCTGGCTGACGATGAGGCCGCTGTCGCGGGCATAGCCGGGAACGAAGATGACCTGCGGCCGTTGCCGTCGGGTCTGGTCGAGGAGATCGCGGAAGTCGGCCGCCTTGGCGTTGTAGGTTCCCTGCCACAGGACCTTCCCGCCCAGTCGACTGAAATGCTGTCCGAAGAATTCCGCCAGGGTCATGCTGTAGGCTTCGTTGGCATTGACCAGAATTACGGCGGTGCGCGCGGCGATGTCTTTGCGGGCCAGATAGGCGAGGGCCCGTCCCTGGAAGTCGTCGGTGAAGCAGACCCTGAAGATGTAATCGCCGATGCGCGTAATCTGGGGATTGCTGGCGGTAGGCGTGATCATGGGCACGCCGGCATCTTGAAGCACTTTGGCGGCGGGCAGGCAATGCGAACTCCAGGACGGGCCGATTACGGCGGCGGCCCCCATGGCCACGGCCCGTCGGGCGGCAGCCTGGGACCCGATCGGGGTGCTCTGGTTGTCGATGATCGTCAGTGCGAGATGCCGACCCCGCACGCCGCCCCGCCGGTTGATTTCATCTGCCGCCAGTTCGACGGCATTGATGGCCAGGGCATTGTTATCGGCTGCAATCCCGCTCTGGGCGAATATGGCTGCGATTTTTATCGGTTCGGCGGAACCGTTCGGCGGAAAGAGAAAACCGCCTAACAGCACCAGGCACACCAGAAGTCCGCCGATCCGGCCGAAGGGGATTCCATGGTGCTCGCGCCACATGCCGGCTTGCAAGCATTTTTCGGTTCGCGCTGCCATTATTCCGGCCCGACGCTTTCGAGGTATTGGCGGCGGCCGTTTTCAATGGCCATGATAATAGTGGCCTTGAGGGGATCGCCGCTGGCATCGAAGGTGATTGCGCCGCTCACGCCGGCATAACTCCGGGTCGCGGCCAAAGCGGCGCGGACCGCGGCGCGCTCCAGCGTGCCCGCCCGCTTGATGGCGTCGGCCAGAAGCAGCACGGCGTCATAGCCCAGGGGTTCGGTGGAAAGCGTGTAATCCGGCCGGCGGTAACGGTCCACGAAATCCCGGCTGGCCTGATTGTCGACCATTTCGGACCAGTGGGTGCAATAGTACCCGCGCGTAATCCGGTACCCGCCGCGTTCAAAAAATATTTCCGTGCTCCAGCCGTCGGCCCCCAGCGGAATTCCCTGGATGCCGGCCTCCTGGGCGGCGAGAATCAGCCGGGCGCTCTCATCGTGTCCCGGGATGAAAAGGACGTCGGGCTGGAAGGCCCGGGCCTGGGCCACCACATCTTTAAACTGGTCCTGCTGGTGCTTGTAATGAATGCTTCCCAGGACGGTGCCGCCCGCATCCTGGAAAAAGGCGGAAAAGGCCTGGGCCAGTCCCATGCTGTAATCGCTGGCAATATTGATGAACACGATGGCCTTGCCGGCGTTCAGGTGTGCGCGCGCAAACCGGGCCATGACCTGCCCCTGGAAGGTGTCCGTGTAGCAGACCCTGAAGATGTAGTCACCGACCAGGGTGACCTGGGGATTGGTGGAGTCGGTGGTGATCATGATGATGCCTGCGGGCTGCACAACCTTGGCGATCGCCAGGGAATGGGAGCTCCACGATGCGCCGATGACGGCGGTCACGTCGGCTTCGATCGCCCGGCGCGCGGCCACCTTGGCGCCGATGGGGGTGCTGCGGTTGTCGAATTCAATCAGCTCGACGGGCCGGTTCAGGATGCCGCCGCGCTGGTTGAGTTCGGTCACCCCGTAGCGCACGCCCTCGAAGGCGGGTCGGTTGGATTCGGCGGCCACGCCGGAAAAGGCATAGATGGAGGCGATCTTGACCGGCTCGGCAGCCTGTATTTCAAAGGGGCCAGCCAGAAGCAGCAGGACCAACAGGCCGCGGTTAAAAATCGTGGAAACAGGCATGGTATACCTCCCCGAACTGGGTGCATGCGCAATACGAGGCGGCATCTCTAAGCAGATGAAGGCATTTTTTCAGCATTTTATGAGGAAGCAGGAAGACGCCGGTTATATACAAACTTAGCTATGATTAAGCGCTTTGTAAAACAAACGTTGGATTGGAGGGAAGAAAAAAAACGTTCGCTAACTACCGGTCCACGCCCCGCGATGTGCTGCCGGGGGCGTGGCTAACGGGCATCCGCGTGGGAAATGACCGCTATTTCAATTTGGCGGCGCTCCCTCCGTCCCGCTGTCGGAACCTGCAGCGCCGCGGTGGTACCCTATGGGGGGATTCCCAGGCACAGGGCTATGGTTCCGGGATGCCCGGCGGCGTTGCCATGGAATGCGTGGTTCAACGGAAAGACAGCACAGGCCAGCCCCGTCGGGCGGCAATGCGTGCCAGCGCCCTTGAAGGTTCCACCACGCGCGGGTGCCCCACGGCTTCCAGTATGGGCAGATCGGCCGGATGATTGCCGTAGGCGAAGGACGATGCGAGATCGACCCCCGTCTCACGCGCAAACTGCCGGGCGTAATTGCTTTTAACCTGGTCCACGCAGATGGGACCCCGGGAGCGGCCCGTCAGCAATCCATCCTCACCGACCTCCAGATCCGTGCAGTAGAGGCGCTCAAAGCCTAGATCGCGGACCACCGGGTTCAGCATATAGCGTACCGATCCCGATATGAGCACCAGTCGGTGTTCGGCCTGCCGGTGATCATCGAGAACGGATAGCATGCGGGGGGCTAGATAGGGCTTGAGATGGTTTTGGTAAAAGGCTTCGGCCGTGGCCTCGAATTCTTCCAGGCGGCGCCCCCGGTAGAATGTGAGCAGGATGCGGGCCATGCCGGCTTCCGACAGGCAATGCCCCCGGTAGAATATATTGGCCAGCCAGACCTTGAGGATATAGCCCGTGGTCAGCATTTTCCGCTCCCGGAGCATGCGGAGGCCCATCTGCGCGCTTTCCACTTCCAGCAGGGTCTGGTCAAAATCGAAAAAGGCAGCCGTGGCCATTGGTGTCATCGGAGCGGTACCGTTCTGCTTTCATAAGGTGCAACCCCGGCGATGGGCCGCTATCGGAAAGGGGTAAGGAGAATGCATCTGTCCCAGCGGTCATGGAAACGGGTGCCGTTCCTGAGTTGCCTCCGGGGCGATCGTTTTATAGCGCCCCGCCTGCCAGTTGGCCAGATCGGATGTGTACCATCGCGAGAAACGCCGGTCGGACGGCCCGCCGGCCAGGTTGGAGCGCAGGGTTTCTCCGGCCATATCCGCCACCCATCGGAAAGACGGCATGAAAGTGGTCATGCGGCCACCGCTCCTGTAGATCTGGCCCTGGTGAATGGTGGCCCGGCTGCCGATGACGGTTATCGGGCCCCGGTCGAATCCAGTGAAGCCGGGCAGTCTGCCCCCCAGCAGAATATGCGCCATGACGATCTGGCGCGCCTCTCCCCATTGCCGGGCTGGGGCCGCCAGCGCGCGCTTCATGGCCCGCCGATAGAGATCCTCACGGGATTCACCGTTGAACCAGGTGGACTCGGGGGCCAGCAGGATCCGGTCGAAATTTGCATAGAAATCGACGAACACGCCGGTCTGGGCGGCCAGATAGTCGACCACGTTCTCACCCATGCCGCCGCGGCCGAAGACTTCCCGATACAGCGCCTGGTAGAACTGCTCGAAAAGGTAGGCCCCCTGGGAGGCGGCGTCGTAGTTGTAGTCCCAGCCCCTGAGAATGTCGGCTTGGGGCGCGTCCGGTAAAAGCGGCTTCAGTATCGACATGAAACGCTCCGCCTGGAGAGAATAGAGATCGAAATGCATGGCGGTCATGTCGTCGGTCGTAAAATCGTCGCCTTTCTGAAGCAACTGCCGAATACGTTCGGCCCGGTAGGCGCCCATGGATATGTTGATGGGATCGGCCGTCCCCAGGGCGTTCAAGTTGTTATTGGCCGTAACGATGAACCCTTCTTCGGGATTCAGGGCCCGGGGCATTTCCTCGGGTGTCAGGAATCCTTGCCAGTCGTTTTCCGAATGCCATCCGGGCAGAGGGACAAATCCGCTGAGGCCCTCGCGGCGGCGGGGCACCCGGCCGGTCATCTGGAAGCCGATGTTGCCGTGACGGTCCGCCAGGACGGTACTCCAGGCGCTTTCGATCGGGCCCGCCACGGCCATCCCTGCGGTCACCGAAGTGGCCTGTCCGATCTCAAAGGTGGCTTTCAGCATGGCCTCACCGGATTCACCCGGCACCCAGCGCGTCGCCAGGTAATAGCCCTCCTGGTTGGGGTCGCCGTCCAGAACGCCGTGATCGTTTTCATAGAAAAGTATCTCGACGGGCGGTTTCTTCTTGCGCGTGATGATTTCGCGCCGGAGGCGAAAGGCATGCCAGGCATCGTCCTGGGCGCGATAATAGCACCCGTCGCGGCAGCGCTCGACCCAGCTGTCCGAGGCGTCCACGAAAGCGTAGGTGGCGCCCCAGGCGAGATCGGGGCTGCGCCCCACGGGCAGGCCCGGGATTCCGGGCATGGAGCCGCCCATGATCGTGCGCTCACCGCAGGTAAGGGCCAGCTCGCACCAGACGTTGGGCAGGCGATTGGTCTCGAGGTGGGGATCGTTGGCGATAAGGGGCTTGCCGCTGGCGCTTTTGCGACCTGCGACCACCCAGTTGTTGGAAGCCATCATCCGCGGCGCGGCGATGGACCAGAGCACGTCCGGGGGAACGATCCGCTCCCCCAGGGAAACCCGGTTCAACAGCTCGTAATCCATCTCCTGCAGGTTGCCCGGGAAGAGTTCTTCCAGTTTTTCACGGGAAACGCCGGCTTGCACCATTTCCACCAGTAAGCGTTCGATCTCGGATTGCGACTGGGCCAGGGTCAGGTAGCCGATCATGCGGATCAGCATAACGGTGTCGTGCGCCGACCACGGATCCGGGCGGTATCCCAGCAGGCGGAACTCCCAGGGGGTTTTGCGCTGCAGCCCCGCATTGACGCCTTCACAGTAGGCCTCCAGCCAGCGGCGATGATCGGGCGCCAGGGATGCGATGGTCTGCTGTGTGCCGCCGGTCCAGTTCATACGTCGAAAAAAGGTGTCCACCGCCAGCATTTCGTCGCTGTCATCCAGCAGTTCGCAGGCGCGCCCCTGGCCCAGGATGCGCATGAGCAGCAGCTGCATGCCGCGATCGCAGGCGTGAACATAGCCCTGCCCGCGGTACATCTGATCGAACGCGGTTGCCTCCACGTGAGGAATGCCGCTGCGGTCCCGCCACACTTTGAATTGATGGGTCGTCATTCTGCCGCCTCAAGGTTGAACGCGGAAGCGTTCGCTGTTGTGTCCATCCATAAATGGCATCTTTCGGCCCAGGCCGGTGTTCTCGCGCTTTTGAAATCCTCGACGTAGCGGAAGCTACGCCTGCGGCTCCAAAAGCACTGTGGTCTTGGCCTGAACCAAAATCTACCATTTCTGGATGAACACGCGTTAATTGTTATTTGACTATCAGGCTCAAGCGGCCCCTGCCTGGTGCTTGTTGGCGGCTTGCGGTGCGTCGCGGATTTCCGCTTGCGGGATTGCAGGGGGGGCGTCCTGGCCGCGATTGCAATCGGTCTACCCGCCATCGTTCCCATCCTTGCTGAATTGAATGGCCATATTTTTCATCATCACCGCATCTTCGAAAGGCGCCGGCGACTCGCAGATGACGGTCGCCTCCTTGCCGTGGCGTTTGAGGGCCGCCAGCAGCGGGCGGAAGTAATTCGGTTGCATGCGGATATGTTTCTTTTCGCCCTTGGTCGTGTATTCGATCCCGGAGAAGTGGGCGTGCAGCTTCGCGGGCAGCCGCGGCATCAGGGCGTCGTAGTCGATCTGGCCCTGCTGCCGGGCATAGAGGTGGGCGAAGTCGACCGTCAGGCTGCAGCCGGTGTCCGCCATCAGCTCCAACAGCTCTTCGGTCGAGCCGAACTGGGACGGCTTGCCGGTGATCTCGGGGCACAGGACGACATTCCATCCCGCCTGGCGGATCGCCTGCCGAAGATCGCGGACCTGGTCGCGGATCAGGCGGTAGGTCTCGCGGGCTGTGCGTTTCTGGTAGAACCCGGCATGAAAGACCACGTTGCGCGCTCCCATCAGGTGGGCCCGGTGGCAGCTGTCCAGAATGCGCTGGCGGCTGGCGACGACCTTGTCCTCCTCGTAGGCGGCCAGGTTGATATAGTAGGGGGCGTGCACCGAGAGTGCGACCCCGTGTTCCGCGGCCAGGGCGCCCACGGCCTCGGCCATCTCCGGGTGCATCCGCACCCCGTAGGTGAATTCCACCTCCATGCAGTCCAGCCCCAGGCGGGCGACTTCGGCAACGCCCTTGAGGTTGCCCCGGCCGTCGCTGCCCGCCGGTCCGATCCGCAGGATGGGTTCTGGTGTCGAGGGTTTCATCGGAAAGACCCTATCGAAACGTTATGCAAATAACAACCGTGGGGTCGCATGCCCCCAGTCTCGCCCAGGCAAGGCCGTTCCGAATGGGATTGATTTGTCTTGACAACTTTACCAATAAGTGGTCTTTATGAACCCGTTTTAGAATTTTGAATTGGTACGATGACAGACAGGCGCTTATGCTGAACCCCCAATCCCCCTTGCCGCTCTACCATCAACTGGCGGACCGACTGACAGCCATGATCCGTGCCGGCGAATATGCGCGCGGGGCGCGCATCCCCTCGGAGCATCAGCTGGCGGCCACCTACGGCATCGGCCGGCCCACCGTCCGGCAGGCCATTGACGTGCTGGTGCGCCGGCGCATGCTGGTGCGGCGCAGAGGTGCCGGCACCTTCGTGCGCGACGACCAGTCCCACGAAATCGACCTGTTCTCGCTGGCGGGCACGACCTCGGCTTTCCAGCGCCGCGGTCTGGAGGTATCCGGCCGGATCCTGAAGCCCATGGCCCGACGCAAGGTGGCGGCCAACGCGGACAATCCCTTCGCCGGGCAGCGGGCTTACACCTATTCGCGCTTAAACCGCGTCGGGGATACACCCGTGCTGATCGAAGACCTCTATCTGCACCCGGAACTCTTCGAAGGCATCGACGCCGTTCCCCTCGAGGGCCGGTCCGTGGCGGCCGTGGTGGCCGAGCGCTACTATCTGCGGCCCACGGGCGGCAAGCAGAATTTCCGCATCGACCACCTCAAGGGGACACGCGCCAAAGAGCTCGATCTGACACCGGACCAGCCGATACTGGTGGTGAACCGCTGGCTGCATTTTCCAGGGGTGGAAAACGCCGTCTATGCCGATCTTTACTGCCGAACCGACCGTTTCGTTTTTTCGCAGACGATTGGAGGACTTACCGATGAATAACCGTGGTTACTACAGCCAGTTCGGAGGCGCCTACCTGCCCGAGATTCTGGTGGCCACTTTCGACGAGCTGGCCGCGGCGTTCGCGGCCGTGAAGAACGATCCTCAGTTCTGGCAGGAATACCAGGCGCTGATGGCCACCTATTCCTGCCGGCCGACGCCCCTGACCCTGGCCGAAAACCTGACCCGCCACTTCGGCGGGGCCCGGATCTACATCAAGCGCGAAGATCTCAATCACACCGGGGCCCACAAGGCCAACAATGTCATGGGCCAGGGCCTGCTGGTCAAGCGTATGGGCAAGACCCGCGTGATCGCCGAGACCGGCGCCGGGCAGCACGGGGTGGCCACGGCCACCATGGCGGCCCGCTTCGGCTACGACTGCACCATCTACATGGGCGAGGTGGATGTCGAGCGCCAGCGCCCGAATGTCTTCTGGATGGAGCAGTTGGGCGCCCAGGTCGTTCCGGTGAAAGACGGCACACGCATCTTGAAGGACGCCATCAACGAGGCCTTCCGCGACTGGGTCTCCAACATGGACAATACCCACTACGTGCTGGGCACGGCCTGCGGGCCCCACCCCTTCCCGGAAATGGTGACCCATTTCCAGTCCATCATCGGGCAGGAGGCGCGCGAACAGATCATGGCGCGCGAGGGGCGGCTGCCGGCCCGGGTCTATGCCTGTGTCGGCGGGGGGTCCAACGCCATGGGAATTTTCGCGGGCTTCATGGACGATGACGCGGTCGAACTGGTCGGCGTGGAAGCCGGGGGCCGGGGGCTGGCATCAGGGGCCCATGCGTCGCGTCTGTGCTCGTCCGATGCGGCCATTGGTGTGGCCCAGGGCTACAAGACCTATTTTCTGCAGGACGCCGAGGGGCAGATGCAGGAGACCCATAGTATTGCGGCCGGGCTGGACTATGTGGGCGTTTCCCCGATTCTCTCCCACCTCAAGGAGACCGGGCGGGTACGTTTCGAAGCGGCCACCGACCGCGAGGTGGTGGACAGCATGCGCCTGGCGATCCGCAAGGAAGGGCTGATCCCGGCCCTCGAATCCGCACATGCCTTTGTCCAGGCCTTCAAGGAGGCCCCGGCGCTGGCGCCCGACGAAGCCCTGATCATCAACCAGTCGGGCCGGGGGGACAAGGACATCTTCACCGTGGCGGATGCTTTCGAGGACCCGGGCTGGCGCGAATTCATCATCCGTAAAGCCGCTCAATACCAAGCTTGACGGCCGGCGTCACGCGAACCTGTTTCAACGCCGCACGGCATTTGCATTCTTAACGAGGCGAACATGCTTGAACACTACCTGAAGGAACGACGACAGCAAAAAGATATTCTCCTGATGACCCATATCGTGCTGGGCTATCCCTCCTGGGAAGACAGCCTGGCCATCGTCGACGCCATGGTGGCGGCCGGCGTGGACCTGATGGAACTGCAGATCCCGTTTTCGGAGCCCATTGCCGACGGGCCCGTCATTCTGCGCGCCAACCAGGAGGCCCTGCAGCGCGGGGCCACGGTGGAGCGCTGCCTGGCTTTCGGCCGCGAGGTCGCGCGACGCCATCCCATTCCGTTTGTCTACATGACCTATTACAATATTCTCTATCGCTACGGTGTGGCCCGGTTCGTGGACAACATGGCGGACAGCGGCCTGCAGGGAGCCATCGTGCCGGACCTGCCGCCCGAGGAGGGCAGCGGTTACATCGAAGCGATGACCCAAAAAGACATGCATCCGGTTTTTATCTACTCCCCCACCACCGACGATGCGCGCATGCACTACCTGGCCGGTTTCGCCCGCGGTTTTGTCTACTGTGTGGCCCGCAAGGGCGTCACCGGCATGGATACCAGCTTCTCGGACGATCTGGAGCAATATCTCGACCGCTGTCGGGCGGCTACCGATCTGCCCCTGGCGCTGGGATTCGGTGTCAAGGAAAAGGCGGATGTCGAATTTCTGAAAGGCAAGGTCGATATTGCCGTTATCGGCACCCAGACCATCCGCCTGGTGGAGAGCGAGGGCGTGGCGGCCGTTGCTGGATTCATCCGGGGGCTGCGCTAGTCCGTGAGCCCGGCTGGGGGTTCGTTCAGAATCGTTGCGATAAACGCAGTTTGGATTTTCTGTGCAGCGCAACTACAGGCAAGCCGCGGCTGGCATCGGCGGCGGGCGGCAGAAAAGGAGAGACACGATGGGTAAGCGAATTCTGGTATTGGTTGTGACGATGGCCATGCTGGCGGCGGTGCCGGCGCTGGCGATGGAACCGGTGAAAATCGGGATGATTACGACCCTGTCCACCAAGGCGGGGTATCTGGGTGAAGAGATTCGCGACGGATTTCAGCTGGCCATCGATCAGGAGGGTGGCAAGCTGGGCGGTGTCCCGGTGGAACTGCTCGTGGATGACGACGGCCGCAAACCCGAAAAAGCCAAACAGATTGCCGACCGGTTCATCAAGCGTGACAAGGCCAAGATCCTGACCGGCATTGTTTTCTCCAACGTGGCCATTGCCGTGGTGCCCAAGGTGGTGCGCCAGGACGTGATCTACATCAGCCCCAATGCCGGCCCCTCGCTGCTGGCCGGCAAGGGGTGCCATGCAAATTACTTCAACGTGGCCTACCAGAACGATAACCTCGACGAGGTCGTGGGCAAATACGTGACCGAGGCCGGGTTCAAAAATGTCTACCTGCTGGCGCCCAACTACCCGGCCGGCAAGGATCACCTGGCCGGCTTCAAGCGCTACTACAAGGGCACCATCGCCGGGGAAGTTTACACCAAACTGGGCCAATCGGACTACGCCGCTGAAATCGCGGCCCTGCGGGCGGCCAAACCCGACGCCGTGTTCTTCTTTCTGCCCGGCGGCATGGGGATCAACTTCCTCAAGCAATACGCCCAGGCCGGCCTCAATCAGTCCATCCCGGTTTTCGGACCGGCCTTCTCCTTTGACGAACGTCTGCTGCAGGCCGTCAAGGATGCGGCCCTGGGGGTGAAGAACGGCTCCCAGTGGGCCCACGATCTGGACAACCCGGCCAACCGCCAGTTCGTGGCGGCTTTCCGTAAAGCTTACGGCCGCACGCCCACACTCTACGCCAGTCAGGGCTACGATGCCGCCCGGCTTCTGGGCAGTGCCCTGAAGCAGGTGGGGGGCGATGTTTCCAAGCTCGATGCCCTGCGCCAGGCCATCCGCAAAGCTGATTTTCCCACGGTGCGGGGTAAATTCGCTTTTGCACCCAACCAGCACCCGGTGCAGGATCTCTATATTCGTGAGGTGGTGAAGAATGCCGACGGGAAGTACACCAACAAGACGCTGAAGGCGGTGTTTACGGATCACAGCAATGTTTATATCAAAGACTGCAAGATGAAATAGTTTGCGTCCCGAAGCGGCATCTTGCGGCCCAGGCCGGCGTTCTCGCCTGGCCGTCATCCTCGACGCAGAATAACTGCGCCTGCGGTGGCGGCCAGCCTGCGGCCTTGGCCTGAACCACAATCTACCGCTTCAGAACGCAAACAAAATGTGCCTTCGGTAAATTTTATATGCTTCTGTTTATCGAACAGCTTCTGAACGGGCTGCAGCTGGGGATCATGCTCTTTCTGATGTCCGCCGGACTGACCCTGGTTTTCGGGATCATGCAGGTGATCAATCTGGCCCACGGCTCGTTTTACATGATCGGCGCCTATGTAGGGGCCACGGTGACCGCCCGCACGGGATCGTTCCTGCTGGGGATTATGGCGGCCCTCCCGGCCGCGGCCCTGGCGGGCATGGTGGTGGAGATTCTGGTGCTGCGGCGCCTGTACAAGAAGGATCACCTCGACCAGGTGCTGGCCACGTTCGGGTTGATCATGTTCTTCAATGAACTGACCCGCATCATCTGGGGACGCCAGCCCCTGTTCATGGATGTACCTGCCTGGCTCTCCGGGAGCGTCGAGCTGATCCCCGGCGTTCCTTATCCCAGCTACCGCATTGCCGTGATCGCCGTCGGTATACTGGTGGGAGGGCTTCTCTACCTGCTGTTCACCCGCACCCGCACCGGTATGCGGATCCGGGCCGGGGCCAGCAACCGGGAGATGGCCGGGGCGCTGGGGGTGAACATCCAGATCCTTTACACCCTCGTGTTCGGACTGGGAACGCTGCTGGCCGGGCTGGCCGGTGTCATGGCCGGCCCCATCCTGGCCGTGGAATCCGGAATGGGGGAGAGCATATTGATTCTCACCTTCGTGGTGATCGTCATCGGCGGTATCGGCTCGATCCGCGGGGCCCTGGTGGGCGCCCTTCTGGTGGGACTGGTGGACACCCTCGGCCGGGCCTTTCTGCCCCTGCTGCTGCGCCTTTTTCTATCCCCGGCCTATGCCGACGGGGTGGCCGCGTCGCTGGCCTCCATGTCGGTCTATCTGCTCATGGCGGCCATCCTGGTGTGTCGCCCCAGGGGACTCCTGCCTGCCCATGGATGACATGTTAGTAATAAGCTCAATATCGGCGTTGCGCTGCATTCTTCGTCACTGCGGCGTACTGACGTACGCCTCATTCCTCAGAATTTGCGTGCCTTGATCTTGAGCTTATTACAAACATGTCGATGGTGAGAAACGATTTGGAAAGAGATTCAGGACAAACGGTTGACCC
>JASJCD010000273.1 GCA_030066135.1 Desulfobacterales bacterium | reverse complement strand
GCAGTTCTTCTCGGCGGATTTTGCCTAACTCAAACGTTTCCATTGGCGGCGTTCATGGTTGCGATAACCACGATGAGGCCAGGCCGGTTGTGGTTGTACTCATGGAGCCAGGCACCCAAGTCTTTCTGCAACGCCTCCAAAGATTCATAAAGCTCCTTTCGAAACGCCTTTTGTCTCGGTTGGCAAAGTTTTCATCTCAATTGGCACGTTTCAAAAAAAAAAAAAATTTGACATGCGCGGGCATCTCATATAAACGTTCGTATACGAAGGGAAAGCGTTTATGATAGTAAACAAGAAACCATTGCCGGATTGCACCATTTTCCTGCTGGCCAAGGCTTACCAGAGAGCCCATGGGGATTTCAAGGAGATCCTCAAACCTTATGGCCTCACCAATCTTCAGCACCTTGTGCTCGAGGGGCTCTGGTACGCTGAAGGGCAGACCGCGGCCGAGTTGGGCAAGATGCTGGTGCTGGACAAGGCCACTTTGTCCGGTGTTCTGGATCGCATGCAGGACGGCGACTGGATTGAAAAGCGGCGCGACCCGTATGACCGTCGCGTGGTGCGGCTTTTTCCGTCCCACAAGGCCGAGGCGCTGAGGGCGGAACTGATCGACCTGCGCCGCAGGGCCAACGCCGCGCTGTTGGCCGATTTCAGCCTGGAGGAGCAGGTCCTGCTGAAGCGCATGCTGAAAGATCTGATGGGCTCGACAGGCCTCTAAAAAATTTGCACTAAAGGTTCGTATGCGAATGATAAAAGGATCCAAGGATTCGAGGGGGATTAAACCAAAGGGTTCAAGGAATCGAGGATTCGAGGATTCAAGGGAATAAGACTAAAGGGTTCAAGGGTCCAAAGATTCGAGGATTCAAGGGTAAAATCAGGCTTTGAATCAGTTACTCACTCGACCCCTTGGACCCATGAACCCTCGACCCCTATCCGTAATACCATCCCCAAAGGCATGACTGACCAAATTGCACCCTATTACGTGTACACAGTTAATATTCTAAGGAGATAAAGCAATGCTGTTCCACCCTAAAAACGAGAATTTCGAACATCTGGATGCCCGCTCCAGGGAAATGATGCAGAAAACCATCGATTTCTTCGAGGCCAAGGGCAAGGCCGGCATCAAGGAGGACGACCACGAACGGCGCTGGTATGCGGATTTTCTGGATTTCGTCAAGGCGAACAAGATTTTCGCCACCCTGCTGACACCGCCGGACTTTACGGACAACCCGGATGCCCGCTGGGACACCTACCGCAACTGCGTCTTCAATGAAATCCTGGGTTTCTACGGGCTGGCCTACTGGTATACGTGGCAGGTGACCATCCTGGGGTTGGGGCCGATCTGGATGAGCCCCAACGAGGGAATCAAAAAGCGGACGGGTGGCCTTCTGGAAGACGGTGGTATCTTCGGTTTCGGTCTCTCCGAAAAAGCCCATGGGGCGGACTTGTATTCCTCGGAGATGGCGCTGACACCGTTGGGGGAGGGGCGCTATGTGGCCGATGGGGGCAAGTACTACATCGGCAACGGCAACGAGGCGGCCCTGCTGTCCACCTTCGGCAAGAACTCGGAGGACGGGTCCTATGTGTGGTTCGCCGTGGAAACCGGCCATCCAAACTACGCGCTTGTCAAAAACATCGTCGACTCCCAGATGTACGTGGCCGAATACGCCCTGAGCGGTTATCCGGTTTCAGACGACGAAATCCTTTCCACCGGCGATGCGGCCTGGGATGCGGCGCTCAACACGGTCAATGTGGGCAAGTTCAACCTGGGGTGGGCCTCGATCGGCATTTGCACGCATGCTTTCTACGAGTCCATCAACCACGCCGCCCACCGCAATCTGTACGGTAAATACGTGACCGAGTTCCCGCATATCCAGCAGATGTTCACCGATGCGTACGCACGGCTCGCGGCCATGCGCATCTTTTCGGCGCGCGCCATCGACTACATGCGTTCAGCCTCGGCCGAGGACCGCCGCTACCTGCTCTTTAACCCCATGGTCAAGATGAAGGTCACCACCCAGGGCGAAGAGGTGATCAACCTGCTGTGGGACATTATCGCTGCGCGCGGATTCGAAAAGGACATGTATTTCGAGATGGCCGCGCGCGATATCCGTGCCCTGCCCAAACTGGAGGGTACGGTGCACGTCAACATGGCCCTGATCGTGAAGTTCATGGCCAACTACCTGTTCAACCCGGGCGAGTTCCCCGAGATCCCCGTCCGCACCGACGCGGCCCACGACGCCTTTCTCTTCGACCAGGGCCCCACGCGGGGCCTGGGCAAGATCCAGTTCCACGACTACATGGCGGCCTACAACAGCGTGGACCTGCCCAACGTGAATGTTTTCAAGGCGCAGATCGAAGCCCTCAAAGCGCTCCTGATGACCGCCCCGCCCAGCAAGGAGCAAACCCGCGACATCGACTTCCTGCTCTGCCTGGGGGAACTCATGACCCTGGTGGCCTATGGCCAGCTGATCATCGAAAAGGCCGGCATGGGCCAAGTCTCCGATGATCTCCTGGAGCAGATCTTCGATTTCATGGTGCGCGATTTCTCCAAGTTCGCGCTCCAGCTCTATTCCAAGACAAGCAGCACCGAGGCCCAGATGGCGGGCTGCCTCAAGCTGATCAAAAAGCCCGTGGTGGACGAAGACCGCTTTCAGCGGGTCTGGCAGAACGAGGTTCTGGCCCTGACGGATGTCTACGAGATGAATCCCTGATCTTGTAGCGCCAATCGACGGCGCGATTACAGGCCCCCCGGGAAGAATACTTTCCCGGGGGGCTTTTGCGTTGCGGGCGCGGCGGTCATAATCGCCAAGCTTCCACCCAGGCATGGACGTTGATCGAAAACGTATTAGTTTACCAGTGTTTGTACACTGGGAGGATGCACCATGCCTGAACGACGGCATCCATATCGGCTATTGCTGTTAGTGGCTTTTGCGGCCGTACTTCTAGTGGCACTGCCCTGCCACGCCGCCCATGTGTCCGTTTACGACCCTGCACTGAAGCGCATTTTGCGCGACGGGGTCCTTCGCGTCGGCGTCAACCCGCAATTTGAACCGTTTTCCTATACCCTGAATACCGAACGTCGCAGCGGGGCCGATAAATTCATCCGGGCCCGTGTCGGCATCGATATCGACATCGCCGTCCTGCTGGCCAGGGAGCTGCGCGTGGCGCTCGATATCATCGTTCCGAATCGATTCGATCAATTGATCCCGATGCTCCAGACCGGTGAAATCGATATTGCCATCGCCGCCCTGTCCCGCGTGTTCGAACGCGCGCTGCTGGTGGATTTCAGCGATCCTTACTATATTTCGGGTTTTTCGATCCTCCTGAACCTGGCCAAAGGCTACCGGATCGGCATCGGCGAGGCCCAAAGCTACGGGGATCTGAAGACGGCGCTCGCGGCCGTCAACAAGGAAGACCAGCTGATCGTGGCGGTGACACAAGGCAAGAGCGCCGTCGGCTTTATCGGCGATTATTTCCCGCAGGCGCAGATTCTTCAATATGAGACCAACGAATTGGCGGCCGAGGCCGTGTTCAGCGACAGCTCCGATACACCCCACCTCATGGTGCACGACGAAATCTTCCTCAAGCTCTGGAACAGCCAGCGCTCCTGGACGGCGCGCCAGAGGCTGGTGGTCTTTCCCAAGCCGTTCCGTTCGGATACCTACGGCTTCGCGGTTGCCAAGGGCAATCTCGATTTTATACAGGTGTTGAACCTGTTCATTGCCGACAAACTCATTTCTGGAGAGCGGATGGAAGCATTCAAGCAGCGCCGTCATCATCGTTATATACCCGGTATCGGGATCGAGGCCATTGTGCCGGAGGAGAGCGCGCATGGAAAAAACTAAACGCAACCGGGTGCTGATGATCGTGCTGTTTATCGTCTATGAAGGCGTGATCCTGTTTCTGCTGATGGCGGCGCTTATTCCCAAGGGCCTGACTTTTTTCCAGTTCTGGGATGACCCCATCCTGAACATCCAGAAAGTCGATCAGTACGCCATTGCCCTCACGCTGGCCCTCTTTCTCCCGCTGGTCTACCGCAAAATCGACACCCTGAAGCTGGGCGCGGCCGAGGTCAAGCTGCGCAGCGATGTCGAGGAAGTCAAAGACGAGATCAAGGAAGTCAAACAGAACCTGTCGGTGCAGCGTTTCGATTACGATCGCGCCCTGTTCGCGGTCATCTCCCGGTTGAACCGCCAGCTCGAGATCGATCCGGCGGTTGCCTCGCAGGCGGCCGGCAAAAGCGTGCTTCAGCTGGGAGCGATGGATTTTGCCGAGTCATGGATCACCGCCGAGATCGTCTACCAGCACCTGGAAAAAAAGACCCTCAAGGATGAACACCAGAATGTCCTCGAAATCAAACGCCCCGAAACACGCGAGTCCACCCTGATGACCTTTTTCAACCTGTTGTCCGGCAAAATCGATTTTTTTGTCTGGTATTCGGGGACAGGCTTGGCCATGGCCGGCATGGGGGTGCTCCCGCACGACGACAGTGAGGAAGGCATCGCTAAACTGAACCAGGTCTACGATCAGTGGGGGCTCAAGTGGCTGCCGTCGGTCGGCTTCGAAAACAGGGAGGGCCCGGCCATGCTTGCGGAAAAGGCCGAGAGCATGAAAATCAGTAATATGGGTGATCTGGCGAACCAGGCCGATAAGCTGATTTTCGGAGCCAACCGTGAGTACTTCATGCGCAGCTGGGCCTATCCCTATCTGAAAAGCGGGAAGATCGAATTCAAGGGCGTCAAGGAGGTCGATATCAACGACCGGCTCAGCGGACTCTTGAACAAGGATTTCGATGTCGGGATCATTTACGACACCGACCCCGAAATCAGGGATACGCGCTACACGAAGATTAAATGGGAGGCGGCGGCGTTTCCGCCGATTCACCAGCACGCCATGCCCCTGTGCCGCGAGGAACACGCCAAGATACTCGAGGATGCGTTGAAGGACCTGAAAATCACCGAGGCGGACATGATCGACATGAAGTCCAAGGCCAGGCGCGGCAATTTCGAGGATATCGCCATCGAAGTCATTGCGCGGAAGTTTCTCAAAAAACACGCCAAACGGCAGGCGGAATCAAAGCCCGAAGCCTGAATCACTAGCGCTTCCGCTGGCGTGGAGGGTTCGATTTCATCTCACCATCAAGGTTCTATATTGGGTGAACGGCCTTTCACACCAGCGGCAGGGTGTTTTCCTCCATGTACGCCACGATCACGGCGCAAATATCATCGCTAAAAACGGCATCCCCGGCATAGCGACAACTACCCTTAAGCACCGCCTGCAGCAGATCGGCTCCGGGGCGCTTGCGATGACGGGCCAGGCTGATTTTTAGCCGTTCCGGTCCGAATACTTCCCCTGAGGGATTGATGATTTCATAGAGGCCATCGGTGTAGAGGGCGATTCGGTCGCCATTTGCAAGCGGAGCTTCACCTGTTCCGTAGGCGGCATCTGCCAGAATCCCCAGGGGGGTGCCAACGGCCTGGGGTCCAATCGGCAACTCTGGGCAGCCATTCGCTAAGATTTTCGATGGCGCCATGGGTCCAAATGGCGATGGCAGGCAAATCCATCTTCGGTCAGGAGCCGTAGATATTGGTCAGCAGCCCCTCCAGCTTCTCTTCCAGCATTTCGTAGGATAGGTAGCGCCAGCCCCGCATGTAGTTGGCTTCGGCCATGGCCGACAGTTTTTCGGGATTGTCGAGGATCTGTCGGACATGGTCCAGGGTTTCGTCGGTGATGAAGCTGTTGAAAGCGATGACCTCGAATCCCAGCGGTTCGATGTCGGCCTCGAAGATCGCATATCGATTGACCAGGACCGGTTTGCGGAAGTAAATGGCTTCCACGAAGGCGTTGCCGTAGCCTTCGTAGATCGATGGATAGGAAACCAGATCGGCGTGGGGGTAGATGTCCCACAGGGTGTAGCGTTTGCGGCCGTCTTCATCGATGCGGCGTTCTTTGGCGATCCAGTCGGGGATGATGCGCAGGTCGACCTTCATGAACCGAGCGTAGTCCTCGATCCGTTTGAGATATTCGAAACCCTCGTCGCCGGCCTCGTGGGGGATGACCAGGGCGCAATTGGGGAGGTCGAGACG
>JASJCD010000272.1 GCA_030066135.1 Desulfobacterales bacterium | reverse complement strand
GATAGTGTGCTGACTTAATTTCAAGTTTGTTCATTTTCAGTAGCTATAACGCCGGCTATTACCAGGGAGGGCCGCTTGGCGGCCCGCATCTGGTACAGAGCCTTGTTATGTGGGTTTTGTTTTCATTATGTGCCCACAATCTCGGCACTTGTACCGCTTTCTAAATATAAAAAGCGGTAATCCGGTTAAGAGAGTTAAAGCACCAGCCTTCCGAGCGGCTTGTAGTAGTTCCAAATTTCGTGAACCACATTTTCGGCAAAGATCATTTTGGTCTATAGGGGGCAATGTATCTTCGATCTCATCAAGCTCTGATGTGAAATCTGCATTTAATATTTGAGATGCTTTCTCAGCATCATCTTGCCGAACCTTGACCTGTACTCCGCCTAAAGCAAAAGAATAGAGCCAATTAATAGAAATATGATTTTTATTTTCCAGAAAACTCGTAATGCCTTCTGATTCCAATTTTGTTTTTGCGAGCTCAGCTAATGGTAAATCTCGAAAACTTGCAATTGTTACGAATCTATTCATGAGTTTTTATATCTAAGAACACATAACGATTGAGGTAACCAGCGCTGTTTTTATGTGCGTCTGGTTCACTGATATGTTCTCCGAAGCTTTTACTTTTTTGCCTTGCTTGACTTTAAAAATCCAATGTGCCCCTTCTTCCCGGGCTTCGGAGTCTCTATTAATTTTCGTATTTCTTTGATCAGTTCCATCAATATTTCGTCGTGGTCGCTAACACGGTGCTCCAGTTCACTGACTTTGCGCGCTAACTGTTCATTTTTCAGGGCCATTTCACGCAAACGAACAAAAGCCCGTATGATGAACACGCTCATTTTGTTGGCTTGGTCTGAATTTAAGACATTGGCCGCCTGCAAAGCGCCGTGTTCAGTGAAAACGAGTGGTGATTTTCGACGGCCGCCCCATCCTGAACTTGATGTCGCAATTTGCGACTTCAAGTTTGAAAATTCCTCTTTTGTCAGTTGGAACATAAAATCATCTGGGAATTTATCGATGTTCCTCCGCACCTGCTCGTTGAGTCTTCTGGTTTCAACACCATATAATTTTGCAAGATCAGAATCCAAGATAACTTTTTCGCCTCGGATAACCATAATGAATTGTAGTATTCGTTCTTCAGGTACAATTTCATTTGGCTTTTTGGGCATCGTTATAAATTCTCATCGTTTTCGGAGAACATACATATTATCAGGCTGCATGATAATTCCGACAAAAATTATCAGAGTTTTTTTCTAATCCAATGGGCTAAAAACGCCATGTCTCCTTTTGCTGTACCCATGGGCATAAATCATGATTGACCACGAATCGGACGATCCCGTAAAAAGTCTGATCCTGCCAAGATTGTTGTAGAACGGTCTATAGCGGCTGAACAACCACTTCACAAAGCGATCCGGTCTGGCCTGCTCGTGCAGTCGTCCTGGATCGTTTCGCAAATTGTCTGAGAGGATGTCTGGTGGGCCGGCTTTGCAGAACAGGCATACGGATTCACTGTCGATCGCATAAATTTGAACTTGACGGCAGTTTCCATGGGCCTGCCCAAGTGCTTTCAGTGAAAACAATTGTACACGTTATTATACTAAAGGCAAGTTTATTTATATAAATAATTTAATGCCAAGTTTATTTTCAATTGGATCTGCGTGTACGTTCATAAGACCCTGTTCAGAGCCATCGAATTCGTATATTTACACGAAATTCGGCGATGGGTTTGCGTTGGACGGATAAATCCCCACGCTTGAACCGTTATCAGAATAAAACCCAAACGATTCTGCAAACGAGGAGATCCCCATGAACGGTGAGCATCCAATCAAATCCCGACTGACCAAATCCATCAGCCATCTCGTTTTTTGGGGCCTGGTTCTGTTTCTGACAACGGCCCTGACGGTCCTTCCGCTCCACATCGATGGGGACAAAGGACAGGTCCTCGTCTACAAAGCCTATGCTGATGACGACGGCGACGATGGCGACAGTGACAACGGCGGCGGTGATGACGGTCGCGGCGACGACGGTGACGACGGTGGTGACGACGGCGACGATGGTGGTGACGACGGCGACGATGGTGGTGACGACGGTGACGACGGCGATGATGACGGCGACGACGGTGATGATGACGGCGACGACGGTGATGATGACGGTGACGACGGTGATGATGACGGCGACGACGGTGATGATGACGGTGACGACGGCGATGATGACGGCGACGACGGTGATGACGGTGATGAAGGCGATGACGGGAATGAAAACGGCCGCGAAGACGGCGAGGATGGCAACGACAGTGAAAATGAAGACGGGCGCAGCGAAAGGTCCGAACGCTCAGACGACGGTGGCAATAGGGGGGGGCGGTCCTCGACCCAAAACGATCGCAACGGAGACGATGACGATGCCTTCGACGGTATGGATGACCTCGACCCGGTGTCGGCCGAAGACGAGGCCGGCCTGGTCGGCAATTGGAAATAAACCCGCTTAGACAAGGCCAGTTGACTGGACCCGGCTGGTGAGGCCGCGTGTGTCGCACGTGGCCCGCCAGCCGCCTGTATGGCAGGCCGTTTAAAGGAGTCGGGCGGAAATGATTTTCAAACAGGCCCCCGAGCATGACCGCAGGGACAGGGCGCTTCGCCGGCAAATGGTGATGCTGCTGCCGCGTCTGCGCCGTTTTGCCTGTAACCTTGCTGGAGACATCGACAGGGGCGACGAACTGGTCCAGGCCGCTTGCGAGCGCGCCCTCAAAAGGCTAACCCAATTCCGCGACGGCTCGCGTCTGGACAGTTGGATGTACCGTATCATCCACACGCAATGGATCGATCGACTGCGCCGCCGCAAAACCCGTGAATCCCACGCCCAAGATCGCCATGACCACCAGACCCGGGACCGTATTGCACCCTATCCCGCCCGGCCGGTCGAAGCGATGGTCGATGTTCGGAGCGCCATGGCGGCCTTACCCGCCGAACAGCGCGCGGCGATATCGCTGGTGGTGGTCGAAGGCTATACCTACGCCGAGGCGGCCACCATTTTGCATACGCCGGCCGGTACCGTGGCCAGTCGCGTGGCCCGGGCCCGCCGTGAGTTGATCCGGCAGCTGAAAAACGAACGCCCCGGTCGCCTTTTCAGAGTGGTTGAAGGCGCCGGAGGAAAGGACATGCGCCCATGAGCGAGTTTGATGACGCAACCCTTTCAGCCTATTTGGACGGTGAACTCGATCGACCGACGATGCGCGAAATCGAGGCCTATCTCGATCAAAATACAGAGGCCCGACGCCACGTCCTCGACGCGCTGCATGCCACTGTTCTTCTGCGCGCCAGCGGTCGCCGGGTGATGGACGAACCCGTCCCGGCAGCGCTGGAAAATATCCTCAAAACGCCGCGACGCGCCATCGTCGACCGCCTCTGGAGCCGGCCGTTCCGCCGACCGGCCCTGGCCCTGGCGGTCTTAGTCCTGGGCATCGGGATGGGCTGGATCATCCGGCCGACACCGACGGATGTCGCACCCGGCGGCTTTCCGACCCTGCCTCCGGCCTATCTTCAGGCGGTCAATGAATCCCTGGAAAACCATCTCAGCGGGGTGCCTTTTATCTTTGAATCCGCAGTGCCCGGAGAGCGCATCGTGGTCACGCCGACGCGAACGTACCGCAACCGCCGGGGCCAGTATTATCGCGACTACCGCCTCGAATTGCATACCGGCGAAGATCACCGCCAGCTACGAGGCCTGGCCCTGCGCACCGGGAAAAGCCAGTGGGAAACCACGGCCATCTATTACAACCACAAAAACCGTCAGCTTTGAAACGATCCAGGAGTTGCCTTCATGCGGAATCGATACCGAACAATACACCCATCGGCACCACCGGCAGTGGCATGCATCATTTTCTATACAGGCTTGCTGGTACTTTGCGCCCAGGGATCGGCAGGCGCCGAAACAGGTATTGCGCTGCCTAACTACCAGCCTGGCACGACCTTTTTTTATTCCAACGGCAGCTGGGAAACCGTCGAAGCCGTCAGGGGCGAGCAGGTCACCTGGCGCAACCACCGAAACCGCATTTCGATGGGCTCCCGGGATTTCAGTTACCGCCGTCAGCAGTGGCAAACGCGCAGGCGCCAGGGCACACGCCGGCAGCGCCCCCGCGAGGACTGGTTCGCCCAGTCATCCCCGGCATCCCTTTGGCCGCTGGCCGTGGGCAAAAAGGCCCGCTACGTCGAAACCGGTCGCTGGCAAAATGAAGAGGGGCGCTGGCGCACCTACAAGGCCCATTGGCGCTCAGAAGTCGCCGGCCGGGAGCGCGTGCGGACGATGGCCGGAGAATTCGACACCTGGAAAATCATGGCCTACCGCTATTCGGAGGGGGCGGCCTACGGCCGGCCGCCAAGACTGCGTGAGGTTCGCATCTGGTATTACGCCCCCGATGTCGGCCACTACGTGCGCTACACCAAAGATTTTCGTGGGCGCAAACCGTCCCGAAGTATAGATCTCGTCTCGGTCCGCCCGGCGCTCGACCAACTGAATCCGTCCGTGCGCAGCGCTATCGAAAATAATTTCCAGCGGGCGCTCGAAAAAAAACGCAGCGGTCAGAAGCTGGGATGGGCGCTCCCCCGGCAGTCGGCCTCAGGCATGACCCAGCCCGTGGCGACATTTCGCACATCGACGAATCGATTCTGCCGCCACTACCACCAGAAGGTCAACATCGGGAACACCAATCGCTCCTATTTCGGAATGGCCTGCCGGGACGGCGCGGGACAATGGCGTCTTCCCCGCCTTTAGGGGCCTTGACCCCGCTGCTTTTACCGATGGACGTTGACGGTCAAAACCCGCGGGCGGCACGCCGGAACGTCCTGCCGCCCGCGGATTTCAAATGAATGCGGCCTCCTCACGGCGTCTCACCGGTTTGAGGCCGGGAAGGTTCTCGGCCTACCGATCTTGCGTGCGACCGTTGTGCTTGGAACGATAGATGTGCCGGCTGGCCCGGTCCTGTTTCCTCTCCAGGCGAAGCCGTTCCCTCCTGGTCACTTCCCCGTCGCGCAGGGCGCGCTTCTTGCTGCGGTTGATGTGGCGCTGCTCCTTCTGCAGTCGCACCGTTTCCCGCTTGGTCAAGGCACCGCTGTGCGTCCCTTGATGAATGCGTTTCTGCTGTTTCACCTGACGGTTTTTGGCCCGCCCTGCCATCGCTGCATCCGCTGTCACCAGTGCAAAAACCATTGCCACCATCACGATTGCCAGTTTCTTCATTTCAGATTCCTCCTTTGGGGTTTTAGAGAGTTAAAACGCCTTCAGAGAAATCCGGTTGACAGGCAAGATGACAAAAATGCAAAAAAACTCACCCGAAACACGAGGCCACTCGCGGGGATGGCAATTGTCGACATAAGCATTCGCTATGCTTCAAGATCCAACCGTTCTTCTCGCCAGCAGGCGGTTGCAAGAGGTCATGTGCAGCGGGCAGGGCAAGTCCAAAACCAAGGGGAAAGGGTCGTTCAGGGGGCATCGATGACGCATCTGGAGGAGGATCTCGATACCGCAAGGCCCCGGACGCAACTGTTTGGCAACAACGGCCGTTTGGTCGATGGATCATCTTCCGGCATCTGGGCCGGAGACGGTCTCGTATCCTTCGGGGGTCAGGAAGGCGGCGGTTCTGAGGCTGTTCATATCGACGAGTCCGCGTTCGAGCAGACCCTTGACGGCGGCAAGAATATCGCTGGGCGCCAGCGGGAGGGCGGCCACGATTTCACTGATATCCAGGATGCCCGGTGGTCCCTTGAGGTCCCATTCCCGGGCCAGAAGCGAAAGAATTTGAGCTTCGGCGGGGTCGTTCATCGGTCTCGCGTATCCTCACTTCGGATGGCCGGGAAAAACGTCTGACCCCCGCTTAAAGGAGGAAATGACGTTTTTTCCTCTCTGCCGGGGCGTTTTCATTCACCGTGCCGTGTTGCCAGCGGCGCTGTGCGGCGTCTGTCTGGCGGCACTCACCATGGACGCCGGACCTATGGCTTGCCCTCGGGTTTGCGGTCCTTATCGCCACTACGATTGGCAGGACGGTACCGGATGTCAATCAGCGCAAAACCGCATAGCCCACGCCCGCCACCACCGACCCCACAAACCCCAGGGCGATATAGAGGGCAAACAC
>JASJCD010000271.1 GCA_030066135.1 Desulfobacterales bacterium | reverse complement strand
CCCAGGACGTGCCAGGGTTCGATGGCCATGCGCAGCTCGATGGCGATGTCCTGGATCTGCACCGTGCCGTAATGCGGAAAGCGGAACTCGAAGAAGGGGGCCAGCCATTCGACCGCGAACGGAAAGCCGGAAGCCTGCATCATGGCCGCTACCTCGCCCAGGTCGGCCTCCACGTAGTGGGGCAGCATCCAGCGATCGTGCAGTTCCGTGCCCCAGCGCACCAGGGGCTGCCGGTAGGGCTGCTCCCAGAAGATGGCGATCAGGGTCCGCAGCAGGAGCATCTGGACGACGCTCATACGGGCGTGCGGCGGCATGTCGAAGGCCCTGAACTCCACCAGACCCTGGCGACCGGCCAGGCTGTCCGGGGAGTAGAGTTTGTCGATGCAGAACTCGGCCCGGTGGGTGTTGCCGGTGATATCCACGAGCAAATGCCGCAGCAGGCGGTCCACGAGCCAGTATGGCGCCTGCGCCTCGGCGGTGGGCATCTGGTCGAAAGCGATCTCCAGCTCGTAAAGCTGCTCGTCGCGGCCTTCGTCCACCCGCGGCGCCTGGCTGGTGGGGCCGATGAACATGCCGGAAAGAAGATAGGAAAGGCCCGGGTGGTGCTGCCAGAAGGTGATCAGACTGCGCAGCAGGTCGGGGCGCCGCAGCATTGGACTGTCCGCTGGCGTAAAGCCGCCGAGGGTGACATGGTTGCCGCCGCCGGTGCCGGTGTGGCGGCCGTCGAGCATGAATTTTTCGGTACCCAGGCGCGCCAGGCGGGCTTCTTCGTAGAGCGTGACCGTGTTGTTGACCAGTTCGTGCCAGGAAGTGGCCGGGTGAATGTTGACCTCGATGACGCCAGGATCCGGGGTCACCTTGAAATTATGCAGGCGCGGGTCGGCCGGCGGCGGATAGCCTTCGAGAACGACCGGGTGGCCCATTGCGGCGGCCGTATCCTCGACCCGGGCGACGATATCGAGATAGTGTTCCAGATGGCTGACCGGGGGCATGAAAACATGGAGATGCCCGCCGCGGGGCTCCACGCACAGGGCGGTGTGAGGGATTTCCCGAGGCGGCTTCGAGGGTACGCGCACGTTCTCGGGCGCAGGCGGCGAGGCCTTGGACGCTTCGGGAACGGGTTCCGCGGCCCTGGTCGCCTGGCCGTATTCCCCCAGGGGCGGGAACGTATCCAGAGGGGATGTCTCGGGCCAGGGGTCGCGCTCGTCCTCCGCCACCCAGGGAAGCGATTCCAGCGGCAGGCGCAGCCCCATGGGCGAGGTGCCGGGGGTCAGGTACATGCGGGGCGTGCGGAATTCCCAGCGGGCCGCGGTCCAGCCGTCGGTTCCGAAATCCCACTTCAGGGGCAGGGCATGTCCCACCGGCGCCCCCAGGTCGCCCCGCAGCCGCTCGGCCAGCCGCTGCCGCTCCTGTGGATCCTTGAGATCGGCCTGCAGCGGGTCCACGTTGGCGGGCAGGCGGCTTTCGGCCCACAGATGGTAGAGGGGGTCCTCGTAGCCCGGTATCACCCGGACCGGATCCAGGTTTAATTGCCGGGACAGGGTCTGGATGAAATTCAAGGCCAGGTCGAGATCGGCACCCCGAGGGGAGTTGCTGTCGTCCAGAAGCGCTGGTTCGCGCCAGATGGGCTTCCCGTCACGGCGCCAGTAGCTGGCTAGCGCCCAGCGCGGCAGTTCTTCGCCCGGGTACCATTTGCCCTGGCTGGCGTGACGCAGGCCGCCCGGGGCAAACACGGCGTGGAGTCGCTGCCACAGGTTTTCGGCCAGGGCCCGCTTGTGTTCGCCCAGCGCGGTGGTGTTCCACTGGGCGGATTCCATGTCGTCGATGGAGACGAAGGTGGGCTCGCCGCCCATGGACAGACGCACATCCCCGGCCGCCAGGGCGGCTTCCACCTGTTCGCCCAGGGCATCGATGGCCTGCCACTGGTCTTGCGTGTAGGGTTTGGTCACCCGCGGATCCTCCGCCACGCGTTCGACCCGGTTGGTGTAGCTGAAAGTCGTTTCGCATTTGTCGGTGGCGCCGGTGACCGGCGCGGCGCTGACCGGATCCGGTGTGCAGGCCAGCGGAATGTGGCCCTCGCCGGCAAAAAGGCCTGAGGTGGGATCCAGGCCCAGCCAGCCGGCGCCCGGGATATAGACCTCGGCCCAGGCGTGCAGATCGGTGAAGTCGGCCTCGGGACCGGAGGGGCCGTCCAGCGACTTTTCATCGGCCACCAGCTGAACCAGGTAGCCGGAGACAAACCGGGCGGCCAAACCCAGGTGCCGCAGGATCTGGACCAGGAGCCAGGCCGAGTCACGGCAGGAGCCGCTGGCTTTCTTCAGGGTTTCCTCACAGGTCTGGATTCCCGGCTCGAGGCGGACGGTGTAGGCGATCGCCTCCCAGAGTTTCCGGTTAAGCCCAACCAGAAAATCGTTCATGCGCTCACGGGAGCGATTGATGCCACGCATCCAGGCCTTGAGGCCGGGGCCGTTTTCCTCCACCTGCAGGTAAGGCCAGAGCTCTTTTTTAAGCTGTTGGGGATAGTCAAAGGGATAATGCTCGGCGTAGGACTCATGAAAAAAGTCGAACGGGTTGATGACCGTCATCCGGGCCACCAGGTCGACGTCGATCAGCAGGCGTTCCGTTTTCTCGTTGAAGACCACCCGGGCCAGGTAGTTGCCGAAGGGATCCTGCTGCCAGTTGATGAAGTGATCGGCCGGCATGATTTTGAGGCTATAGGCTTCGATCGGCGTGCGGCAGTGGGGGGCCGGCCGCAGCCGGAAGATGTGCGGGCTCAGGGAAATGTGACGGTCGTATGTGTATTCGGTCTTGTGGTGGATGGCAACGCGGATGGTCATGATAGTCTTTCGATCGCACCTTCGTTCGACTGGCAATGTTTGCTTGGCAGCACGGGGCGATTTCGTTGTTAGGGCCGAGGCTTGCAGATTCACCTGACCATGCAAATCATTGGCCAGCAGGGTCTGGCGCTGTCTATAAAGTCCCCGCGACCGTGGTCCGCGGGTATGGCAGCGGGCATCCGGGGGCCGGGCAGACCCTGTTTATGTTAAGGTTTGATTACATTATTGCAAAATATTTTTAATTGAACTACGGATTTGTAAAAAGAATTTTGGGTTGTCGTGCACATGCTGCCAGGGCTTTAACCCCGTATACAGGCTTAATGCCAAGTGTGGCGGCCCCCAATGTATTGGTATTTATTTTGCTTATCAAGAACGAATCGCGGTGGTTTATTGCCACTGCGCATTAAAAAACAAGCTCGAGACATACCCATGGACTTCAGCCACTACGACATCGGCCCGTTCTACGACGAAATGTTTGCCGCCCCCGACCAGGTGCGGGCCGGCACGGATCTGCTGCGACGCAAGATTGAGTCCCTTCCCCCCGGCGAGTTGAACCGCCGGCAGGCAGCGGCCGAGAAAGCCCTGTTCGACACCGGAATTACCTTCAACGTATACGGTCACGACGACGCCACCGAAAAAATCTGGCCTTTCGACCTGGTGCCCCGCATTGTCCATATCAGCGAGTGGCAGCGCATCGATACCGGCCTGAAACAGCGAATCCAGGCCCTCAACCTGTTTATCGACGATATCTACCACGACCAGAAAATCGTCAAAGACGGCGTGGTGCCGGAGGAGCTTATCGCCACGGCCGAGGGTTTTCTGGAACCTTGTGTGGGATTGGATCCGCCCCAGGGCGTTTGGTGCCACATCAGCGGGTCGGACCTGGTGCGCGACGGGGACGGCCGGCTTTATGTGCTGGAAGACAATCTGCGCTGCCCCTCGGGCGTCTCATACGTGATCGCCAACCGTCGTCTGATGAAACGGACGTTTCCGGAAGTATTTGCGGCATCCAGCGTGCGCACCGTGGAGTCGTATTCCGCCCGGCTGCTGGACATGCTGCACGCCATTGCACCCAGCAAAGGCCGACACCCGCTGATAACCCTGCTCACGCCGGGGGCTTTCAATTCCGCCTATTTCGAGCATTCCTTCCTGGCTCACGAGACCGGCATCGAGCTGGTGGAGGGGCGCGACCTCGTGGTGCACGACGGTTACGTGTGTATGCGTACGACCAAAGGGCTTCAGAAAATCGATGTCATCTACCGGCGTTTGAACGATGACTTCCTGGATCCAAAAGCCTTTCGCCCGGACTCTCTGCTGGGCGTACCCGGCCTGATGGACGTCTACCGCGCCGGTCGGGTGGCGGTGGCCAATGCGCCGGGAACCGGGGTCGCGGACGACAAGGTCATCTACGCTTACGTGGAAGACATCATCAAGTACTACCTCGACCAGGATGCCCTGATCCCGAACGTGCCCACCTATCTGTGCTGGCGCCCGCAGGATTTGAACTACGTGCTCGAGCATTTGCCTGAACTGGTGGTCAAATCCGCCAACGAGTCCGGCGGTTACGGCATGCTGGTGGGGCCGGCGGCCAGCCGGGCGGAGTGTGAGGCCTTCGCTGCCAAAATCAAGCAAACGCCGCGCAATTTTATTGCCCAGCCGACGCTCAGCCTTTCCAGGGCGCCGGTCATCGTCGACGATCGGTTTGAGGGGCGTCATGTGGACCTGCGGCCTTTTATTCTTTACGGTGAGGATATCTTCGTACTGCCGGGCGGATTGACCCGGGTGGCCCTGCGCGAGGGTTCACTGGTGGTCAACTCCTCGCAGGGCGGCGGCAGCAAGGATACCTGGGTCGTGGATCCCGCCAAACAGAATGAAGATCAATTGACGTTGGGGACGGTTGAAGATGTTGAGTCGAGTTGCTGACGCGCTCTACTGGATGACGCGCTATCTGGAACGGGCCGAAAACATTTCACGCTTTGTGGAAGTAAACTGGCACCTGACGCTGGACCAGCCTCAAAACGGGTGTCAGGAATGGGCCGCACTGGTACGCATCACCGGCGACACCGATTCGTTTCTGCAACGCTACGATGGTTTTGACCGCCGGAGTGTCGTGTCTTTTCTATTGTTCGACCGGGCCTATCCCCATTCGGTGCTGTCATGCCTGCGGGCCGCCCGGGAAAATGCCCGAACGGTGCGCGAAATTATTTCCAACGATCTCTGGGAACAGGTGAACGACTTCTACCACCTCGTGGTGGACGCCAGCCATCATCCGGACACGCTCCACATCAATCCTCAGGATTTCTGCAAGCAGATCAGCCTGCGCGGTATGATGCTGGGCGGTATCGGCAACGAAACCATGATCCACGGCGAAGGCTGGCACTTCAGTCGCGTGGGTCGGTTTCTCGAGCGGGCCGATAAAACCTCGCGTATTCTGGACGTGAAATATTTCATCTTGTTGCCCAACGTCAGCTACGTGGGCACGGCCTACGACGATGTGCAGTGGGGCGCCCTGCTGCGGGCCACAAGCGGCTTTAATGCCTATCGCCAGCGCCACGGACGCATCAATCCCGCCAACGTGGCCGATTTTCTGATTTTCGACCGCGAATTCCCCCGCTCGATCCTATTCTCACTGAACGCCGCCCTGTCTTCGCTCAGCAGCATCAGCGGCACGTCACCGGGAACCTTCAGCAACAAGGCCGAGCAATGCCTCGGCCGGTTGTGCGCCGAGCTGGCGTACACGGATATTACCACGGTCTTCGATACCGGACTGCACGAGTTTACCGACAACCTTCAGCTCGAGATCAACCATGTCAACGACGCCATCGGGAAGGTGTTTTTCGGTTATACGCCCGACCAGCCAACGATCGACCAGGAGCAGTGAGGCTGATCGCTGATCTTTGGTCACGGTTGCGCTAGCGTAAAGCTGGTAGATCGGGTTAGATCTGACCGATCGAAACAACCCTCACGCAACAAGCAGAATTACCAATGCATAAAATCAATATGACTGACAAAATGAAATCGCTGCTCAGAAAAAAAAGCAGCTGCGTGCTGGCAACAACAGACGGCGATAGGCCCCACTGCTCATTGATGGCTTACATCACTTTGGAAACCGCTGACCGCGTTTTCCTGGTAACGCCGCGCAACACGCGAAAATATCGGAACATAAAGCAAAATCCCAATGTCAGTTTGTTGATTGATACGCGTGGCGAGCAGACGCGCATCAATACGCAAGCCATTACCTTGACCGGCACCTGTTACGAGCTGGGAGATGACGAAGAGATCGCTGTTGTTAAGGAAGCCTTCAATCGAACACACTCGCACCTGCATGGCCTCATTGGAAAGGGGGATGTTGTATTTTTATGTGTCGCGTTCGATTCCTTCTTGTTTCTGACAGGCCCCGAGAATGCCTATCACGAAGTCATGGGAGAAAAACAACTGGAATAGGTATTCATTGAATGAAAACGAATGAACAAATCCTGCTAACCAGAGTGATCATCGGGCAACGGTCCAAATAAAACCTCTCCCCAGATCGGTGTCGGATGTCATTCTTGTATCGCGTTGGTGTCTGAAATGAGACTGGCTCCCCATCCGCTTTTCGCGATAGCGCGGATGATGAACCTTCTACCCAAGCAACCAAATTCCTATTGACCAGATAATGTCACCTGCCAAAACCCGCTT
>JASJCD010000270.1 GCA_030066135.1 Desulfobacterales bacterium | reverse complement strand
GGTATCAAAGCTATTCGGGGTGTGATTTTCAGGTGACACTTTGTACCCTTGGTCGATTTCCAAAATCATCGCTAAAATTTCACCCTGCGGGCGCGCCCGAGATGCTCATTGGCCGCGTTATCAGGGGCTTGCGGTACAGGCGTACAGCGGCACCCCTGCTGCCTTGCCAATGAACATCTCGAACGCGTGAAATACTCGGGCTGAGGTACACACTATGGGCTCGCCGGATGTTGGTATACGTGGACATCACGTTGGGGGTAGGGAATACTGATTCCCTGGGCATCGAACGCTTTCTTGATGGCCTCATGGGTATCCATATAGACCCCCCAGTAGTCAGAAGCTTTGGCCCAGGGACGCACCACGAAATTTACGCTGGAGTCCGCCAGTTCCACCATGGCGATCTTGGGCGCTGGATCTTTCAGGATGCGGGAATCCTGGGCCAGAACGTCCGCCATGATCTGTTTGGCCTTGTCGATGTCATCGTCGTAGCCAATGCCCATGACCATATCCACACGCCGGGTGCCCTTGACCGTCCAGTTGACGATATTGTCTCCGGTCATGGCCGCATTGGGAATGATAACGGTCTTGTTGTCCGGCGTCACCAGCGTGGTGGTGAAAATGCTGATCTCTTCCACCGTGCCGGCGCTACCGGCCCCTTCAATATAGTCGCCCACGCGGATGGGGCGGAACAGAATCATTAGAAAACCGGCGGCAAAGTTGGAAAGCGAACCTTGCAGCGCCAGCCCGACCGCCAGACCGGCGGCACCCAATATGGCGATGAAACTCGTGGTTTGAATGCCCAATTGGTTCAGAGCGGCCACGACCACAAAGGCCATCAATGCAATGTAGGCAATATTGGCCACGAACTTTTGCAGCGTCGGGTCGACGTTGGCTTTGGCCATCATTTTGCGGATAATACCGGCCACGATCTTGGCCACCCAGCGCCCCACGACGAAAATGACAATGGCGGCGACCACCTTCAGCCCATACAGGGTCAACAGCTCCCACACTTTTTCCAGCATTTGATTGATGTCCATCGATCTCCCCTTCCTTTCCTGAGCCCCTTTTAAAAGGAATCAATTCGGTGCCGCAAATGTCGAAAGGCGATTGGCAATTGCGGCGAAGGTCATTTTCAGACCAGCCCGTGGCAGAAATCAAAAATAGCGTTTTTCCCGCTTGCTGCCGTCGGTCGAAGTTGAAGAACTGTCGACTCTCATTGGTATTTGCAGAATGAGGCGAGAAGACCGATCCGCTGGTGTTTCCGCCGATACCGGCTGGCCCTTTCCTGGTTGGCATCCATATTTCGCAGCATCAATAGGCAACTGGCATGCCAATAAGCCTGGATAACCGATAATGAGAAATAACCAATTGAAATCAATCATAATTTAAAATTATGCGCAAAGGGACGCTATTGAACCAACCGGCGGCGGGTGTGGCATATGCACCATGCTGTGGGCCATATCGCACGGCCCGTACACGATGGGTGCCTGACTTGAAGGTAAAACCAATCGTGACAAGCAAAAAGGGAATGCCGGTGCGAAGGGGTTGGGGCGCCAAAATTCGACAGCCTATGAATCACACTCTGGGGAAATCGGGGTCGTACGGAAGCTCATGTCCGGGTATTTTAACTGGTCGATGACCTGGGTTTTGGACACTTCGTAGCATTATAACTAGGGCCTTAACGGGCGGCACGGGATTTTTCTTGCGCTCCCAAGAATTGTACTTACTATGCCGATTTGGAGATCTAATCTTCGCATGAATTGCCATGCGAAGTCGTCCGGATAAAACCGGAGGACCAATCAATGAGGAGTTAGATATGGCAGCGATTAAGCCCCGGGTCGTCATCGTCGGTGGCGGCTTTGCTGGCATTGCCGCGGCGCAAGCCCTTTTCCGGGCCGACGCCGACGTCGTCGTTCTCGACAAACAAAACCATCATCTGTTTCAACCCCTCCTCTACCAGGTGGCCACCGCCACCTTGCATCCCGGCAGTATTGCCGTACCGATCCGAAATATACTGAAAAAGCAAACGAACTGTCGTGTCGTGATGAAAGCCGTTGACGACATCGACACCGATGCGCAGACCATCACGCTTGGCGGCGAACCTTATGTGTACGATTACCTTGTCCTGGCCACCGGTTTCGAAACCAATTACTTCGGCAATGAGGACTGGAAAAAGGACGCCCCCGGACTCAAGACGATCAACGAAGCGATAAACGTGCGCACCCGTTTCCTGATGGCCTTCGAGCAGGCGCGGTTCGAACAGGACAAGGCGGCCAAACAGGCGGCCCTCACATTTGCGATCGTCGGCGCGGGACCGACCGGTGTCGAACTGGCGGGTGCCTATGCCGAGACCGCCTTATCGATGCGCAAGGAGTTCCGCAGTGTCGATACGCGGATGACACGCGTTCTATTGCTGGATTTTGCCGATCGCATATTGACAGCTTTTCATCCGGATTTGTCGCAACGGGCCCAACGTGATCTCGAGCGAATGGGCATCGAGGTCATTCTGGGCACCAGGGTGACCGGTGTGGATAACAGAGGCCTTACCGCCGAGACGAAAGACGGCCCGATTCGGATCGACGCCAACAACGTCATCTGGGCCGCCGGCGTCAAGGGCTCACGCCTGGGGGCGGCCCTGGGCGCCGAAATGGACCCGTCCGGCCGGGTAATCGTCAACGGAGACCTCTCGATACCAGGACACCGCAACGTGTTCGTTGCAGGCGATTTAGCCCACTGTATGGACATGCAGACAGGCCAGACCGTGCCGGCCGTCGCCCAAGGTGCGATTCAAGGCGGTGGATTTGTTGGCAAGACGATTGCCGCCGAATTGATAGCGCGTCGCCAAGGCCAACCCGATCCCGAACGCAAAGCTTTTCGCTACAAGGATCGAGGCGCGATGGCCATCATCGGTCGCAACCGGGCAATTGCCCAGATCGGAAAACTCCGCTTTGGCGGCTATTTTGCTTTTCTTCTCTGGGCCGTGATCCATATGCTCTTTCTGATCGACTTTCGACGAAAACTGGTCGTCTTCGTCGAGTGGGTTTGGCTGTACATCGTCGGTGGACGCGCCGCCCGCCTGATTTACGGCGACGATCGCCTAACCAGAGGAATCAAACCACCTCCCGATGTGCGCCTGAGTCAGGCCGCGGCCGAATCCAAGTCGACGCATCCAAAAAACTGAAACCAGAGCGTATCCGGATGAAAGCTATCTGCGGCAGGCTTGTCCCATTAAGCTCCCCCGAAGGATATCGGTTTTCCCAAGCGCTAAACGTTATTGACATTCCGATTTCATCGGTGCCCTAAAGGCTGTAATCTTTATTCGCTTTCATGCCTGTTGGGGCTGGTCGCACCGCCCTGAAGATATAAAAACCAAAGTAAATCTAATGCTGATTGTTAGTTCAGGACACCTGGCCAGTTGGCGTCGGCCTTTTTGATGTGCCCCGGTATATCCTTTTCCCATTTCTGCTTGATTTCGGCATTGTAGTTGAGATAGAGCCTGCCGTCGACGATACTCCAGGCGTTTTCAGGATCGACGCTGGCCGTGTAACCTTCCGAGACAGCCCAGGCGCAGTAACCGCCGTACCGGGGCGCATATTTTTCCGGGTCGGCCTCGAACAGATCTCTGTTCTCCGCGCTGGCAAATCGCCATTTGGCATCCTTCCATTTGAGCTCATAATCACCAGAGCCTTTGACGGGTTTTCCTTCCGTGTGAAAGGCCACCGGATCATAACCCTTTATGGCGACGCCCCTCCAGTTTTTGTAGATCTCGCTTTTGGCTTCAGCGAGCCCGGGCGCAGCCACGCTGATAAAGATAGCCGCGGCGACAACCAAGGTGACTGTTCGCACTTCGATTTTCATTGTTGGGCCTCCCTATTTCATGCCTAAAATTTAATTTTTTACCACGAAGGCACGAAGATGAAAGATACATAACGCGGTTATTCCTTCTTGCTCTTCGTGGTCAGTCATCAAACTATCGGTTCGAACTTGAACTCTAAACATAACGGCGTTGCATTTTGAGGGCCTGATTCCCATAGGGGATACAGGGACGCTTGCAGCGTCTGCCGATTTACCGTGCTCAACGGCCTCAGCGTTTGAAGGCCATGAGACGGTTGAATATCGTCCTCACGGTCGGTGTCAGGCGTGACCGGTTGTAAGCGTCGCCGCACTGGCGGATGGCCTCGGCCGCGGTCGGATAAGGGTGGATGACGCTGGCCAGTTTGCCAAGGCCCATGCCGGCCTGCATGGCGACAGTGATTTCGCTGATCATGTCGCCCGCGTGGCTGCCCACGATGGTGGCCCCCAGGATCTGATCGCTGCCCTTCTTGATGTGGATCTTGACGAAGCCTTCGGTCTCACTGTCCACGATGGCGCGGTCCACATCGTCAAATTCCCGGCTGATGGTGGTAAATTCAATCCCGCGTTCTTCCAGATCTTTTTCATAGAGCCCGACGTGAGCCACTTCAGGTTCCGTGTAGGTGGCCCAGGGAATGAGTAGATCGGAGAATTTGTCACGGCCGAAGAACAGGGCATTGCGGATCACCAGGCGCGCACCGAAGTCCGACATGTGCGTAAACTGGTATTTGCTGGCCACATCGCCCACGGCGTAGACATTCGGGTTGGTGGTCTGCATCCGGTCGGTGACCTTGACGCCCATGCGCTCGTCAAAATCGATGCCGGCCTCTTCCAGTCCGAGACCTGTAACATTGGGCTTGCGCCCGGTGGCGACCAGCAGCGCGTCGAATTCCAGCGTGCGTTCGCCATCGGGGTCTTCGACCGTAACGCTCACCGGCGGTTTTCCGCCCCGGCTTTCCACCCCTTTGTATTTCACATTGTAGGCGAAGGTCACCCCGTCGTGACGCAGCGATTCTTCCACGATCTTGGCCGCGTCCGGATCCTCCCTGGGCAGGATCTTTCCGTCGCGGGAGAAAACGGTCACCTGGGATCCGAGACGCTGGAATGCCTGGGCCAGTTCCATCCCGATGGGACCGGCGCCGATAACGCCCATGCGGGCCGGCAGTTCGGTCAGATTGAAGATGTTGGCATTGGTCAGGTAGGGTGCGTTTTTCAGGCCCGGAATCGGGGGGACGGAGGCCGTGCCGCCGGTGGCCACGACCGCTTTGGCGAAGTTCAGCGTCTTGCCGTTGACTTCAATCGTATTCTTGCCGGTAAATTTGCCCCTGCCCATAAAGATGTCCACCCCGAGTTTTTCAGCGTAGCGCTGGGCCGAGTCCACCGGTGCGATGCCTGCCCGCAGCCGGCGCAGGCGCTCCATGACAAAACCGAAGTCGACCGAAACCTCGCCGCTGATGTTGACGCCAAAATCAGACGCGTTGCGCACCGCGGCCGCGGCCTTGGCGCACCGCAGCAGCAGCTTGGAGGGCACACAGCCCACCGTCAGGCAGTCGCCGCCCAGCAGGTGCGACTCGATCAGGGCCACACGGGCGCCGACACCGGCCGCCCCCGCCGCCGATATCAGGCCGCCGGCGCCGCCGCCGATCACCACCAGGTTATAGGCATCCTTGGGTTCAGGGTCGATCCATTCTTTGGGGTGCAGGAGATCGAGCATGCGCGTGTTGTGCGCATCCATTGGCGATACGCCGCAGGCTTCGAGGTCAACCTGGTCAAAGGAGGCCAGATCCGGGTCGCGTTCCGGAATTTCAGGCTGAAGGTTGATGACCTGGTCCTCCGGACGCGTCAGCGGGGCGATGAAATCGGCCCAACTGACCGCACTGCCGTCGGGTTTGCGCGCCACGGTGCCATGGTCTTCATCCGATATGAACCGGTAGAACAGTTTTTCATTCTTGAAAGCGTGCTCATCCAGGACGTGATGAAACACCCCCGCATCCAGGAGCATATTGCCAATGCGCACGGCGTCTTCCGCGTCGCGCGCAATCCCTTCCTCAACGAGCTGGGCCACGGCCTCGCTGCCGACAAAACATTTCGGATACGTCTTCGAGGGGAATCCATAGGTACGGTCCTGAACGTCGAAAAGTTGCTTTATCCGCCCGGTGAGTTCTTCGAGGCTTTCACCATCGAAACTCGCCTTTAGCTCGTCATGATTATCGGTTGTCATGGTTGTCTCCTTTTGGCACCTTTCAATTTCCAGCGCTAGGCGCGATGAATTCGTAAAAACTCATGATTCAGACGGTTTCGAAAAGAGTTCGAGATACGGCTTGCGAAGTCCGAGGAATGAAGCGTACTTACGGTACGCTGACTGACGTGGGCTGAAGCGTAACGCCGCTATTCATCCGCCTCGGGTGGATCGGACTTTTTACGAGACCGTCAAACTTGATCCTGTTCATCAGGCATTGCCTTTTTCCCGGGCCGCTTTTTCGCCTGGAGCGGCGGCGTTGGCCGTGCATCCGTGCAATACGCCGCGCACGTTCATCGAAGAATGATCCCCGATACAATCGTAATGTTCCTTCAGGAAATTCGAAGC
>JASJCD010000269.1 GCA_030066135.1 Desulfobacterales bacterium | reverse complement strand
TCAAAAATCGTTTCATCCGCGCTTGTATCCTCGATTTCACCGGATACATCGCGTACCGATCCGTCCAGAAAAACCACGACGCCGTCATCGTCCAGAATCGCCTTGGTTGTCACCGCCACCCAAATCGGACTTCCATCGATGCGGGTCAAGGCAAGGGGGATGTCATTGATACTGCCGCGGCGTAAAACCGTTTGAATCAGAATGCCACGATCTTTCTTGTTGCGGTAAAGTTTTATAATCGGAAACCCGATGGCTGACTGGATGGATTCAAAGCCAAAGATGCGTGTAAAAGGTTCGTTGCAGAAAACAATTTTGCCTTCGATGGTCACGCGATACAGGGCCACCGGAAGATTCCGCACGAACTCGGCATAATTTCGCAGCGAGGCGTCTGAAGTGGTATTTGAAAACTGGTTCATTTCGACTTTGTATTAATGGGTCTCTTATCGGGGGCATGCTCAAATATTGTGGTTACCGTCTTTTGATTCCCGGCTAGAATGATTCATGCCCCGTGTGCTTTGCAACGCTATTGGCCGCCATCGTCACGAGCAGCGCCCTTCTACCCCTCGCGCCGGGTTCGGGATACCGTGAGCTGGCTCTAAATCTTGATCTTGAAAGTATCAACCTCCGGTTTGTATTTCTTTACCCAGGTTTCCAGATTACTTTTAAATTTGTTATGGGCCCCAATTTCCTCAGCAATTTCAGTCGTGGACTCCAGTATGCCGTGTATTAATTCTTCATCGGTGGTGTCACCCACAAACGATATTTTTTTATCGGCATATTTGAATTCGGCGGCAAACGGGTCCAGAAAAGGGAACTTCTCCGCTTTTTCGACAAATTTGCGATTGAGCAGCGTTGCAAAGTCGGCATCCAGATTTCTCACGGTCATGACGGCGCGTTCAAAAATAACCATCAATTCCTCGATGGCGGTCAATACGCGCAGCGATGGGGCCGGGGTAAATTCTTCCCCATCCGAATCAAGGTCGAGGACCGTTTCGGCTGGATCTGCGGGTTGCATGCGGCTGACATGGAAAAGGCCGCCGCGTTCTTTGGTCATTTTAATCAAGCGGGCGAGATCTTGGTCATCGCGCAGGCTGTCCCCGGTGCCCCATGAATAGGAACCGCCGCAAACCTGGCCATTGTTAAACATGATCAAACCACCATCCTGGCTTTGACCGATGGCCACTTCGATGAAGCCCGTGAGTTCCTCTGTGCCCATCTTCTTTACCAACCCTTCCAGATCGGTAAATTCCGTGCTGAGGTCCTGGTAGATTCGCTTGGCGTTAGGAATGGTCGACCAAAAATAGATGTCTTCGGTGCGAATCTGGTAGACGCTGAGAATATAATTGGTTGATTCGGTCGACCGAATCAACTGCTCGATGACATCCCGTCCCTTGGTTTCACCGTTACGACCGACCGTAAAACCATTGAGGATTTCATCCTTGTCGAAAAACAGAATCCCTTCGGTAGAGGAAGATTTGAAATGCAAGGCCCCTCCCCCGACCTCGCCCTGAAAATGTTCGATCAGGCGAGGGATGCGAACATAATAACTGTTCATGTTCCCGAGGGTGGGTTTTTCTCTTGGAATCACAAGCATACGTTAAGTCCTGCGATGCAGCCGCGCCGGCTGCCTGGATTGAGATCAAACAATTAAATCTGCAGGGCGCGTTAATCAATACCCCCAGTGTCAACGGCGGCGGCGGCGCAGACGCTCTATCGAAAGCCGGATACTGTCCTGCATGCGGGTAATGGCCTCCGCCAAATCGCCAATTTCATCCTTCGATTTGGTCTTTATTTCGACTCCAAGTTCACCGACACTGATACGGTTGGCCGCATCGGTCAGGGTGCGAATGGGCTTGACGATTGCCCGGCTGGCGAGCAGCGCAATGATCAAAACGGTGACGAACGTAGCGCCCAGTAGCGTGAGGGCAAACGTCTGCGACTCTTTCAGCGATTGAAACGCTTCGTCACGAGCTTGCTGTATGGCCAGGACCCAGCCAAGGCTCGTCTTGCTGGCAAACCCGATCTCGGGCTTGCCACCGACGCCATCGAACGTCACCAATCCCTGTTTGTTGGCATTGGCCGCCTGGACGAGCGGATTCCGACTCAGGTCTTTTTTCTTCTGAACGAAAGCGGGTATCTGGTGGGCGATCACCTTCCCGTTTTCATCAACCAGGAAGGCATAGCCGGTTTTCCCCTGCCGCCAGGTGGCAATTCGCTTGGAGATGGCATCAACGGTCATGGCGCCCGCGAGGACCCCGACGATTTGCTCATTTTTGGTGATCGGCACGGCCAGAACCAAGGCCGGTTTCTTGGATGTCTTGCCGATCAGGTTCTGCCAGGCGATGGGGTTGCCGGCCATGACATCCTGCACATACTGGCGATCGGAATAATCCTTGAGGTCCTTGCCGTCGTTGCGGGCCACATTCATCCCGAAATTATCGGTGGTGAATACCAGATACATCCAGGGGTATTGCTTCTGGATGGTCTTCAGCAACACTTCCTGTTCATAGCGATTCATCGATTTAATGGATGGCAGTTCGGCCGCGGTTTTCAAAACGCGAATGTTCTTGTCCACCCATCCTTCGACGTCGGTTGCCAGCGCGCGGACGATCTGTTTGCCGAACCTTTCGTTATCGCTTAAAATCCGTTCGTTGGTCTGCCTAAACGAGAGCGCGAAATAAATTCCGCCGGGAATCAAACTGACAATCAACATCAGCATAACCACTTTGGCGGTCAGCCCCATACCCGATTTCTTTTTGCGTTTTTCGGCTTTGGGCGGCTTTTTGGACGGGGCGGCAGCGGTTTCTGCCGGTGGCGCCTCTGGTTGCGCCGGCGGGGCTTCGGGCGCCGCTGCCGGTTGTTCCATCACCGGCGGTGACGGTGTCGTATCCGGGGCAGGACCACCAGGCGGGCCGCCTATCGGCACCTGCTTTTCGACGGTAATCATGTGGGAACATGAGCGGCATTTGAAACGCGCCTTTTCGCCTTTTATCTTCTTAGGATCGATTCGGTATTTCTTCCCGCATTCCTCACAGATAACGATCATTGTAGCACTCCTTGATATGGACTAGCCCCAGGTTGAGAATTCGCTGCCTTGAAGTTGTTCAGTGTGGTCCACTTCCGGCCGGTTCATCCGATCGCATCGGCGGCAGGCCCGCGACCGGTGCTCCAGCGGGTTTGTCAGTATCCTTTTTCTCTTATCTTCTGAACCATGTTTTGCTTGAATTCGGATTTTTTCTCATCGCGCTGGATCTCCTGGGCCAGCAAATTAATCAGCTCGGCCGCCCTCTGTGTCGGAAAATTCTGAAGGCTGAATCCTAAATCCTCGACACCGTCTTCAACGATCACTTCAGCCAGGGGGCCAATGGCCAGGGATAATTCGGCGATCAGAAAATCAAAAAAGTCTTTATCGATGCTGTTGGTCGCCGTCTCGACGGACTCAATCAATTTCAACTTATGAAGTTTGGAGGCCGCTTCACGCAGGTTGGCCATATTCAAACCGGCTCGTTGGGCAACCTGGCCGAGGGTCATTTTTCCATCCAGCGCCATCAAAACGCTCAGCATGTGCCCGTCCAGTGAAAAATTTCCGAGATCATCCTTTACGATGGGTTTAAAAACCATGGCCGAAATATCGCCGGACGATAGATCCATCAGCACCCTCCTGAGAAAAAGTAACCCCTCCCCTAGGCCCTACAAAATCAGGTGTTTCCTCCCTTGACGAGAACTTCGCGCATTTTTGCAAATTCATCCTGGATCAGTTTCTTGAGGCTTTCGATCGCCTCCTCGAACTGCTCCCGCGTAACGCCTGCCGAGGGACTGGCTGCGGGTTGATCAAATGACATGTCGTCCCCGTCACCATTTCGAGCGTCTTCGCTGGCCGCCTGATCGTCATCCCCCGTGAGGCTTTCTTTTCCGATCGGCATCTCCTTGGTCGTATCACGCGAAAGTCCGATTTGCTCTTTGAGTTCCTTGTACCGGTTTAACTCTACATAAAGGAGCTTTTTCTTTTCAGAGGAACTGATTTTGCCAGGCAGGGCCGCGTTTGCAAAGCTGGCATAAACCGAATTCAGCAAGCTGAAGGCCGATGGATGGGCATTGCCCTTGTTGGATTTGACATAAAGCCCCAATGAACCCAGCAACTGTAAAAACATCACCAGGATACGATCATCCTTGTAGCGTTTCTTGAGGGATTCGACCTGGGAAACAAAACGCCCCATGAGATCATCAGTGATTTCCCACTCAATGGACATGACAAGCGACTTGAGCTCATCAAGCGGGTCGCCGGCCTCGCCGCTTGGGCTGGCCGTTGCGACTTCATCGTCGTCAAAAAGCGTATCGAGGCGGTTGGCCAGCTCGCTGTCAACCTTCCCACCGCTGGTATCTTCGCTCAATGCACACCTCCTATTTGAGTTCGTCTTTGATGGAACTCATGGTCATGGTGATGATTTTTTTCAGCGTTGGTACGATATTCGTTCCGGTTACGGCACTGGCCTCGAAGGCCGGCCTTTTGAGCTGACTGTTGAGGTCTTTTTCCATGGTGGCAAAAGGCAGGATGGGGATGCCCTGTTCGGCCAGGTCGACTTTGTTATATTGGAATACCAAGGGAATCGAAAAAATGCTTTTTTTATAATTTTTCAGATTCTCGTGAAGGTTCTTCAGAGAGAGGATATTTTTTTCCCGTCGCACGGCCATGGAATCCGCTACGAAGACAATGCCGTCGACACCGCGCAGAACGAGGCGGCGGGTGGCATTGTATTTGACTTGCCCCGGAACGGTGTAAAGCTGCATTTTGGCCGTGTAGCCGTTTATCTTACCGATATCGATAGGGAGAAAATCAAAGAAGAGCGTACGATCACCATGGGTCTTGACGGTAACCATTTCCGTCTGAATACGATCGTTGAATTTACCGTATATGTACTCCAGATTGGTTGTTTTGCCCCCACGACCGGGGCCGTAGTAAACAATTTTAACCTGAACTTCCCGTCTCTTTAGATTTACGAATGCCATATATTCTTACCCGAACTTTCCGCCTGGTGATAGTTAAGCTGCAATCCGACGACCGCTCAGGGCGTGTGGATCGGCTCCAAAATTTTCTTTATTTTCTCAACTGATTCGGCAACTTTGAGCCTCAGGAAGCCAAGCGAAAGATCATTGCCGAACAAGGTGATGAGGAGAAATTCGGTCAGCACCTTGCTGAAGTGAATATTTTCCTTCTTGCCCTTGTGGAAGAGCAAAGAAAATTCACCTTCACCCACGATCTTTGCCATCGCGCTGACAGCGCCGAAGTTACCGGCCGCCAGAGCCGCCAGCGAATAAATATCGTGCTTGTTTTCTCCATCATCGAGACTGGCAATGATATTGCCGGACATGTCGATCAAAAAAACACAATGGACACCGATGTCAATCAGATCGGTCTGCAATATCTCGTCGATGCTGTCTAACTGTTGTTGACCAAGCGTATAGGACAATTGACGCTCCTCCCTCTGAATATTTTTAGGAAGCGAATCGCTTCGTAATCGGTTTGTCGCCAGGGTTCGGCGCGGCGGTTGCACCCCCGTTGCCCACTGCGTGTCGAATCTTGAGATCCGCGTGGCGCATTGGCCAACGTGTGCTAATCATACCTAGCCATCCCATAACTTGTCATAATTATACAAAAAAGCCTGTTTTATCAAGCAAAAATTCCAATTTTCCCATCGCGTGCAAGGGAAATTTCAGGCCGAATCGGGCTTCAGTGTCCATCGCGCGCGCCCGGATCCGATTTTCCTCCGCCACCGTCCGGACCGCTTACATCGGATGTGAAGGGCATCACCACGTCAACCTCGTTTCCACCCGTGCGCGTGAAGCTGGCCCCGGGATAGCGCCGGCGGAATATTTTCAGCATGCCCTTGTTCTCCGGCAGTACCGTGGCCACGAAGGCGCTGTATTCATTTTCTTGGGCGATTTCCTCGAGCTTCTCGAGCAGATAGGAAGCGATCCCCATGCCCTGAAAATCCTCCCGCACGACAAAGGCGACTTCGGCCTGCGCCGCATTGTCCTGGGCGTAGGTGCCGATGGCCACGATTTCCTGGTGTCCGGAACGCTGCACAAAGCCGACCATGGACATGTTTTTGCGGTAATCGACCACTGACCATTGTTTCTGAATGATCGCATGCGAAAACAATCTCATCTGGTAAAAAAAGCGATAATAGATGGTCTCTTCTTGAAGCGAATAAAAAAAGTTTCGGTAAGCGAACTCATCGGAGGGCAGCAAGGGCCTGAAATGGACCGTACGTCCGTTGGCGAGTTTAAGCGTGCTTTTATATCCCTCCAGAAAAAGAAGATCTTCCTGTGAAGGGGGCAATTGGTCGGCAAAAATATAATGTCGCTTCTTGGCGGCTTGGATCAATTGATCGCGAAACTTGGGGTGCGCGATCTGCGCCAGTTCCATGACACGCTGGTAGATGCT
>JASJCD010000014.1 GCA_030066135.1 Desulfobacterales bacterium | reverse complement strand
CCGATATAGCCCAGGCCGATCTTGGAGGAGAGATCGCTGATGCTGCGCGGACAGCACATGAAGTCGAAATTGGTCGGAATATCGGGCAGGGTGGAGGCGGTGTAGTTCTTGGGTTGCAGAAAACGGGACGGCAGGCCGGCGTCGGCCAGCAGCACGTCGGCATGAGTCCGGGCGGTATCCGGGTCCTTGAGATAGGAGTCGTCCAGGTCGACTTGGACGACGTCGTTGTCGAAGTACATCAGAAACTTCGTGTGACGGGGGATATAGACGACAGGAGTCGCCCCGATCTGGCGGCAGAAGTACAATGACTGCAGCATGGTTTCCCGCCCCAACGGCGTGTTGCGGAAGATATGGAAAAGCTGGCTGTACATGGGTTGCTCCTGTCAGCGGTTGAGGTGATGCGTCTGAACCATGAGTTCGTTGCGGTACTGGTCCAAAAGCGATGATTTGGAGACCATCCCCACAAAGCGGTGATTGGCGACCACGGGCATGTTGTAGAGGTTGCCGGCATCCATGCGGCTGAGGACTTCGGCCACATCCTCGTCCGGCGCCGCGGTTTCGACCTGAGTGTTCATCAGTTGCCCCACCAGCACGGCATCGTACATCAAAGGATCGAAAAGATAGGGGCGCACGCTGGCCATGTCGATCAGACCCACAAACTTCCCGGAAGCTTCGTCCTCCACCGGAAAGAGGTTGCGACGGGAGCGTTTGACGACTTCGACGAAGTCGCGCAGGAGCATGTCGGCCGGCACCGTGATGCAATCGGTTTCCAGAAGTTCGTGCACCTCCAGATCGGCCAGCACCCGCGCGTCTGTGCCGGGGCGCATCAACTGGCCGCGTTCCACGAGATCCTTGAGGTAAAACGACGCCGGTTCCATGTAGTGACACAACGTGGCGGATACGGCGGAGACGACGATGAGCGGCAGAATCACGTCGTAGCCACCGGTGACATCGACGATAAGGAAGATGCCTGTCAGCGGCGCCTGCAGGATGCCGCTGACCAGGCCGGCCATGCCCAGCAGGGCGAAGCACCCCTCGGGAACCCATCCCACGTGGGGCCATATCAACGTCAGCAAGCGGTGATAGGCCAGCCCCGTAAAACTACCGATTACCAGGCTGGGGGCAAAAATACCGCCGGAGCCCCCGGAGCCCAGCGTCAGCGCCGTGGCCAGGATCTTGGCCAGGCACGCCAGAAGGACCAGCGCGATCCCGGTGGTGAAATGGCCGGCGATCATGGTTTCGATGGCGTGATAGCCTTCCCCTAAAACCAGGGGCATGTAAAGCCCGATGAGGCCGACGGCACATCCGCCCAGGGCGGCCTTCAACCACACGGGCAGCCGGAGGCGGTCGGAGCGGTGGTGCACGGCGCGGATGGCGCGGGTCAGCAGGATCGAGGCCACCGCGGTGAACAGGGCCAGGCCGATGCAGGCCAGGATGTCGAGGGGCGCGATGTCGAATTGGCGATGGGCGAAAGGGATCTGTTTGCCCTGGAGGAAGTGGCTGGTCTGGGTGCCGGCCACCGCCGCGATGGCGATCGGTATCAGGTTGGCCGCGGCCCATTCGCCCAGGATCACTTCCACGGAGAAAACCATGCCCGCGATCGGGGCGTTGAATATGGCGGATATCGCGCCGGCGGCCCCGCAGCCCACGAGGACGACCCGCTGACGGTCATTGAGGTTGAACAGGCGCGCGATATTGGATCCGATGGCCGAACCGCTCATCACCACAGGCGCCTCGGGGCCGGCGGACCCGCCGCTGCCGATGGTCAGAAAGCTGGAGACCAGACGTGAAAAACTCGAGCGCAGGCGCAGGAGGCCGCCATAGCGCGAAACGCTGTAGATAACTTCCGGGACACCGTGTCCAGCGCCCTCTTTGACGATTTTATTCAGAAAAAGAGTAGATAGCGCCGCTCCCAGCGCCGGGAGCAGAAAAGCCCAGCCGTACTGTCGGTAAGGGGCCAGCCAGGAGAGCATGGCCAGCAGGGAGCGGCTGAGCGCCACCGCCGCCAGACCGCTGCATACGCCGACAAAGGCACCGCAGAGAATCATCAGCAGTCGGTCGTCGCTTCGGAACAGGCGCCAGGTTGAGGGCGTACGCCATGAGATTGGAAAACGCATCGATTCCTTTTCTTCCCCTATACGAACGGCCGAGGTGCCCTGGTCTCTGCCGGGCGGGCCCGGCCGCGAGCCCTGCCCGGTGTCGGTTTAGCCGGAAGTCCCGGCGCTGCGCTCCCACTCCTTTTCCATGGCTTCGAGCTTCGCGCGCAGCGCGTCCGCCTCGGGGCTGCTGTGCAGGAAGGCCACGAACGCCTTGTCGCGCAGACAGAAGCTCAGCCGGGAGAGAAGCTGTAGATGGGTCCTCACGGATGGGGACAGCAGCACGAAAAGGAGATGAACCGGTTGGCCGTCCAGGGCGTTGAAATCGACCGGCGTTTCAAGGTAGCAGGCCGCTATGGACGCAGTTGTCATCGCCAGACGTTCGGGATCGCGCGGGTGCGGGACGGCAATGCCGTTGCCCAGACCGGTGGACGTCAAATTTTCCCTCTCGATCAGTCGGGCCGCGAGTTCCGGCTTGATCTCCGGGGCGACCACCGTAAGCCGTTCGACGGCCGCCTGGATCACCGCCGCGACGCTCTGCCCGGCGATGGCGTAGTGGACGCCGCCCTGATCCAGCGCGCCCAACAGGCTCTCGGCCGGCGGTCGCTTGCCGTCGGACCGGCGGTCGGTGTCGATGCAGAATTTCAGGTGGTGCTCACGGGCCCAGCGTTCAAGGGACAGGCGGTCAAACGTGCAAATGTCGCCGCGCCGGGTCAACGGGATGCGTCCCTGGCGGATCCAGCGTTCGATTTTGCGGCGGGGCAGCTCCAGGGCCTCGGCGATTTGCTCAATCGGCAGTTTCATCCCGAACCAAGTCCAGTATCACGTTGAAAACCAAACGTGTACCGTACCTATTATGGTCACAAGAATCAAGCCTCTTTGTGCCGGCACGTACCGAACGCCAAACTCAGCTGGCCGCGCCGTTTCCGCCCGTGGGTTCCATCGAGGGGGTGATCTGAATTTCCCTTTTGGGGTAGGGGATTTCGATGCCGGCCCCGTCGAAGGCCTCCTTGACCTGATCGATCACGAAGGAAATCGTGTCCATCCGGCGGCGCGCCTCCTTGATCCAGACCCTCAGCTGCAGGTCCACCGAAGACTCGCCGAAATTACGGACGACGACCTTGGGGGCCGGGCTGTCGGCGGCCCAGTCCATGCGCCGGGCCACCTCGATGATGATGGCCTTGGCTTTCTGGATGTCGGCCTCGTAGGCGATGCCGATGTTGACCCGGACCCGAATTTGGGCCGTGATGCTCGTGTAGTTGACGATATCGCGTTTCATGATCTCGTTGTTGGGAATGATGATCACGATATTGTCGGTGGTCTTGATCCGGGTGGCCCGCAGGCCGATGTCGACGACATCACCCCAGGATGCGCTGCCCTTCGGCGCACTCCAGACTTCAATGCGGTCGCCGACTTCAAAGGGACGGTCGATGATCAGCAGGACACCGGCGATCAGGTTGGAAAGGGTGTCCTTGGCGGCAAAGCCGATGGCGATGCCGGCGACGCCGGCACCGGCGATGAACGGCATGACATTGATGCCGACCACATCCAGGGCCAGGATGACCGCCGTGACATAGAGAATGGCGCCCGAGAAGCGGTTGAGGAGATCGAAGATAATATCATCGACCTTGGTATTGGTGCGTACGGCCAGACGCTGCTCGAGGTAGGTCAGCGCGACAATCAATATGTCTTTGGTCGGGCCGGCCGCCAGGACGATCAGCAGGGCCTGGAAAACGGTCTCCAGGACGGTCAGCCCGAACAGTCGCGTCGCATAGGTCAGGGCGATGGCGACCAGGGCATAGAAGATGATGCGACGGAACGAGTGGATCGTCTGGGGGTTGCTTTGAAAAAAAGGGTAGTTCTGAAGACGGCGTTCGATGATGCGCAGGACCGCCTTGAGAACATACCAAACCAGGCAGGTAACCGCCAGCACCGCCAGAGATTTGTACACCGCCAGCCCGAAGGCCGTGTGACTGCCGGGAAGACCGCGCAGCCATTCAAGCAGCCGGTCGATCGATTCGGTGGTTATCTCCATGGCGGCGTCCGGGTGTCGGTTGGTGACTCGGGAAGGTGCAAGGCCGATGCGGGGCGCATCGTCCGACAACGCCGGTCAGAAGTCAAGGGCCGTCCGGTCGTCGGACGGCCCTCAAGTGCGTCGTGACAGGCGCTCAAGCCTCGCGGGGCCGGTGGGCGGCTAAATGGGTTCGGACAGGACCCCGGCTTTGAAGAATTCGCGGTTGAGCCGTGCGATATTGACGATGGAGATCTCCTTGGGGCAGGCGGCCTCGCAGGAGCGGTGGTTGCTGCAGTTGCCAAAACCCTCCCGGTCCATGGTCGCCACCATCTTCAGCGCGCGCTCGGCCGCCTCGGGGCGACCCTGGGGCAAGAGGGCCAGCTGCGAGACCTTGGCACTTACAAACAGCATTGCCGAGGCATTCGGACACGCTGCCACACATGCCCCGCAGCCGATGCACGCCGCCGCGTCCATCGCCTTCTCGGCCACCGCCATCGGGATCGGAAGCGCGTTGGCATCCGGCGCCGAGCCTGTGTTCACCGACACGTAGCCCCCCGACTGGATGATCCGGTCAAAAGCGCCTCGATCCACCATCAGGTCCTTGAGCACCTTGAACGCGCGCGAGCGCCACGGCTCCACCGCGATCACGTCCCCCTCATCGAACTTGCGCATGTGCAGCTGGCAGAGCGTCATGGCCTTGTTGGGACCGTGGGGGATGCCGTCCACCACGCAACCGCAGGTGCCGCAGATGCCCTCCCGGCAGTCGTTGTCAAAGGCGATCGGGTCCTTGCCCTCCAAAATCAGCTTCTCGTTGACCGTGTCGAGCATCTCCAGAAACGACATGTGGCTGTCCACGCCGCTGACCGGAATGGTCTCAAACCGGCCCTTGTCGGCAGCATTCTTCTGACGCCAGACCTTGAGCGTTATGTTGATCGTATCGGTGCTCATCTCTACTTGTAGCTCCTTTGCGATAATTCCACGTTTTCAAACACCAGCGGCTCCTTGTGAAACTCGGGCGCACTGCCAAAGCCGGTGTATTCCCACATCGCCACGTGACAGAAATCCTCATCATTGCGCTGGGCCTCGTGCTCCTCGGTCTGGTGCTCCTCACGCAGGTGACAACCGCAGGACTCGTCACGCGTCAGCGCATCCAGCGCCATCACCTCGGCAAACTCCAGATAATCCGCCAGGCGCCCCGCCTTCTGAAGCGCCAGGTTGAAGTTGCCCTGCTCACCGCCCACCTTCACATTCTGCCAAAATTCCTCCCGCAGCGCCTGGATCGCCCCGATGGCCTTCTTCAACCCGGCCTCGTTGCGGGCCATGCCCACCTCGTCCACCATCACCTTGCCAAGCGCCCGGTGCAGATCGCGCACCGTACGGCGCCCTTCGATGGCCAGCAGCTTGCGGTCATTCTCCGCGGCCTCGGCGGCCGCGTCCGCAAACGCCTGGTGTTCCACGCCCACCTCCGAGACCCCCTGGTCGGCCAGAAACGGGCCGATCGTGTAAGGAATCACGAAATACCCGTCGGCAAGCCCCTGCATCAGCGCACTCGCTCCCAGGCGGTTGGCCCCGTGATCCGAGAAGTTGGCCTCGCCCAGCGCGAACAGACCCGGGATCGTGGTCTGCAGCTCGTAGTCCACCCACAGCCCCCCCATGGTGTAGTGTGAGGCCGGGTAGATCATCATCGGCGTCTCGTACGGGTCGTCGTCGCTGATGTTATGGTACATGTCAAACAGGTTGCCGTATTTTCGCGCGATCACATCGCGCCCGTCGCGCTTGATCGCATCGGCAAAATCAAGATAGACCGCATAGCCGGTGGGGCCCACGCCCAGGCCCGCGTCGCACTGCTCCTTGGCGTTGCGGCTGGCCACGTCGCGCGGCACCAGGTTGCCGAAGCTGGGGTATTTCTCCTCCAGATAGTAGCTGCGATCGCTCTCCGGGATGTCGCGCGGCGCACGCGTGTCGCTGGGATCCTTGGGCACCCAGATCCGCCCATCATTTCGCAAACTCTCGCTCATCAGGGTCAGCTTGGCCTGGTAGTCGCCGCCCTGCGGAATGCAGGTCGGGTGAATCTGCGTAAAACACGGGTTGGCAAACAGCGCCCCCCTCTTGTAGGCCTTGAACGCCGCGCCCACGTTGCAGCTGTCCGCGTTCGTGGACAGGTAAAACACCGTGCCGTAACCCCCGGTGGCCAGAATGACCGCATCGGCCGCAAAGCGCTCCATCTCGCCGGTCACCAGGTTGCGCGCGATGATCCCACGCGCGCGATCGCCCACCAGCACGATGTCCACCAACTCGCGGCGGGTGTGCATCTTGACCTTGCCCGCCCCGATCTGGCGGCTCAGCGCACTGTAGGCGCCCAGAAGCAGCTGCTGGCCTGTCTGGCCCCGCGCATAGAACGTGCGCGAGACCTGGGCCCCGCCGAAGCTGCGGTTGGAGAGCATCCCGCCATACTCGCGTGCAAAGGGAACCCCTTGGGCCGCGCACTGGTCGATGATGTTGTTGCTCACCTGCGCCAGGCGGTAGACGTTGGCCTCGCGCGCGCGAAAATCCCCCCCCTTGATCGTGTCGTAGAACAGCCGCCAGATGCTGTCGCCGTCGTTGGGATAGTTCTTGGCCGCGTTGATCCCGCCCTGCGCGGCGATGCTGTGCGCCCGCCGCGGGCTGTCCTGGATGCAGAAGCACTCCACATCGTAACCCAGCTCGGCCAGCGTGGCCGCCGCCGCACCACCGGCCAGGCCCGAGCCCACCACGATCAGCTTGTACTTGCGCTTGTTGGCCGGGTTGACCAGCTTGGCCTTGAAACGGTAGTTGTCCCATTTGTCCCTGAGCGGACCCGCGGGTATCTTTCCATCAAGCTGCATTGACCTGTCTCCTTAAGCTATAAACGCAATGTAAATCGGCAAAAACCCGAACCCCAGCGCAAACACCACGCTCACCACCAGACCCACGACCGTAATCGCCGGCATGTATTTGGGGTGGTTCAAACCAATGGTCTGAAACAGGCTCCAGAACCCGTGGCTCACGTGCAGCCCCACCACCAGCATGGCCAGAACGTAAAGCCCGACGTAAACCGGACTCTGAAACGCCTGGCTCACGATCTGGTAGATGGTCGTGCCGCTCTGGTCCACGAAAAAACGGCTGAAATTGCTGAGGTGAAAAAGAATGAAAAGCAAAATCAAGATACCCGTGTACGGCATCGAGGCTGAACCGATGGTCTTGCCCCCGGGGCTCCTGTTGACCGCATAGCGCACCGGACGGGCCTTGAAATTCTGCCAAAACAACACCAGACCCACGAGTACGTGAATCACGAAAAGACCCAAGAGCCCAAACTCGGCCACCGCCAAAAACGGACCCAGCGCATGCAGGTGCTCCGCATAACCGTTGAACGCGTCCGCCCCGCCGTAAATCGTTAAATTGCCGGCCAGGTGACCGGCTAAAAAACCGATAAAACTCAATCCGGTTACCGCCATCAGCAACTTCTTGCCGATGGAGCTGCCAAGGGTTGTCGTCAGCCATTTCATTGTTCGGATACGCTCCAAAGATCGGGGTTGGGAAGAGGGCAGGTGCCGGGGGGCTCATCGTCCCGCAAATTGCGGCGACATGATTGCCGCTGCAATCAGCGGATTACGAAAGGGGAACCGTCCGCTGCAGCGTCCACTAAAAATTTCGGACGCATGGCATTCATCTGCCGGGTTATCGCCATCTTCGGCCGGATTGCGGTGCAGCGGCGTCCTGAGAAGGTGATCGGCGGGCCGCCCCACCGAATGCCAACAAAAAACAGATAAGAGTCAACTTCTATTGGTTCTCTTCGTTTCTGTCAATGAATTTGTACCGCCACCAGGCATCGCGCTCGGTGGCCAGGATTGCATCGGCGATCTGGCGGCCGATATCGGTTTGCAGCCGTCGGCGAATGCTGGGAATCCAGGTGCCCGGCGGCACATAGCCCAGATCGGAGAGGTCCTTGAGTTCCAGGATAAAAGCAATCTGGTCGGCATCGCGTGCCAACCGGGCTTCCAGGCTTTCGCCCTGGTTGAATTCATCGAGGAGCGCTCTGATCTCCTCCCCGAAAGGCAACTCGGCGGTAAGATCCGCGATGGCAGCGGTTTCATCGGCATCGACATAGAGTTTCTGGACATAGTTGAGATCGCCGACGCGGGCTTCGGGCAGATCGTGTACCAGGCACATGGCCGTAATCTTATGACCATCGGCCTCGGGAACCAAACGGGACAAAACGTAGGCAATGAAGGTGATGCTGAACGTATGTTCGGCCACTGATTCGCGGCCGGCCCCCAGAAATTGATAACCGGACCGGGGCAGGGTGCGCAGACTGCGGGCTTCAAAAAGCAGATTGGCGATCGCTTCCATGTGTGACGTCTCCTTGGGCATGATGGGGCCGTTGGTTGATGGGCCTTACTGTTTTACCAGCGATTGAAAAAAATGCAATGGTCACAGCATGTTGCTTGACATTTTTAACCGGGCCATCTACCTTCGACCAAAGGCATGAATTGCAGGGCGGCATGCAGGGCGTTGCAGCCAGTAACGTTGACGCTGCAGAACAGAGAAATGCCGCTGTGACGATTGCACGCAGCGCTTTCGTGGCGGCACGAAAGCGTTTATTTTTGGTGGACGGCTGTGCCGGTATTTGACGGCGCGGCCGCTAATTATTGATGACGGTGCCGATGGCATTCGTCATCCAACTGAATGCTGGCTCCCGCAAGCGATGGCTGTCGGCAAACAGGTTGACACCCACCTTGAATTTAAGTAGCGTTTTTAAGATTTAGCAGGGGTAAATTGCAACATGGCGCCGGGTTGGGGCGCGGTGTGGCCTAACAGTTACAATGCTACCGCGCATGGCGCGACGACAACGACGGAGTTTACAATGAGTCCCGCGAATGTTGATGTCATCCGGATGGTCCTGAATGCCGGACTGGTGGTCCAACTGACAATGCTGCTGTTGGTGATTTTTTCGATTTCGTCATGGGCGATTATTTTGATCAAATACCGCTACATGCGCCGGGCCTACCGGGAATCTTCGATGTTCATCGATTTTTTCTGGAAAAGCCGGGATCTGACAGACGCTTTCGGGAAATCGAAGCAACTGCAGGGCAGTCCGGTGGCGCGCATCTTCCGGGTGGGTTACATGGAATTGCGCAAATTGAGCAAACCGACGCCGGGAACCGATGGCCGCGATGCCGGTCCTTCCCTGGGCAGCCGGGTTGCCGGTGTGGACAATATCAAACGGGCATTGCGCCGCGCCATCAACACCGAAATGACGCGGATGACCAAAATGGTACCTTTTCTGGCCACCACCGGCAATACGGCCCCCTTCATCGGGCTGTTCGGAACGGTCTGGGGGATTATGAACTCTTTCCACGGCATCGGCCAGATGGGCTCGGCCAGTCTGGCCGTGGTCGCCCCGGGTATATCCGAGGCCCTGGTGGCCACCGCTGTCGGTCTGGCGGCCGCGATTCCTGCCGTCATCGCCTTCAATTACTATATGAACAAGATCCGTACCCTGGAGACGGAACTGCACAGCTTTTCAGCCGATTTTCTCAATATTGTCGAGCGTGACATCTTGCGGAGCTCAGGAGGCAAGCGATGAAAACCGGAGGCGCAAACGACGGTTTCATGTCGGACATCAACGTGACCCCCTTCGTCGATGTGATGCTGGTGCTTCTGATCATCTTCATGGTGACCGCCCCCATGATGATGGAAGGCCTTAATGTGGATCTGCCTGAAACGACGTCCGCTCCGATCGAGAGCAAAACGGAGCCCTTGATCGTCAGCATCGACAAGGACGGTCAGGTCTTCATCGGCGACTTCAAGGCGGACCGCGCCATTTTTACGCAGAAACTGCAAAAGGTTATCGAGGCGCGTCGCGACAGTACCGTCTACCTCAAGGCCGATAAGATGATTCCCTACGGTGTGGTGGTGCAGATCATGTCCGATATTCGCGCGGCAGGGGTCGAGAAGCTGGGCATGGTCACCCTGCCGGCCAAAGAGAACGACAGGCGTTCCGGATAATAGGGATGAAAACGCGATTGGCGAAACGCCCGGCTCTGTCTGCGGGCGCGGAAGACGAAACCCGGAGCTTTATTTTTATGCTCGGGGTGTCCGCACTGTGCCACGTCCTCATGTTGGGGATGTTCTATGTGGTGCCGTCATCGTTTGACCGCCCCTTCCGCTCCGGTCCTCGGGCAATCAACGTGGATCTCGTTTCACTGCCGGCGCCGGGGCCGCCGGCGGCGGTAAAGGCCCCGGAAACCCCTCCAGCGCCCGAACCGAAACCCAAGGCCGTAAAACCGGAACCGGTTGCGCCCCCGCCGCCGCCCAAGGTAAAAAAAGAGCAGGTTTCGATTGCGCCCCAGCAAAAAAAGCCCAAAGTCGTAAAATCCCTGAAGAAAAAAACCATCCCCAAAAAAAAGACAGCGACGGCGGTTACCCGACCGGCACCCAAAGAGAAGAAACCCCAGCGCACCCAGCGCGTGAACACGGCCATCGAAGCCATGCGCAAAAAGGTGGCGGGACAGGAAAAAGCACGTGCTACGGCGGGTGCCGGGGGAGCGGGCGGGGCTGGTGGTGCCGGTGTCCTGACACGAATAAAAAACTACGAAATCGATGTTGTCACCACAGTGTCACGCAATTTCGCATTTCCGGATCATCTTAGTGCCAAGGTTGGTAATCTTCAGACTTTTATATCCTTTCGTATATTGCCCAACGGCGAAATAACCAATATTAAGATTGATAAGAAATCCGGCAATTCTGTCTTGGACGAGGCGGCTTACCGTGCCGTAGTTAAATCAAACCCTGTCGGGCCGCATCCCGAGGGAACAAACAGGCCTTACATTGAGATCGGGCTTCGTGCAGGGCCATCAGGGTTCAATTAGACGCGAAGGACATATATATGCTATTTCGTATCCCTCCTTATGGAGATAATCGGTTTCCACCCCGCATAACTGACACCATCCAGCGAAAAGGATTGCTGGGAATGCATTCAATGCGTCGGCAATTGCTCTTTATCGGGATATTGATATTGGTTTTTACAATGGGTTCAAGGCCCGAGGTTCAAGCTGTTGATGAGTATTATGAGATCCACCCCTTCCTTAAAAAAATTCCCCTCGCGATTCCCGATTTTAAACCACTGGAACCGGGAGGCACCACGGCTGAGACCGCCCGCCAGGCCCGCGATCTGACAGCGGAAACGCTGGCCTTTACGAGTTATTTCAAATTGATCGATCCGGCCGCCTTTCTTGAAGACCCCAAGACATCCGGTTTGACTAAACGCAGCATCAACTTTCGCAATTGGACGATCATCGGCGCCGAGCTGCTCATAACGGGCGGGGTATCCCAATCCGGCGACGCCGTCGAAATGGAGCTGCGGCTGCTCGATACGGTCAAAGGCGACGCGGTGATCGGCAAGCGCTACCGTGGCCGTCACGCGGATCTTCGCAAAATTGTTCGCAAATTCTGCAGTGAAGTCATTTTCTATCTTACCGGTGATCGTGGCTATTTCAACAGCGAGATCGCTTTCATCTCCACCGCTACCGGCAACAAGGAGATCTTTATCGCCGAGTTTGACGGTCGCAACCCGTCTCAGTTTACGCGCACCAAGGACATCACCTTGTCTCCGGCCTGGTCGCCCAAGGGCGATTGGATTGCCTACACAGCCTATCCCAAGAACAAACCGAATCTCTACATCAAACATCGCCGACAACAGCGGGGCTACGAGATTGCCAACAAGGGGTTGAACATCACACCGGCCTGGCGACCGACCCGTTCCGGGGATCGCTCGCTGGACCAGAAACACTTGGCCGCCACGCTTTCATTCACGGGGGATCAGGAAATTTATCTGTTGACGGGGAAAGGTAAAATTATTAAAAGGTTGACCAAAAGTTGGGGCAGTGACGTGTCGCCGACATGGTCACCAGACGGCAAGCGAATTGCTTTTGTCTCCAACCGGGCCGGCAACCCCCAGATCTATGTAAAAGATCTTGAAAGCGGACGGGTCGACCGGTTTACTTATCAAGGGCGCTACAACACCCAGCCGAGTTGGTCGCCCAAAGGTGATCGCATCGCCTATTCCGGTATGGAGGGCGGGCGCAACGACATTTTCGTGGCCGGTTTCGACGGCCGGCCGCCAACACAATTGACGCGCGAGGCGGGCAACAACGAGTCGCCATCCTGGTCGCCGGATGGCAGCATGATCGTGTTCAGTTCCACCCGGGAAGGGCGTGCGCGTATTTACGTGATGACAGCGTTCGGAACCGACCAGCGCAAATTGCTGACACTTCCGGGTGAACAAACCAATCCCCAATGGTCGCCCAACACAGGACTTTAATAACTTGCTTCGGTTGTTGAAAGGAGGAGAAATGCTCAGAAAATTGTGGATAATCCTGACACTGGTGCTGGTGGTGCCCGGCCTGATGACGATGGTGTCGTGCGCTACCCAGACCGGGGGGCAGCAGACCGAGACCACGACGACCACCCCGTCCGAAGCGCCCAAAAAACCTATGGCCCCTGCGGCCGATACGTCTGGGGCTGACCGGGCCAAAGAAATGGCGCGCAACCAGTTTTTGAGCGAACACGTTCCCTATGCCTTCGACAGTGCCGCCCTGTCTCCGATGGCGCAGAATATTTTGAAACGCAAAGCCGCCTGGCTGAATGATAACCCCGGCGTGTCAGCGGTCATTCAAGGCCATTGCGACGAACGCGGTACGGCCGAATACAACCTGGCACTGGGTGAACGCCGGGCCGAAAGCGCCCGCGCCTACCTGGTCGACCTGGGGACTTCATCCGCACGCCTGTCGACGATCAGCTACGGGGAGGAGCGGCCGCTCGATCCGCGCAGCAACGAAGAGGCCTGGGCCAAGAACCGGCGCTCGCAGTTTGTAATCAAATAAATCCCAGGCAGTCCGTGCCCGTGCGGCCTGAATGATGGCCAACCGGCGCCGGCGGATGGAAAAACATTGGGAACCGATAATCTGCCCGCCATCGACCGGCGGGCAGATTTTTTTTACAGGTGCCCACTCACCGCCAAGAGCCGCCAGGGATCAAGGCCGACAGCGAACCAGCACATCTTGGATTTGAGGATCAGGACAGCACCATGAAAACAAATATCGTTTGCGTTTGCACTTTGATGGCCATGTTTATCGGGTGTGCCGCCCAACAGGACGTCGTGACACTTGACAGCCGCACCGTCACGCTGGAACGCAAGTATAACGATCTCCAGCAGAAGTATACGACCTTGGAGGGGCAACTCAGCAACGTCGGACAAAACAGTACCGAGAAGGATCAGAATCTCCGGGATCAGAGCGCGGCCATCCGGGCCGAAGTCCGCCGTATTCGTGAGGATCTGCAGGCGCTTAAAGGCCGGGTGGAGGAGACTGACTACCGCTCCCAGAAAGGATTTTCAGACCTGGATGCGCGCCTGATCGCCCAGGAAAAACGATTGGCCAAGATGGAGGCCTACCTTGACGTGCGGGGCGCCAAGGCCGGCGGCAGCAGTGCGCCGGCACGGGGCATACCGGTTGGCGGCCAGGCGGCGGCGGAAGACGTGGCGCTTTATACGCAGGGGAAGCAGGCCTTTGACCGCGAAGACTATGACGGTGCGCGGGCCGCTTTCGAAAACCTGCTGAAGAAGTTTCCCAAATCGGACCAGGCGGACAATGCGCAGTTCTGGATTGGCGAAACCTACTACCGCCAAAGTTGGTACGAAAAGGCCATTCTGGAATATCAGAAAGTGATCGAGCAGTATCCCCAAGGCAACAAGGTGCCGGCCGCGTTGCTGAAACAGGGGATGGCCTTTACCGCGCTGGGCGATGCGGACAATGCCAAACTGATCTTCAAGGAACTGATGGACCGCTATCCGAAATCGACCGAAGCCAAGGCCGCGGCCCAAAAGTTGAAGCCCTAAGAGAGACCCGTCTCCCATCGCGCCAGCCGGCAGTGGCGGCGCACCCTGGTAATCGTCGGGGTGCCGGATGGCGGCATCCACAGGCAAAGCGAATAATCTTTGGCAATGAAAGTCATCGGCGTTGATCCGGGCTTGGCCGATACCGGCATAGGCATTGTGTGGGGGCAGGGGATGCACGTCGACGGGTACGCTTTCGGCAGCATAACCACCTCGCAAAGTGACCCCCAAGCACGGCGCCTCGAGCGGATCTACTCCAAGTTGCATGCTATTCTGCGCCGTGAGATGCCCGATCAGATGATCGTCGAAGACGTCTTCTCACTGGAGAAATATCCCCAATCGGGTATCACTTTAGGCAAGGTTACCGGGGTCGTTCTGCTGGCCGGTTGCCATGTCGGCGTTGCTGTGAAGGAAATCCCGGTCAGGGAGGCCAAACAGGTGTTGACCGGCAACGGCAATGCCAGCAAAAGGCAGCTCGAAAAAGCCGTGCGCCACACACTGAAGCATGATCAACGCATACGTCCCGACCATGCCTCAGACGCGCTTGGCCTGGCCCTGATCGGTCTCTACCGGCAGGCCGGCTGACGGCGACCGGCAGGAATAAACGCGTGATTGCATATATACAAGGCCCTCTCATCAAGAAGGACGAGGACCGGGTCCTGGTTCTGGCCAACCAGATCGGATACGAAGTTCTTCTGCCTGCCGTTGTGATGGAAACCCTGCACGACAAAGCTGCCGGGGACGAGGTCGTGTTGCACATCTTCTACCACCAGACCGAGCGTCAGCCCAAACCGACCCTGATCGGCTTCAATCTGGAAGTCGAGAAGGAGTTTTTCCAGCGTTTTATTTCGGTGGAAGATATCGGACCGTTGAAAGCGGTCAAGGCGCTTAGCATGCCGGTGCGCGATATCGCCCGTGCAATCGAAAAGAAAGATGTCAAGGCGCTGCAGAAACTCAAGGGCATCGGCAATCGCACGGCTCAGAAGATCATCGCCACGCTGGCCGGTAAAATGGACAAATTCGCGCTGATTCGCAAAGGTGAAGCGCCGACGCCGGCGCCGGAAGAAGATTTCGCCGGCCTGGTACTGGATGTCTTGACGAAGCAGCTGGGGCACAAACCCACAGACGCCAAGCGTATGGTGGATGAAGCGCTGAAGCGCAATCCCGCGATTGGCAGTCCGGAAGAATTATTCGATGAAATCTACCGGGGCGAAGAGTTTGCATGAGTGACGATATCCTGACCTATTCCTCCGACCGTAAAGGGGTGTTGACGCCCCAGGAAACCGCACAGGACCGGGAGTCCGATATCCTGTCCCTGCGCCCGGAGACCATTGCGGACTACGTGGGGCAGGACAAGACGGTGGAAACATTGCGGATTGCCATCGAAGCGGCGCGTCTGCGCAACGAACCGATCGACCATGTCCTCTTCCACGGTCCTCCGGGACTGGGCAAGACCACGCTGGCCCACATCATCGCCAATGAAACCGGTGGGCAACTGACGGTGACCTCGGGACCGGCGCTGGAGAAGGGCGGTGATTTGATCGGCGTGCTGACGCATCTCAAAGAGGGCGATATCCTGTTTGTCGACGAGATTCATCGCACGCCCAAAACGGTGGAGGAACTGCTCTACCCGGCCATGGAAGATTTTGCCATCGACTTTGTTTTCGACAAAGGGGTGCACGCCCGCAGCCATCGCTACCGCCTGCGGCATTTCTGCCTCGTGGGGGCCACCACACGGGTGGGCCTGCTCTCGGCGCCGCTGCGCGACCGTTTCGGCATCATCCGCAGCCTTGATTTCTACGAACTGGACGATCTGGTCAAAATCACCCTCCGGTCGGCGCAGCTTCTGGACGTGCCCATCGAGGCGCAGGCGGCTTCCGATCTGGCCCGTCGCTGCCGCGGCACCCCCCGGATCGTCAATCGACTGCTCAAGCGGGTGCGGGATTACAGTCAAGTGCGCGCGGACGGGCGGATCACATCGGCGACCGTCGACGCGGCGCTGAAACTGGAAGGGGTGGATGACCACGGGCTGACCAAACTGGACCGACGCTATCTGAAAACGATCATCACCTATTACAACGGCGGGCCGGTGGGGATCGAGGCCCTGGCGGCAACCCTGCAGGAGGAGACGGATACGCTCGTGGACGTGGTGGAACCCTACCTCCTGAAACTGGGATTTCTCATGCGGACCTCCTCCGGTCGCCGGACTTCGGAGGCCGCTTACCGGCATCTGGGCATGACGACCCAACAGCAGAGGTTGTTCTAGTTGCGGACTCGCGATAGGGTCGGCCGGCGATAGCGGAGGGGACCATGGCGGTCATCAGCCTCACGACGGATTTCGGCCTGCAGGACGAGTATGTCGGCGTCATGAAAGGGGTCATTCTAGCGGCGGCGCCGGCATCACGGATTGTGGACCTCTGCCATGGGATCGAACCCCATAATGTGGTTCAGGCGGCTTTCATGATCGAAGCGGCCTTTCGCCATTTTCCCCCGGAATCGCTGCATCTGCTGGTGGTGGATCCCGGCGTGGGCGGAAAGCGCCGCATCCTATTTGCCGAAGCGGGCGGCCACCGGTTTATTTGCCCGGACAACGGTCTTTTGACACGGATCGCGCAAACCGCCGGGTTGGGGCCGATCCGTGAGATTGCCAACCGGCGCCTTTTCAGCCCGCGTATCAGTGCGACCTTTCACGGCCGCGACATCATGGCGCCTGCGGCGGCGTTTGTTGCCCGCGGCGGCGATCCGGCCCAACTGGGGGACGAAATCAGCGGCGACGCGATCGTGCGCCTGAAGAACGGGGTGCCGCAAATGGGCGCGGACGGCCGTCTGCGCGGGCTGGTCGTTTCCATCGATCGGTTCGGCAACCTGATCACCAATATCGGCAGAGACCTGCTGGACAGGTGGTTGAGAGATAACCCTAAACAATTATTTCAGATAGATATTGGTGGGCAATTGACAACCCACCTGCACGATGCCTATGAAGAGGCCTTGCCGGGGCAAACGCTGGCCATCCTCGGCAGCCGCCAGACACTCGAGATCGCTGTGAATCAGGGCAGCGCGCGTGATCGCTACCAGGTCGATACCGGTTGTGCGGTAACCGCCCTTCGGCTGACGGCGCCCGGCCACACCAGCCAGGTCTGAGGTCCGGGCCGATTCAGGTCCGGCCGAAGCGTTACGGCGTGGGCAAAGCGCGAGGCGACATCGCCAAAAGTCGAATTCAGGAGCAGATGAAAGCAAATTCCACGACATCCGCCAACGAAACCAGCCGCACCGTCCTGATGGTTGACGGGCATGGGCACATCCGTACGATTCGTAAATTTCATCAGAAATTATGGATCGGCATCGGTGTGGCGATTGGGTCCGTGCTGATCGCCGCCGGGGCCGCTTGGCTTTATGTCGAGGGCCTTCAAACCCAGCAGGCGCTGCAGCAGCGGATTGAAAACCTGACGGGCCAGCTGGCGGAAGCCGAGCACCAGAAGGAATTGCTGCTGGCCCGGGCGGTTAAAGCCGAATCCCGCATCGCACCCCCTGAACCGGACCGGGCAGCCCCGACCCGCCCGGCGCCGACCTCCAGGGCCAAAGTGTCAGCACCCGTAAAAGACGATCCGATTGTGCCTCCGGCCACCAAGCCGGCGCCCGTTGCAGCGGTTAAAAAGACAGAAAAACCTTCGCCGCCGGCCCCGGTCAAGGCGGTCAAACCGCCACCCGTAATCAGCGTCGCGGTGGAGAAATTGAAGGTTGCCTATCAGGTGTCTGAGAAGACCCTTGCGACCGAATTTGTTATCCGCAATACCGGCAGCACCCAGGCCCAGGGACGTGCGGTCGTCGTGCTGTCGTCCTCGGAAGGTGCAACATCACCCCGCCTGAGTCTGCCCCCGGTACCCCTCAAGAATGACCGGCCCCGCGGCAATCGTGGCCGACGGTTTTCCATCTCGCGTTTCATGCGCCTCAACCTCAAGCGTAAAGTCGCCGAACCGGGGCTTCGTTTTGACACCGCCGATGTCTTTGTCTTCGATATGAAGGGCAAATTGCTGCAGGAAAAAACGTTCGAAGTGGCCGTCAAGGTGCCGGAGGCACCACCGCCCAAACCGGCTGCCGTGGCACCACCGCCCAAACCGTCTGCCGTGGCACCACCGCCCAAACCGTCTGCCGTGGCACCGCTGCCAAAACCGGCCCCCGTGGCACCACCACCAGAACCAGTTGTTGCGACACCACCGCCGAATCCGGCCGCTGCAGCGCAGCCGCCCCAACCCGCAGCATCTGAGCCGGCTGCCGGTCAGACGAGCAATCCCATTTTAAACATACCCTCCAACAGCGAACAGGAGTCTCAGGGTGGCCAAGAAGACTAGTTTATCGATTATCGACGACGGCATTGCCGTCGAGGGCAGCATCGAATTCAGCGGTGAACTGCTTATCAGGGGGCGCCTGAGCGGCAAGGTAACAGGGGATACGGTCACCATCGCCGAAGAGGGGACGGTCAAGGCCGATATGCAGATCAAGCGCATGACCGTGGGCGGCCGTTTCGACGGTGAAGTCCAGGCCGCGGATGAGTTGATCATCCTGCCCAACGGACAATGCCGTGGCAAGGTGATCTGCAAGAATCTGGTGGTCCAGGAAGGCGGTATCCTCAATGCCGACGTCAGCCAGCTGGGGACTACGGGCGGTTATCATGAAAAGAAGATCTCGGCGCCCGCCAAAGATGTGATCGACTTATGAGGCTTGTCCGGGCAGGGGGCTCCGACGTGAAGCGCGCCTACCGGGGCTGTCGATTCCCGTAAACCCCGCCCGCTGGGGGCCCCCCCGTGCCACAGAGATCGGGCGCGTCCTACCGCCAAAACGGCTTGCAATTTACGAACACCTGGCGGCGGCTTCAAGGGATAAGACCGCGCAGGGATTCTACCCGGCTTCGAATTGACGGATGATGCGGCGTGCTTCAGGCGGTACCGTGGGGATATTCGCAAACGTAAGGTCGCGAAAAGCCAGATTGAGGTTTTGGCGCAGCGTCTCGAAGATGTGCAGGTAATTGGTCAGAATGCGTCGCTTCCAGGGGAATTGGAGCCGGCGGGCGGTTTCCCGAATTCCTTCGGGCTGACCTTCGATCTCGATAAAGTCACCAAACGGCAGGCAATCAACACAAACCATAACATCTGCCAGCTTGAAGACCTCGCGCCGTTTTTCATAGATCTGGACGCATAGAAACCCCATGGCTGTGAGGATGCGGTGCATCCCCTCGAAGTCTTCCACGACGACTTCGAATTCATCATAAATTTTAAACTCCGCGCCCCCGTCCTGGCGGGGGCGTTTGTACGTCAGCAGCGCCTGCCGGTCCCGGCGCAGGCGCAGAAGACAATTTGCGGCCCGCAGACGCCCGGCGTGATCGTCATAGCGGTAGTTGGTTTCAAATACTTCGCCGCGGGAGGTGGCACCCATTTCCATGAGGCGGGTGCGCACCTTCGCCATATCCGTGACGATGAATTTGACTTCGATTTCGACTTGGTCCGCGGCCATGCGACGTGCCTTTCACAGGGGCTTACAAGGCTATAGGCAAATCGGCAGGTCAAGTCAAACCGGACGGCGGGGTGATGGCCGGTTACGGGAAGGACAAAGGCAAAAACCAATGGAAAATTTTTATTGACAGCCACATATAAATTCATTAATAGTCTCTGATTCTAATACCGACAGGAGAAATACAGTGAAAAAATATACCGTTATGGCGAAAGACGCCGACAATCAGGGCCGGTGGTTTGTCATCGATGCCGAGGGTGCCGTACTGGGACGCCTGGCCACCAAGGTGGCCAGCCATTTGCGGGGTAAACACAACCCGGCCTTCACACCCCATGTTGATACGGGGGATTGGGTGGTTGTCATCAACGCCGACAAAATCACGCTGACCGGCCGAAAGTGGGAGCAGAAGACCTATTATCGCCACAGCGGCTATATCGGCGGGCTGAAGTCCATCACGGCCCGCAAACTTTGGGAAAAACGCCCTGAAGACCTGGTCCGTTTCGCGGTCAAGGGCATGCTGCCCAAAAACCGGCTGGGACGCAAAATGTTTAAAAAACTCAAGGTTTACAGCGGCAGCGAACATCCCCATGAGGCCCAGCAGCCTGAAACCGTGGCGGTCTGATCGTCGCCTTAATATTTTAACCTGCTATCAGGGATTGAAGGAAACATGGAAAACACATTCTACGCCACGGGAAGACGTAAGACGGCAGTCGCCCGCACCTGGATGAAACCCGGCAGTGGCAACATCGTGATCAATGGCCGGCCGGTGGACGAATATTTCCGGATCGAAACGGCCAAAGCGGATATGTATCAGCCCCTCGTACTGACCAATACCACCACGACCTACGATATTCGCGTACGGGTGGTCGGTGGGGGCATCTCCGGACAGGCCGGCGCCATTCGCCACGGTATTACCCGTGCCCTGATCGAGGCCAACCCCGATTTTCGGGGGCCCCTGAAAAAGGCCGGATTCGTCAAGCGCGACGCCCGGGCCAAGGAACGCAAGAAATACGGCCAGCGCGGTGCGCGGGCACGTTTTCAGTTCTCCAAGCGTTAATCCTTTTCGTTTTCAGATTTCCAGAGGGGAGCGGGCATCGGTCCGGTCCCCTTTTTTTGGGCTTTCATTTCCACTGCCGGTGTGTACGTTGCCGCCGGTCAATCCTCACCCTCACAATCGTCGTATTCTCGATTTTCCTCTCTATACTCAGTTCTGCCCATGTTTTCTACATAATCGTGTGTATAAAAATTAAATCAATGAAATCATTAGTGAATTAAAAAAAATCGATGGAGGTCAAAAATTGTATTGACAAGATTTTGCTTTCTCGACTAAAAGGGTCGAGAATATTCCCGACCAAATAAGTCAAGAAAGCAGGTGGATGTATCTAACCCAGCGAAATCAATACGCCCTCCGCGCCATCGTAGAGCTTGCCAGGCAGGTCGGAAAGGGGCCGGTCAAGGTCTCTGAAATCGCCAAGGCGCAGGCGATTCCCCTCAGGTTTCTGGAAGTCATCCTCGGACAATTGAAAGGCAGCGGCCTGGTCGATGCCAAGCGCGGCTATTACGGCGGCTATTTCCTCCTCCGCCAGCCGGAGGATATCACCGTCGGCAGCGTGGTCCGTTTTCTTCAGGGTGAGCCGGACCTTAAAGAATGCCAGAGCTGTATATCCAATAGGCAGTGTCCCTTTGAAAACAATTGTGCCTTCGCCTCTCTGTGGAGCCGGGTGAACGAGGCGGTTTTCAATATATACGATGAGACGACCATCAAGGACCTGGTGCCGGACGAGCCCGTCGCCCGGTTCTGATGTCATTTTATAAATATCAGGGAACATTGATAAGGAAACAAAACATGGAGAAGGGAAAGAGGCTTCTGAGAGGAACCGGGATTGCTGCTGTTTTGGTCGCTGTTCTGATCTCCGGCGCCGTTGGCTGGGCCGTCGAGCGGAGCGCGGCACCGGGGGCTGAGCTGCGGGCCGATTTAATCCCCATCGATGCACTCGAACAATTCGGCCGCCTGCAGCGCCCGATGGTGATCTATCGCCACGATCAACACACCGAGGCGCTCATGAAGCAGGGGAAGGACTGTTCCGCCTGTCATCTAAAGGACGAGAAAGGGCGGATGTCGCCCAAGTACATGCGCCTCAAAGACGTGGACCGCAACAGCACCATGCTGGTCTACCACGACAACTGTATCGTCTGCCACAATGAAACCATGTCGGCCGGTGAAAAAAGCGGTCCGGTCACCTGTGGCGGATGCCACGCCAAAGTGCCGACGGCGGCCTCCAACTGGAAGGACATCGGGCTGGACAAGTCCCTGCATTACCGCCACAGCAAAAAACTCAACAATGAATGCAAGCTATGCCACCACGAGTACGATGAAAAAGCCAAAAAGCTGGTCTACGTGGAGGGCAAGGAAGGCGCCTGCGTTTACTGCCACAAGGATCAGACCGAGGAGAACCGCATTTCCAATCGGGAGGCTTCCCATGCCGCCTGTATCAGCTGCCATCAGGAGACCATGGCCAAGAACCCCAAGGCCGAAGCCGGTCCGATCCAATGCAGCAGCTGCCACGACCCCGATAAGCAGCTTGAAATCGCGGTGGTGGAAGACGTACCGCGCTTGAAGCGCGGTCAGGCCGACACGCTGTTCGTCAAGACCGGTGTCAAATCCGCCCTGACCCCCGAGGGCGCCCTTCGCTCCAAGGCGGTGCCTTTCAATCACAAGGTTCACGAAGCCGCCAACAATTCCTGCCGGGTCTGTCATCATGCCAGTTTGGGGTCCTGCGCCGAGTGCCACACGGTCAACGGCGCCAAGGAGGGCAATTATATCAAGCTCGGCCAGGCCATGCATCAGGTCGGCGCCGAATCCAGCTGCATCGGATGTCACACCAAAGCCACAGATGATAAAAACTGTGCCGGCTGCCATGTATTCATCCGCAAGGGGCTCAAACAGGACACAGCCTCCTGCCTGGCCTGCCATATGGAGGGTGCGCCGTCGGGCGCCGACATCAAAGGCACGCCCGAGGAGAACGCCATGGCCGCCAAGCTGCTGGAACAACGCGTTCCGGTGCAGGGGACCTATGCGGATGAGGATATCCCCGAAAAGGTGATCATCAACAAGCTGCAGAAACAATATGGGCCGGTGGAAATGCCGCATCGCAAAATGGTCAAGACCCTGGTCAAGGGTATTGGCGACAACAAAATTGCGGCCTACTATCACGCGGACCAGAACACGATCTGCCAGGGCTGCCATCACAAAAGCATCCCTTCCAAGAAGCCGCCGCAGTGTGCCAGCTGCCACGGCAAGCCGTTCATGGAAAACCAGCCGCATACCCCCGGGCTGCTCGGCGCCTACCACATCCAATGCATGGGCTGCCACGCCGAAATGGGTCTCGAAAAGCTTGCGGCCTGTACGGAATGCCACAAGGAGAAATAATTTAAACCGGGTGCAACTGCTTAAGGAATAAACATGGCCATATCACGGAGAAAATTTTTGGGTTGGATGGGCGCAGCAGGCCTGGGGGCCACGGTCGGCAAATCCGCGCATGCTGCATCGAACAAACACTTCGAAGGCTTCCCGGACAGCATGGGGGTGCTGCACGACGTGGTGCGCTGTGTGGGCTGCCGGTCCTGCGAAGCGGCCTGCAACAGCGTCAACCAGCTGCCGCCCCCGGAGCAGTCTTTCAAGGATCTGACGGTGCTCGATCAGAAGCGGCGGACCGACGCCAAGACGTATACGATTGTCAACCGCTTCGAGACCGAGGCCCAGGGACAGATGCCCCAATACGTCAAAGACCAGTGCAATCACTGCCTGGAGCCGGCCTGCGCCTCGGCCTGTTTCGTCAACGCCTTCACCAAGACCAAGGAGGGGGCGGTAATTTACGACGAATCGGTCTGCGTCGGCTGCCGCTACTGCATGATTGCCTGCCCCTTTGAAATTCCCACCTATGAATACGACAAGGCGCTGACCCCGCGGGTGATGAAATGCACCCTGTGCCATCCGCGCCTGGTGGAAGGCAAACTGCCGGGCTGCGTGGAGGTCTGCCCCACCGAAGCGCTGACCTTCGGGAAAAGGGAGGACCTGCTGCACATCGCCCGGGAGCGCATCCGGCGTCAGCCGGATCGTTATGTCGACCACATCTATGGTGAAAATGAGATGGGTGGCACCAGTTGGCTTTATATCGCCGGAGCCCCTTTTAGCGAACTCGGCATGCGCGAAGACCTGGGGGTGACACCGGCACCGGCGCTCACCGCCGGTGCTTTAGGCGCCGTGCCCATCGTGGTCGGGTTGTGGCCGGTCCTGCTGACCGGTATCTATGCCGTTTCCAGACGCAAGGACAAGATCGCCCAGGAAGAGCAGGCCGATGCCGTGGCCCAGGCCGTTGCCGCCAGCAAGGAAGAATCCAAGAGCGAGCTTGAGAAGGTGCTCGCCATGAAGGAGAAGGAGAAGGAAACGGCCATCAACATGGCGGTCAAGAAAGCGCTAGAGGAAGCGGCCAAGGAACAGGAGGAAGCCGCCGCCAAGGAACAGGAGGGTGCGGCGGACGAGGCCCAAGACGATTCTGAACCGAAGCAAACGGAGGAGGATTCCTGATGTCCGATACAAAAACCACAACCGGCGGCAGCCTGTTCACCCCGTTCAACATGGTCGCCGGGTTGATTCTGCTGGTCGGCGGCATCGTTACTGTACTCCGGTTCACCGGGGGGCTTGGGGCGGTCACCAACCTGTCAGATAACAACCCGTGGGGCCTCTGGATCGGTTTTGATCTCCTGGTCGGTGTCGCCCTGGCCGCCGGCGGATACGTCACCTCGGCCGCCTGTTACATCTTTGGGCTGAAACGTTTTCACTCGGCCGTGCGGCCCGCCATCCTGACGGCCTTTCTGGGCTACGCCCTGGTCGTCTTCGCCCTGCACTACGATGTGGGGCGCCCCTGGCGGCTGCCCTATCCCTTTATCGTGCAGCCGGGCACCACTTCGCTGCTCTTTGAAGTGGGCGCCTGCGTGGCCCTCTACCTGAC
>JASJCD010000268.1 GCA_030066135.1 Desulfobacterales bacterium | reverse complement strand
GGAGGGGCCGGCCGTGCGCCGGATGTACTGGAAAATGGCGAACAGAATCGAGAGGGCCACCACGCTTGCCTGCCAGTCGATGGCCACCATGACGGTCAGACACCCCAAGGCGCCGGCCAGGCTGAGCCGGGGATGAAAAAAACGGAAACGCGGACGGAAGGAAGGGCTGGCGGCCCGGGCCTCGTAGTAGGTGGCGTAGTTCAGCAAACCGTAAGAGATCAGGAAAAACATGGACACGATCGGCGCGATCAGGTTGAGGTTGCCCAGGGCCACGGTGGCGTAGGCGATCGCGCCGGAGAGCAGGACCGCCCGCCGCGGGTTGCCGGCGGGTCCGGCGCCCTTGGCAAAGGGATTCAGGAACCCGAAGATGCGGTCGGCCGCCAGGGATTGGAGAATACGCGGACCGCCCAGAAAAGAGGCCATGGCCGAAGATAGCGTGGCCGCGATCACGCCGGCATCCACCAGGACACCGAAATGCGCCACGCGCTTCATGGCCCCGTAGTCGCCCCGTAACTGGTCTTGGGACAGCACCCCGGCAAACAACACCGCCACCGAGAAGTAGACCAGAATCGAAATCCCCACCGCCAGAAAGGTGCCCCGCGGTATGCTGCGGCCGGGATCTCTGAGGTCTCCGGACATGCTGACCCCCTGGGTAAAGCCGGTGACCGCGGGGAAAAAAATCGCAAACACGGCCCAGAAGGGCAGCGCCCCCGCGGGTGCGCGCCAGTCGAGCAGGATCTGTGACGGTTGCCAGGCCGCGAACGCACCCGCATAGAAGGAGGCCAGGGCAGCCACCAGGAGTGCCATGACCATATACTGGAAGCGGGTCGCCCAGTCGGCTCCCAGCCAGGCCAGGACGAACAGGGCCGTCACCGCCAGCGCCGCCGCCAGTCGGGGGCTCACGGTCCCGTCCGGCGGGAGTAGAACCACCAGGGCTTCGCCGAAGCCGATGCAGTAGAAGGCAATCGAGACGGACTGGGCCAGAAACAAAACGAATCCCAGGGCCCCGCCGAATTCCGGCCCCAGGGTCCGCGAGATGACATAATAATCGCCGCCGCCCTTGACGTTCAGGTTGGTGGCGATGGCCGACAGCGAAAGGCTGGTCAGGACCGAAATGGCATTGGCCAGGGCCATGATCACCAGCGCCCGCGCCAGTCCGGCCTCGCCCACCACATAACCCAGGCGCAGGAACAGAATGATGCCCAGGATCGTGAGGATACTGGGCGTGAATACACCGGCGAAGGTGCCCAGGGTGCCTGTTGACGGACCTTTGTTCCGGGTTGTCATCGATCATCCTTCATGCCGCATGCCCGCCTGGAATGACATTGAGAATTGGCTTGTTAGATCCAGCCAAGAATCCTTTGTGTGTGGCGCGAATCGAATCGGGAAATGCGCAGCCGCAGCATACTGCATCGGTCTGCGAGTGGCAACGGGGCGCCCCCGGATCTATGGGGGTGCCCGTGGATGGCCGATCCTGCAAGCCAATACCGCGAATTCTGATTTCAAACCTCAAATAATAAGGCCGGAGCGTCATATGGGTGGTTTCGGTGGGGGGGAGACCATCCGTGACGTGATCCGGGCATGGTCCGGTATTTCACAAATTTCCTGTAAAGGATTCAATGCGATGGCCGATAGCATCTAGTGTCAGCAAACGATTTGATGGCGGCCAGTGGCTGTCTGTTTCAGGGCGGGCCATGTCAGGAGCTCGAATCACCATGCATACGGTTTTGTTAGTCGACGATGATCAGACGACCACAGTATTGATTGCCCGCAAGCTCAGGGCCCATTCCGGTCAATTTGACATCCGCACCGCTCAGAACGGTCTGGAGGCTTTGGAGCAACTGGCGCAGGGTCAGATCGACATGGTGGTGACCGATCTGAACATGCCGCAGATGGACGGCTTCGAACTGCTCACCCACCTGAACAACGCCTACCCCAATATCCCCGCCGTCGTGATGACCGCCTACAACACGCAAGAAGTCGAAACGCATCTGGCCGAAGCGCACCAGGTGCAGGTGATCGAGAAACCCATCGATTACCAGGCGTTGATCGCCGCCATCGAGCGCACGCTAAAGACCCTTGACGACAAATGCACGGTCAAGGGGATTTCGCTTCCCAACTTTCTGCAACTCATCCAGTGGGAGGAAAAAAGCTGCCTGTTGGAGGTTTCCGACGGTAAGGGGGGCAAGGGCTTCTTCAACACCGAAGAGGGCGAGTTGATCGATGCGGTTTTTGGATCGCAGACGGGCGAGGAAGCCGCCTATGCCATGCTGGCCGTGGATGACCCCAAGATTACGATCAACCCGCCGCCGCAGAAAAAGGCCGAGCGACGCATCCACCAGGACCTGATGAGCATCCTGATGGAAGGGATGCGCCTCAAGGACGAAGGTGAAGGCCATGCGCCATGCCCTGAGGAAGATGACACGCAAGACACCTCCTCGCAGGCGAGCCTTACCCCGGTGGATCAGGGACCAATCACCGGCGGCCCCCAAGATAGTCGGGGATTGACCGTTCTGGTGGTGGATGATTCCAAGGTCATGCGCAAAGCGATTGGTGATCATTTATCCCGGTGTGAGGGGATTGCCGCCATCGAGGAGGCCGAAAACGGGCAGGATGCCATTGCCTTCAACGAACACCTCCGCCCGGATGTCATTACCATGGATGTGTGCATGCCCATCATGGACGGGCTTACAGCACTGAAACATATCATGATCCGTCAGCCGACGCCCGTTGTCATGGTCAGCACCTTGACCCGCGATGGTGCCTGGGAGACCTTCGAAGCCTTGCGACTTGGCGCCGTGGACTTCATCGACAAACCCAATCGCATGGCGGGCACTGACATTGACCCACAGCTTGAACGCCTGGAATCCAAGGTGCTGAACGCCCACCACATCAATCACAGCGATCTCAAATTGCTGCGGCCGCCGGCTTGCTGTCCGCCGCCCAAAGCGATGCCCCCGCTGCGGGACGGCCACACGGTCCTCGTGGCCACCGCCGCCGAAGGTGGTTATCGTGCCCTGCTGGCGATGCTCGCGGGGATGGAACTTCACGACACCGAAGGTTTTCTCGTCACTTTGCAGTCCGATCCCGCGCATGTCGACGCTTTTGCCAAATATCTCGCCACCTTCTGCCCGGTTCCCGTCAAACGCCCCCGCAGCGGTGAAAGGCTGGCGGCGGGCGTCTGTTATCTGATTGCGGCACGGGATTCTCTATCCCTGGCTGAGCGCAAGAATGAACTGGCCTTCATGGCATCGGATATGTCCGAAGCGTCCAATGGGAAGGCGGCCGATCGTTTGATGGATGCCGCCGCCCGCATATTTGGTCGGGCGGCGATCGGTCTCATTTTAAGCGGCAACGACGGCGACGGGGTGGAAGGTTTTAAAAGCATCAAAGCCGCGGGCGGCACCACCGTTGCCCCTTCGCTGGAAGGCGGCTCTTCCTCGGAAACGGTCCGCCTGGCCGCCCGGACGGGTTTGGTGGATCGTTTTTTCTCCGACAGCCTCGTCAAATGGCACCGGGGTATCTGGCGCGATTAGACCCCTGGAGGATTCCCGCACGAACGGTCCCACGACAGGCGCCAAGGACAATGACCGTACCGGATTCGTGGGCTGGCGGCGCCAACCTTCTGGAAGGAAAAGCGGATAGAAACAATCAGGCGGCTGGATGCTCCAGGCCTATTTTTTCGAGCTTCTGGGTGATGGTGTCCAGGGTGAACGGTTTGACGATATAGTCATCACAACCGGCCGCAATCGATGTCATTACGATCTCCTTGTCCCCGTGGGCCGTCACCATCAACACTCTGACGCGCCTGTCGTGCGGGAGGGTGTTGCCCTTTTCCAGCTCCCGGATCATCTTCAGCACCGTGGTGCCCTCCATGTCCGGCAGAGAGATGTCCAATGTTATCAGATCGAATGGGGTTCCGGCTTCGATGGCTTCGGTGAAGGCCCGGATGGCGGCATTGCCGTTTTCCACCGCCTGGCATTCACCATACTCCCGCATGATGATCTCCATTTTTCGACGGCTGACCATTTCATCGTCAACGATTAGTATTTTCATGCGATCCATCCCATTCTGAAATCCAGGGTAAAATGGAGCGTTGGCATGCGCCTATGATCGATAGTGTTCGCATACCTCTATAAAACGCTGTTCACATGCCAGGAAGGCATCGACCACCATGGGATCAAAGTGGTTGCCGCGGCCCTCGAAGATGATACTGCGCGCGCGATCATGCGTAAATGGCTCTTTATACGGCCGCTTGGACACCAGGGCGTCATAGACATCCGATAGCGCGAAGATGCGGCTGGCAACCGGAATGCGATCACCGGACAGTCCGTCGGGATAACCGCTGCCGTCGAATTTTTCATGATGGTGGCGGGCAATCTCGGCGGCCACGTGCAAATAGCTGGCTTCCGGGGTTTTCTGCAGGGCCTCCTCGAGGGTCTCAAAACCGATGACGGTATGCGATTTCATGATGCTGAATTCCTTGTCGTCGAGCCGTCCCGGTTTCAGCAGAATATAATCGGGGATTCCGACCTTGCCGATGTCATGCAGGGAACTGGTCAGAAATATGTTTTCCACCAGGCGCATATCCAACTCCGGGGGCGCCCCGGCATCTGCATCAATGCTTCGGCCAGATACTTGGAATAGTAGCGCACGCGCTCCAGGTGGTTACCGGTATCTTCATCCCGGGATTCGGCCAACTTGGCCAGGGCGAAAATAACCGTCTCCTTGCTTTGCAGGTTGATCACCCGTTCACCGGCCCTGACCCGGACTTTGACCTCACCCGGGTTGAAGGGTTTGCGGATATAGTCGTCCGCCCCGGCCTCCATGCCCACAATGACATCTTCGATATCGTTTTTGCCCGTCACGAAAATAACATAGGTGTAATCTTCGGTGGCCTCGGATCGAATGCGGCGGCACAGGTCGAGACCGCTCATCCCGGGCATATTCCAATCGGTAATGACGATGCGCGGCTGTTCGTTCTTCCACAACGTATAGGCTTCGGCCCCGCCTTCAGCCACCCGGGTCTCATAGCCAAGCCCTTGCAGCAGCCGATCCATTTTACGCCGGCTGACCAGTTCATCATCCGCCACCAACACTTTCATGGCTGATCGCCTCCTACCGCCTTCAATGACTGTCGGTCGGCATAACCCGCCAACCGCTGGTATTCGATTTCCAGGTGATCGAGGGCCTTCTCGCCTGGCGACAGGTCGTTGGACCTGGCGATCGTCTCCAGACCCGCCGCCGCCCGGGCGAGATCTTCCGCCGTCAGATTGGCCGCCCCGCCTTTTATCGCATGGCACTCAGCCCCAACCACGGGGGCATCCCCGTCCGCTAATGCTGTGCGGATGACCGGGATCCGGGCCCCGACGTTGTCCAGAAAACCCGACAAGACATCCATGAGAAAAGCGTGGTCATTGTCAAATTCGGCGACGGCCTGTGCAAACTTCATGGGCGCTTGCGGGCTGTCCAGCGGCTGCATTCGCATCGGCGGTGACTGCTCGGCCTTGGGCTGTACCCTGGCGCCCAGCCATTTGTCGACCACGCCCAACAAGTCATTTTTCTTCAACGGTTTCGAGAGATAATCGTCCGCCCCGGCCTCGAGGCATTTTTCCTTATCGCCCGTCATGGCGTGCGCCGTCATTGCCACGACGGGTATACGGCGGAGAAGAACCTGGTCCCCCGCGCGCCGCGATTCCCACTCCCGGATGGCGCGTGTGGCCTTGTAGCCATCCATCACCGGCATCTGCATGTCCATTAAAATGAGCCGATACTCGCGGTGTTTGACGGCATTGACCGCATCTTCACCGTTTTCGACCAGGTCCACACTGTATCCCGCCTGGTTAAGATGGCGGAGGGCCAGCTGCTGGTTGGTGGGGTAATCTTCAACCAGAAGGATGCGCCCGTAATTCTTGCGCTTTTCAATAATCGTGTGCCGGGTAACGAGGTCACGGGTCTTCTCGATGTCACTTTTTTCGATCCCGGCCACGAGTTTGATGGCCTCGTGCAATTCCTCGATTTTGACCGGTTTGTGCAGATAACCGTCGACACCCAGCCGCCGACATTTCTCACCGTCACCGATGTTGCCGAGCCCCGTGAGAAGAATAATGGCCATGTTCTTCAGATGCTCGTTTTCCCGAATGGCGGCCGCCAGGCCATAGCCGTCCATGATTGGCATCATGACATCCGAGAGGACCAGATCATAGGGACACGACTGGGACGCGGCGGCTGTCAATATCCCCAGCGCCTCCTGACCGTCCGTCGCCGTAAAAACCTGGCATCCAAAGTAGGCGATATATTCAACCAGGATATCCCGCGCGGTTTCAATATCGTCCACCACCAGAACCTTGAGATGGGAAATATCACCTGCCAATACTTCCGTAGCGTCGACTTTTCCCGGCTCTCTTGTAAAGGAAGCGGTAAACCAGAAGGTCGAACCGCGGCCGTCCTCGCTCTCCAGGCCAATTTGCCCCC
>JASJCD010000267.1 GCA_030066135.1 Desulfobacterales bacterium | reverse complement strand
ATATTCGCTTTCTGGTCCATGAGAGGGTGGCCGACAAACGAGACCGTGACGCCATGATGGCGATAGAAATCCGCTTCAAACGGCAGGATAACGGCCATATGGTCCACCCGGTGGCGGATCTGCTGAACACGCCGGCGACGCCAGGCCCAGATCTGAGGGCTTATATAATAAAGCACTTTCGTTTGCAGACGCTTGGCATAACGTGCCAGGCGCAGATTGAAATCCGGAAAGTCGATGAGGATCAGCAGGTCCGGACGATAGTCGGCAAGCATTCGGCAGGCCGTACGCCAGCCTTTCAGGATACCGGGAAGTTTGGTGGTGATTTCCGTGATGCCCACCACCGCCAGCTGCCGGGAATCCACCGCCACTTGTACACCGGCCGCGCGCATGCGTTCACTGCCGATGCCAAAGAGCGACAGCCTGGGGTGCATGGCTGTCAGGGCCTCGGCCAGTTTGGCGCCATGCAGGTCCCCCGAGGCTTCACCCGCTACGATCATGATGGAAGGATGCCGGGGCTTCTTAGAAAGCACCGAAGCGACGGGTGGCACCATCAATCTGCTCCATGACATTAAGGGCGATCTCCAGGGCCTGATAGCCCATCTCGCCGGTCACCTCGGGTTCGCGACGCGTGGCCACGGCATTCACAAAAGCGTGCAGTTCGGCCTGCAGCGCGTCGCCCTCGGGAAAGCAGACCTGATCGACCGTCATGCCTGGAATCGGGGTGCTGCCGGCATTGCCGGTCTGCTGGATATGGGTGATTTCACGCTGACCAAAATCGACGGCAATATAAGCGTTTTTCTGGAAAAGCCTTATTTTGCGCTGGTTTTTGGTGGATATGCGGCTTGCGGTGATATTGGCCACGCAACCAGTTTCAAATTCAACCCGGGCATTGGCGATGTCGCAGTGATCCGATACAACAGCCGCACCGGAGGCATGGATGGCCTTGACCTCGGCCCCTACGAAATTAAGAATGATATCGATATCATGGATCATCAGGTCGAGTACAACACTGACATCGGTACACCGTCCCTGGAACAGGCCCAGGCGATGGGATTCGATGAACATTGGCTTCCGGATGCGTTCGCGCACCGCCACCACGGCCGGATTGAAACGCTCGAGGTGGCCCACCTGCAGAATCAGGCCCTCGGTTTCAGCAATATCGATCAGTTCCCGCGCTTCCGCCAGCGTTGTGGTCATGGGTTTTTCAATCAGCACGTCGATACCGTTCTTCAGCAAATCGCCGGCAATCGCGAAATGCAGTGGCGTGGGCACGACAATGCTGGCGGCATCGACACGGCCGATCAAATCCGCGTGCCGGCAGAATGCCCGGGTCTTGCATTGGGCCGCCACTTCGGCTGCTTTTTCGTAGTCGACATCCACGATACCTGCCAGATCCACCCCATCGAAAGCGGCGTATTTTTCGGCATGAAAGCGCCCCAGGTATCCCGAACCCACCACCGCCACACGGACCGGACGGGAAGCCCGCGGCGGGCGGCTCCGTTGTTTGGCGGCATTGGTCGAAGCGTCCACGGATAGTTCTCCTCTGAGGCGCGCCGGCGAGCGGCGCGAAGTTCTAAACCGGCCGGCCTGTCAGCGCGTGATCCCGCGCTGGGAAGATTTGATAAACGCCATGAAGCGCTTGACTTCCGGTGTCTGGTCGACTTCGGCTTTGACCCGCTCGATGGCTTCATTAAGGGTGATCCCGATGCGGAAAATCAGCCGGTAAGTCCGTTTCAACATGGCGATCGCTTTTTCCGAATGGCCATGCCGGCGCAACCCGACACGATTCAAGCCGTGCAAACGGGCCCGGTCGCCGGCGGCGATCACGTAGGGGGGGATATCCTTGACCACCGCCGACTTGCCCCCGATGTAGGCATGGCGGCCGACGCGTACAAACTGATGGATCGCCGTCAACCCACCCACCGTCACATAGTCGTCGATGCACACATGTCCCGCCAGGGTCGCATTGTTGGCCAAAATCACCCCTCTGCCCGTTTTGCAGTCATGCGCGATATGGACATAGGCCATCAGCAGGTTCTCTTCTCCGACTTCAGTAACCCCGCCGCCGAAGCCGGTCCCACGGTTAACGGTTGCAAACTCACGGATGACCGTCCGGCGGCCGATCTTGACATAGGTCTTTTCGCCGCCGAATTTGATTGCCTGCGGCAGCGCACCAACGGAAGCGAACTGGAAAATGTGGCATTCCGGCCCGATATCGACAAAGGGATCGACGGTTGTGTGCGCCCCGATGACGGTGCCATCGCCAATGGTCACATTAGCGCCGATGATGGCATATGGCCCGATTTCCACATTCGACCCAATAACGGCCCGGGAGCTTACAATCGCCGTGGGATGGATCATCATTTCTCTCCAATCGATGCCATCATCTCAGCCTCGGCCACGAGATGATGATCGACATAAGCCTTACCGGCGCCTTTGACGGCCTTGCGCCTGAGTTTCAGAATCTCGACTTCAAAGCGCACCTGATCACCCGGTATCACCATACGCCTGAATTTGGCCTTTTCGATGGCCATGAAATAAATCAGCACCTCGCGGCGGTCCTCGGGCAGTGATTTATAGGTGAGGACACCGGCCGACTGGGCCATGGCCTCCAGAATGAGGACCCCTGGCATGATGGGATCATCCGGGAAATGCCCCTGGAAATAAGGCTCGTTGATGGTCACGTTTTTCAGGGTGACGATCCGCCTTCCGGGCTCCAGTTCCAGGACACGATCGATCATGATAAAAGGATAGCGGTGGGGTAAATACTGCATGATATCTTTGATTGAGAACCCGGTACCCATCGTTTGGCCTTTCTGCTTAGTGCTTGGTCGCGCCGTCGCCAGGGTCGCCTTCCAGGCGTTGGACGCGTCTCTCTAGTGATTTGACTTTCTTGCGTATATCCGGCAGGCGTGGAATGATGCGCTGCACTCTGAGCCAGAGCTTGTGAGGCATTTCCGGTGCACCGGATATCATCTGGCCGTCCGGCACCGACTTGGAAATACCGGTTTTTCCCCCGGCCATCACATAGTCACCGATGTGAAGATGCCCGGTCACCCCCACCTGGCCGGCCAGGACAACATGCCGGCCCAAGGTCGCACTGCCGGATATGCCCACTTGGGCCACCAGAATTGAATCGGGTCCGATCACGACATTGTGGGCGATATGCACGAGGTTGTCGGTCTTGACACCGCGTTGGATGTGGGTGCGGCCAAAAGTTCCCCGGTCGATCGTGTTGTTGGCGCCGATCTCCACATCATCATCTATCTGGACGATACCCGTATGGGGAATCTTTACATAGCGCTCGCCATCCGGCGCATACCCGAATCCGTCACTGCCGATCACGCTACCCGCTTGAATGGTGACCCGGTGGCCGATGCGGCATCCGTTCATAATGGTCACATTGGCGTGCAGACACACGTCGTCTCCCAAGACGACGTCATCACCAATGACCACCCCGGGATAAATACGGCACCGAGCACCGATCACGACACCCCGACCAATCACTACACGCGGCCCGATGGCGGTATCGTCACCATGCCGGAAGCCTTCGCCGGCAAGGACGGAGGGATGAATGCCCGCTGCCGGGCGGGCGGGTGGATGCAGGACCGCGATAATCCGGGCAAAGGCGGCATAGGGGTTATCAACTTTTAGAAGGTTAAGGCCGGGGTAGTCGAAATCAGCCGGCACGATGACAGCGCCTGCCTTGGTTTCGGCTATACAGCGCTGGTATTTGGGGCTGCGGGCCAGCGTAATGGCTTCGGATTCAGCCGTTTCGAAAGGCGCCGCCTTTTGTATGCGCACCCGTCCATCGCCGGTATGGCAGCCTTCCACAATTGACGCCAATTCGGCCAGGGTTTTTTCCATGTCACCCACCATGAGTGCCCTTATCCCGTGCAGCCGATCACAGGAGGCAGGACGCCATCCGTCCACTTAATGCGCGGGCCGAATTGCTGCACGCCCTGCAAGAAGTTTAAATTACCGATTTTAGTAACGCAGCAAAAATTAAACTGAGCATTCCGGACGGCGAATAGCAGCGCCAAAGCGCAGCCTACACGTCGTTCGTGCATTTTGAGTCTTTTACGATGCACCTAATTATCAATCTTGACGAGGCTGAATCCCGCCAAGCGGAGACTCACCGTAATTTCATTCAATGGGCGAGAAATCCAGCAACGCGGACAACGCCCTTCGCGACCGTGAGCTTCTTTTGAGATCGATTTGTTTTCTACTGCCCGCTTTTAGTATTGTGCCGCTGGTTGAGCGCCTGAATGATTTTGGGCGTAATATCGACCCCGGCATCCATGTACAGCAGCGCGTCCTTGGAAACAATCAGATCGAATTTATCCTTTTTCCCGATCTCATGGGATATTTCGAGCACCTCGCGTCTTAACTGGGCCACGCCCTGGCGTTGTTTACCGACAAAATCCTTGCGGAACTGGGCCTGCTTCTTCTGGAGTCCGGACAGCTTGACGTTGAACTCAATCTGTTTTTCTTCCTTGGCCTTCTCACTCATGACCATGGATTCGCGCTCGAGTTTCTCCTTCAAAGCTTGCAACTCTTCCTTGCCTTTGGTGATCTCGGCCTCCATCTGCTGGCCCTCGGCCTTCAAGTCGGCCTCGAATTTTTTACCCGCATCGGATTTTTCGACCACCTGCTGAAAATCGACAACCCCGATTTTCAGTTCCGCCGCCTTTGCCCCCATGGTGACCAGGCAAAAAGCCATAGTCGCAAAAGTGATAATAAATTTTCGCTTTAGCATTTGACCTCCATCTTGCTTATAGGCTTTAGAGTACAACCCTGAACAATGGGCCCCAAGCGCGCCTGTCCGCGCCGAATCGGCGGGCGCATGTCGCCGGCTTGGTCGGACCGGTCCAGGTGTTAAAATTTACTTCCCATCGTAAACTCGACTTTACCCCCCTCGGCATTGCTGTCACCGGAATCATAGACATACCCATATTCCATCCGCAGCGGTCCCATCGGTGAAAGCCAGCGCACCCCGCCGCCGACGGTTTTAACCATATCGCCAAATTCAAATTCGAAATCGTTCCGGTTGCGCCACAGATCACCGATGTCCATGAAAGCGATGGCCACGAGCCCCAGTTCTTCTCCTATGGGATAGTGCAATTCATGGTTGAAAGCCATAAAGACTTCACTGCCCACCAGCACCGTGTCACCCTCATCGTTGGTTTCTTCGGGGCTGACATCCTTGGACTCCACCCCGCGAACCGTATCGACGCCGCCAAGGAAAAACTTCTCGTAGTCCGGAGTATCGTCACGATCGTCAATCACGCCTGCCTGTCCGCGCCAGTAGCCGGTTAGTTTACCCAAAAGGGGGAAATGCCAGGCCGACTTGGCGGTTGTTTTCGTAAATTCGAAATCCCCGCCCAAGCCCGCATATTCAATCGCCATTTCATGCTTCGAGCCCCGGGTGGCGTTGAAAGGCTTGTTGGTGGAATCGTAGCGTAATGTGCCCGTAACGGAACTGGTAATATTGTGACCTTCCAGATCGATGATGTTTTGAGAGGCCTCGCTTTCGTTGGTGATGTCAATATCGGAATCATCCCAAAGATAGGATAAATAGAACCGCGTGCGCGGCAGTATGGGATAGCTTGCAAAGAGTTTGACCCCCAGACCGCTCTTATCGTAGCCATAGTCGCTGAATTCCGTGTCCTGCCGGTAGGTATTGAATCCGGCCGCGAGCGGAATGTCAAACAGCCATGGTTCGGTGAAGGCAATGTCGTAGCGCTGGGCGGTAGCACCGACTTCGACATTGGCATTGAGTGTCTGGCCGAGTCCGAAAAGGTTGCGCTGTTTCACCGTAAAGGCGCCGAAAATGCTGGCGGCGTTACTGAAGCCCCCACCGAAGGTGAGGGTGCCGGTAGGCTTTTCGGTGACGTCGATCTTGAGAATCATCTGATCGTCGGTATCGCCCTTAAGGGTGTTGACTTTGATGTCCTCAAAAAAATCCAGGGTATGGAGCCGCTGAATGCCCTTCTTCAAATTGGTACGGCTGTATATTTCCTGCTCATAAACCTTCAATTCCCGGCGGATAACCTTATCGCGGGTTTTGGTATTACCGCCGATGATGATCTCTTCGAAAAAGACAAGCTGGTTTTTAATGATGCTGTAATGGACATCGACCGTCAGTGTCTTGGGGTCGGGTGCCGTTCGCGGTGTGACCTGGGCATAGGCATAACCTTCATCACCATAGACATCCGTCAGGCGGATGGTGTCCTTCTGCAGCAGGCCCCGATTGAAATACTCGTCGCCCGTGATCAGCAACACATCGATTAATTCTTCGCGCGTGCGAATCAAATCACCGGAGACATCGACCTTGCCGAGCTTGTAGCGGTCACCTTCGGCGACCTTTATGGT
>JASJCD010000266.1 GCA_030066135.1 Desulfobacterales bacterium | reverse complement strand
CGCTCCCGGGCCGCAAAGGCGATCGCGCCGGCCCGAATGGCGTTCCGGAAAGGCGGTGCGATAAGGCGGTCGTCTCCCAGAACGGCTTCAAGCCTTGATTGGTAGACCGGCACACCGTCGCCGATCAGTACGCAGGGGCGCGTCACATCACGAACCGCTTCTTCGGGGGCGCACACGGTCTCGGGTCCTACTCGCACAAGCGCCTCTTTTTCGAAGCGGTAGCGCCCGCAGTAGACCTCGTCGCGGCGGGCATCGAGCATGGCGCAAATCATATGCGTGGCGGGACAGGCCTGCCAGGCCAGCGCCGTCAGACCGGAAACGCCCACCAGGGGAATATCGGTTGCCGCTGCCAGGCCCTTGGCCGTGCTGATACCGATGCGTACCCCCGTGAAGCTGCCCGGTCCGCGGTTGACCGCCAGCGCGTCCATGTCCTGCAGTTGCGCGCCCGCCATGGTAAGCGCCCGGTCCACCATGGCCATCAGATGCCGGGAATGGGTTTCGCCGCTGCCGTCGGTGATTTCCACCCGCAGGGCGTCACGCGTGCAGATCGCCACACTGCATGTTTTCGAAGCCGTATCGATGGCCAGGAGGTTCATCGCGCGAAAACCATCAAGCCGGGGGCGGGGCGGTTTTAGGCCCTGGTTTGGCCTTCCCCCCACTGGTTTTGCGCTTGGCCGCCGTTTTGCGGCGCGGCACCGGCTTGAGCGCTGCGCCCAGGACCTCATCCATATGCCCAACGGTGATAAACTTGAGCTTGCGCTTCACGTTGGCGGGGATTTCCGAGAGTTCTTTGCGGTTTTTTTCGGGAATCACGACCGTATAGACATTGCCGCGCAAGGCGCCCAGCGCCTTCTCCTTGAGCCCCCCAATGGGCAGCACCCGGCCCCGCAGCGTGATTTCGCCGGTCATGGCCACATCCTGGTCAACGGCCCTGCCGGTCAGGGCCGAAATCAGGGCCGTGGCCATGGCGATGCCGGCCGAGGGCCCGTCCTTGGGGATGGCGCCGGCCGGCACGTGGATGTGAATATCGTAGCGTTCGAAGAGATTGCGTTGGATCTTGAGACGTTTCTGGTGGGTCTTGGCATAGCTCAGCGCGGCCCGGGCAGACTCCTGCATGACCTCGCCCAGCTGACCGGTCAGGATCAGCTCCCCCTTGCCCGGCATCAGGGTGGTTTCCACGTATAGCACCTCGCCGCCCACGTGGGTCCAGGCCAGGCCCGTGGCCAGACCGACCTGGCTCTCCTCCTTGTCCATTTCCGGCATGTACTTGGGCGGCCCCAGGAAGCGGGCCAGATTGCGGCAGGTCACCTGGCAGCTTTTGGCTTTGCCCTCGGCGATCTTCCGCGCCACCTTGCGGCAGATGGAGCCGATTTCGCGCTCCAGATTGCGGACCCCGGCCTCCTGGGTGTACTCGTTGATCATCAGATCGATCACCCCCTGGCTGAAGCGAATGCGCTTGCCGGACAACCCGTTTTCTTTGACCTGGCGGGGCACCAGATGACGATCGGCGATGGCCGCCTTTTCCTCTTCGGTATAGCCGGAAAGATGGATGACTTCCATGCGGTCGAGCAGCGCGCTCGGAATGGTGTCCGTGAGATTGGCCGTCAAAATGAACATGACCTTCGAAAGATCGAAGGGCTGGTTCAGGTAGTGGTCGCTGAAAGCGCCGTTCTGCTCGGGATCCAGGGCCTCCAGCAGGGCCGAGGAGGGATCACCGCGAAAGTCGGAGCCCAGCTTGTCGATCTCATCCATCATGAAGACGGGGTTGTTCACCTTGGATTGTTTCAGCCCCTGGATGATCCGGCCGGGCAGCGCACCGATATAGGTGCGGCGATGCCCCCTGATCTCCGCCTCGTCATGGATACCCCCCAGCGAAAGACGCACGAATTTGCGTTTCATGGCCTTGGCAATGGCCTGGCCCAGTGACGTCTTGCCCACCCCGGGAGGGCCCACGAAGCATAGGATGGGGCCCTTGGTCTTGGGGTTGAGCTTGCGCACGCTCAGAAATTCAAGGATGCGATCCTTGATCTTTTCCAGGCCGTAATGCTCGCGGTCGAGAACCTTGCGCGCGTATTCGATGTCGAGCATGTCCCGGGTGGACTTGCTCCACGGCACCTCGACCATCCAGTCCAGATAAGTGCGGACAATTGTGGCTTCGGCGGAGTCCGAGTGCATCTGCTCCAGACGGCGGAGCTGCTTGAGGGCCTCCTCGCGGGCCTCCTTGGGCATCCGCGCTTTGCGGATCTTGTCCTGATATTCTTCGATTTCGCGGGTTTTGTCGTCGGCCTCACCCAGTTCACGGTGAATGGCCCGCATTTGTTCACGCAGAAAGTAATCCCGCTGGTTCTTGGAAATCTCGTCTTTTACTTCGGACTGGATCTTGGCCTGAATGGCCGAAAGATTCATCTCGCGCGACAGGAGTTCATTGACCTTCTTCAACCGCTCGACCGGATCGACAATTTCCAGAATTTCCTGGGATTCCTCGATTTTAAGTTTGAGATTGGAGGCCACCAGGTCGGCCAGTTTGCCGGGGTTCTCGATGCTCTCTAAAATGGTGTTGACATCCGTGGACAGTTCGCCGCGCAGGGCCAGGATCTTCTCGGAATATTCGCGCACGTTGCGCATGAGGGCCTCGATCTCGATATCGACTTCTTCCATGGGCGTTTCGTCGATGGTTTCGAGCTTGACCCGGTAGAAACCGCTCTTGCGTACATAGCGCGTGATGCGGGCCTTGCAGATGCCCTGCACCAGCGTTTTGGCCCGTCCGTCGGGCAGTTTGAGCAACCGTAGAATACGGCCCACCGTTCCGACTTCGAAAATTTCATCCGGCTGGGGATCTTCGGTGTTGGGATCTTTCTGCGTCGCTAAAAAAAGAAGACCGTCTTTGCCAACCGATTCTTCCACCGCCCGTATCGACTTTTTGCGCCCCACAAAGAGGGGCAGCAGCATGTCCGTAAAAATAACCACGTCACGCACCGGCATCAGGGGCAGGATCCCGGGAATGTCGGGTATACCCTCCTCCTCATCGATTATCGTAACCAGATCGTCCTTGTCGGTTTCAGCCATAAAAGCTCCTGCGAATGCCATTGGATTGCGGCTGGTGCCGCCCGGTTTTGCCTGCGGTGCGTCGGCCGGCAGCCGCCCTTCGGCAGCACTGCCAGGCGAAAGAAATACCCACTTTTCGAATCACAAGTTTAAAACAACTAAATATAAGACCAACTTTGTGGAAAACAATATACCGCTTGATTTTTTGGCCCTTCAAGCCTACAAATAAATGTTGGACGGTACGTTTTGAACAACTCGGGCGTACGACCGCTGGCGCTGCCGGAAACAACCCCATCCTGTCCGCCTTGTGCGGATGGCGGGAGAAGAATGTCACTCGACCACATCATGAGCCTGTTCGTGTTATTGGCCGGAACCTGTGTCGGCAGTTTTCTGAATGTCTGCATTTACCGCCTCCCGGCCGGTCTTTCGATCGCCTATCCGCCCTCGACCTGCCCCCAGTGCCAGCAGCCCATCCGGTTCTATGACAACATTCCCGTCGTAAGCTATATCCTCCTGCGCGGCCGCTGCCGTTTTTGTGCGGCCACCATCGCGCTGCGCTACCCGCTGGTGGAAATGCTGACAGGCCTGGCCGCCTGGACGGTTTTCTTGAAATTCGGGATGACGGCCGCCACGCCGGTCTATTTTACTTTTATCGCCGTGCTGATCGTGATTACTTTTATCGATATCGATCACCAGATCATACCGGACATCCTGTCGCTGCCCGGCATTCCCCTGTTTTTTATCGCCGGCCTGTGGGCCACCCCGACCACCTGGTCAAACGCTCTCATCGGCATCGTCAGCGGAGCGGGCAGTCTGCTCCTGGTGGCCCTGGCCTACCAACGGATTACCGGCAAGGACGGCATGGGGATGGGGGACGTCAAACTGCTGGCCATGATCGGTGCGCTGATCGGCTGGCGGGGTGTGATCTTCACCATATTCCTCTCGTCGGTCATCGGTTCGCTCGTCGGCATCCTCCTTATGCTGCAGGGCGGCGGCAGCCTCAAGACCCGATTGCCTTTCGGACCATTTCTGGCCCTCGGCGCCGTGGCCTATGTCTTCTTCGGACCAAAACTTATCGACGCCTATCTGGGCCTCAGCGTTACCATACGCTAATCTCAACGGGAACCTGCAATATGACCAAATTGGCCATTCTCTCCGACATTCACGGCAATCTCAATGCGCTCGAGGAAGTGCTCAAAGACATCGACGCCTTGGGCGTCAGTAAGATCTTCAGCCTGGGCGACAATATCGGCTACGGGCCCGAGCCGGAAGCCGTCATCCAGCGGCTGCAAGCGCGCGGCATTCCTTCGGTTCTGGGGAATCATGAACTGGCGGTGACCGATGCCTCCGAACTGGACTGGTTCAATCCCGTCGCCCGGGAATCTTTGCTCAAAACCGTCGAGATGCTTTCGGAGGTATCCATCGAACGTATCCACCAATTCCCTTATTGCCGGGTTGAAGACGACTTACGTTTCGTACACGGCTTTCCGCCCGATTCACCTGTTATCTACCAGTTCCAGGCTTCCGACGACGACCTCGTCAAAACCTTTTCCGAGCTCCAGGAGCAGATCTTCTTCACCGGGCATACCCATTACCCGGAGATCATCGAATACAACGCGGGGGTCATCGAGAAGTATAAATTCAGCCGCCAGACACTGCACCTCAAAACGGACACACGCTACATCATCAACGCCGGCAGCGTGGGGCAGCCACGCGACGGCAACAATAACGCCAAATACGTTCTATTCGACGCGGCCGCCCGAACCGTCGAACTGCGATACATTCCCTACGACATCGAATCCACGGTTCAAAAAATACTGGATGCCGGGCTTCCGGAAGCCCATGCGCTGCGCCTGCGCTGAACGGTCGCACGCCAGGCCATGAAACGGATCGGAAACTACCAAGTTCAGGGTCTGCTGGGCCAGGGCGGGATGGCCCGAGTTTATAAAGTCGTCCACCCTGTGATCGGGCGCACCTTTGCGCTCAAGCGCCTCGAGCCGGCCGAGCCCCTGCAGCGCCTGATGGGCGACGAACGCCTGCGGCACCTGTTCGCCACGGAAATCAAGCGCCTGGCCGGTATCAACCATCCCAACATCATTGCCATTCTGGATGCCGATGATGACGCCGCGCGACCCTTTTATGTCATGGGTTACCATTGCAACAACCTGGGCCAGGAGATCGGTGAAACGTACCGCACCGAAATCCCGTCGCGCCGCCTGCCCGTCGAACGGGCCCTCGGCTACGGACTTCAAATCCTGGAAGGGCTCAACCGCTTGCACCACGCCGGCATCGTTCACCGGGACATCAAGCCCTTCAATATTCTCCTGACGGCCGAAGACCGTGTCAAAATCTGTGATTTCGGGCTTTCCCGCCTGCGGGGTGAAAAATTCGGTGCCCCCACGACCTTGAAGGTTGGATCTCCTTTTTACGCCCCGCCCGAGCAGGAAGAAAACCCGGACATGGCCGGTTTCAGCGCCGATCTTTTTTCTACCGCGGTCATGCTTTACCGCATGCTGACAGGCCGCCTGCCGGAAAGCCCCTTACAGCCTGCAAGCCTGCGGCAGCCGGACCTGAACGTCGCCTGGGACCGCTTTTTCAAGCAGGCCCTGGCCAGGCATCCCGCCGAGCGCTACCAGCAGGCCAGCGCCATGTACGACGACCTGACGCTGCTCTTCGAGCGCTGGCAGGCGCAGTGGGCGCATACCTGCCGGGATATAGCGGCATCCGGGAGGGGGGGTGCGGATAAACGACTGCAACAAACCGTCCGGATCCGTTCCGCACCGATCCGAACCGGACCGCGCTTAACACCGGCGCAGCTGGGTCTGGATTCTCTCTGGCGTCCATGTGAACACCGGCCCCCTCATTTTCGAGAAGCAAAACAAGGACGCCTCCTCACCGATCTGTCCACCGGCCTGACCTGGCAGCGCGGCGGGTCGGCTTTCGCGATCGACTGGCCCGGGGCCCGCGACTACATCGATCACCTGAACCAGAAGGGCCTGGGTGATCGCCACAACTGGCGCCTGCCCACCATCGAGGAGTTGATCACCCTGCTGCAACCCAACCCGACCGGCCGCGAGCATTGTCTCCCGCCGATCTTCGATCAGCGCCCGCAACGCCTGTGGAGCAGCGATCGCCGCGCCTACACGAGCGCCTGGTATGTCAATCTCAATCTCGGTTTCGTCGGCTGGCAGGATCTGTCCTGCCATAACGCGATCAAGGCCGTCAGTTCACCGCCGGCTGTCTGAACGCGACCACCAGCGCCCGCGCGGTGTAAATCCCGGGGTGATGTTCGCCGGGGCGCAGGACGCTCCTGAGGCCATAAAAAAAAGGACAGGGAAAT
>JASJCD010000013.1 GCA_030066135.1 Desulfobacterales bacterium | reverse complement strand
ACGAGTGCCGCCTGAAGCACGACCTGCCCGTAGTGAACCTGGCATCCGAGGTGATGTTGTGGATGAATTTCCTTGTGCCCAGTGGGGACCAGGGCGACCTTCTGCTCTTGTTTTCGCGTCAGGGGCGTGTCCGCCACACCGCCACCATCACGGTCAAAGGCGCAATCCGCTTCCGTACCTGGAAGAAGATTCCCACGGACAAGGCCGGCGACTGGACGGTCACCATTCTGCAGGAGCTGGGCGACACCGATCTCGAACTGGCGAGTTTCAGCTACCAGGTGGAATAAATTCGGGAGCGGGCGAATATGTACCCTAACGCCTGAACCCGAGGGCATCACGGCAACAGGGTTTCCATCGGACCTGGGGGGATTGCCGTGATGTCCTGTTTCCCGCCCGTCATCCGACCAGTTGATTCCAGTCCGTTATCCATGTAAGCTGGTGCATCCAGCCCCTCCAAAACCGTCTTTAACGAACCGATCTTAGCGCTTGCGGGGCTGATGAACAACCGGTGAACATGGAATCCAATCGCACCCGGCCCCATTCCTTTATGCTGCGCAGTTCGGTGACCCCCGACGGCCGCTTCGCCGTCGGCATCCATCGCCCATCGTATCGTATCGCTAATCTGCGTCGTTCGAAGCACATTGCTTCCCTGGGGCAGGGACCGGACGGCCGGACGGTGAAAAACGACCAGAATTTCCCCTCCGGCGACATTGACGTGCCGGCGGCCGTTCCCATCTTCGAAATCGCCAATCCCCTGCCTTGGCGCGGGGTAACCTATATCAGCAAGGACTGGGCCGACAATTGCGCCCAAGCGCCCGAGCGGATCAGCCTGCCGCCGCGGTCACCGGTCTCCATGCGCGGGTGGCTGCGTGAAATATCCAACGGGCGGCTAACGGATGAAAACCGCGCCGGAGAAGTGCTGGCCCGTTTACCCGATGCGGTTAAGCTGGCCCTGGCCACCACATCGACGGACCCGGAAGATCTCGAGGCTCTGGCCGAGCAGGCCGCTGCGTTTGAGCATGCGGGGGATGGCGGCCGTCCCACCGGGCTCAAGTACATCCAGGATGACGCGACCGGTCTCCGGCCGGATATCCGCAACCATCACCTCTTCGAAGCGGTGGCCAACAACCCCTGCCTGCCCGATGACTACAAGACGGTCATGGTGCTGCGCCCCGGTGTCCAGGGCACCAGTGCCATTACCGCCGAGTGGGGCGGTGCTGACGACGACAGCCACGTCTACGAATACCTGCGACACAACAGCTACATCCCCTGGGGGCATTTCGCTGCCAACATGGCCGAAGATGCGATCCGCTACGATGCCGCCAGTCTGACATGGCGCGATGTTCGCGCCATGCGGCATCTTTACTATCAGCGCACCCTTCTGCGAATTGGTCGTATGCTGGGCCTCGCGGCCGGTGCGGGCGGTTTGCCGTTGGGGCCGGAGGAAATGGAATCCCTGCGCCGTGATGTTCGGGCCGCGTTGGCAGACGGGCACCGGGCGGCGGGTCTGCCCTTCAACGCCACCCTGTGGGGCTGGAATTTCGGCTTCGATTTTGCTCCCACGCGCTATCGCCTGCACGCCTCACATCAGCAGGTCCATCAGCAATATGCGTTGATTCCCCGCGATGTCGCCCGTTGCAGCCCCGATGGCCACGCCCACCAGAAACTGCCGGCCTATGCCTGCGGCGACCTGGTCGACGATTTCATCCGGGAATACCGCACGGCCCACGACGTGGATTTCTTCGAGGCTTATCTGCGCGCCATCCGTCAGAATGAACGGCTGGACGGATGCCGGGACAGGGAACGCAGCCTGATCGTTCACGCCGACAGCAACGTGATGCTTTTCGTTCCCAAGGCCCAGACCTCACAGTGGGAACTGCAGCTTGTGACCCTCACTCCGGCCGGCAATATCATTGAAGCCGACCATGCGACCCGCCGATCGCTGGACCAGGCCATCTGGATTGCCATCCGCACGCTGGGGGCCATGGGGGCTCGCATGGTCACCACGATCGAGTTTGCCAAGCGCTTTGACAGCGGACCCACCGGTCAGCGGCTGCTTTACAGCTTTTTACCGCGACTGCCCGAATCGCCGGGAGCGTTCAGCGAAGCCCAATTGCGCTGGATCGTGGGGCATTATCCCGAGGATTTTGCCGTCGCCTGCCGGGCGCATAAGCCCGTGGACATGGCCTGACCCCTGCACGGCCGCGGCCGCCTGCCGGCCGCCCTGCCATTGGAAATGGTCTCTTCCATCTGATTGTATTGAAAAGTGGACATATTACCCCCTGGGGTGCATTTCTTTGATATTGCAAAGGAATCGTTAGCGCCCCGCTTTTTTCATAATATCACGGCAAGGGTGAGACCTTGAGGTTTAACCTGCTGTCATCAATACGTATTCAGTCTTTGACATGATAAGGTCGAATTCAGGCGTAATTTTTGCAGCTTACCCACCTCGATATCCACAGCTTTCTCGATCGTGGATCCGATCAACACCCGACAGCGGATAATGCGACATGCCGATACGCCTCAAAATTGCCAATTCATCCCGTGACCGGGCAGAGGTATATCGTCTGCGCCATCGTATCTTCGTGGAGCAGGAGCGCCGTTTCGTCCACAGCGGCAACCACATCATCGATCAGTATGACAGTTTTGCCGAGACCACGAACATTCTGGCCCTACGCGAAGACCATCCCATCGCCAGCATTCGGGTGATCATGGAAAACGAGGTGGGCAGCCCCACCGACGACTTTTACGACTTCGGCCCCTTTCGCGCGCAACTGGACGGTAAGGGGGCCTACATCGGCTGGCTATGCTGTGAAAAGCGCTACCGCCGTCATCCCGGTCTCGTGATCGGTTTGATCAAAATGTGCTTCCGCGAAATGCGCAAATGCGGTGCGCGCCACGTCATGGCCACGTTGCACCCGCCCGTGATGCCCATGCTGGAGCGCATCGTGGGCGCCCGCGCGATCGGTCCCGAATTCCATAGCCCGGAGCTCAATGTCGCCATGCTCCCCATCCATGTCGATCTGAGGCAACTCCCACCCGGAGGGCGCGAAACTTTTGCCGACCCTTCCCAGCAGATTCTGGAAGACTCGAACGAACGCCGTATCTACCGCCGCAACGAGATTATCATCGAAAAGGACACGATTGGCACCGAAGCCTTCTTGATTATGCGCGGTTCGGTGCGATCTTCTTCCGACGGCCAAGACAGCGAAGGCCTGACCGCAGGCCCCATGTTCGGTCCGGGGCAGATCATCGGTGAGCTTTCCCTGCTCGATGGCGGCCCCCGGACGACGACCCTCAGGGCGCATTCCAACGAAGTGGACGTCATGGTCTGGACCCGCGACGAACTGCTGCGACAGTTGCGCGCCAGTCAGGACAAGGCGCTTCAGGTTCTCGAACTTCTGGGCGCCCGTCTGCGCCATCAGATCGAGGCCCGTAAATCCGCTGACCCTCCGGTTTCGCTGGCGGCCCGCATCCTGCTGGATACCTCCCGCCGGGGACGGCTGCCGGTCAATGCGGACTGGCTCAGCCGCCAGTGCGGGATCGGTGGTGATCATTTCCGGGAAATGCTCAAGGTCTGGGAGCAGAGGGCCTGGATCCATATCGATCAGCCTGACGGGCGCGTATTTGTCGACGACTACCAGAGCCTGGACACCCAGGTCGGTATGCCATGAAAACGACGCCAGCGCATTCCGGCGACCTGCGCGACCGGCTTGAACGACTGGGATTTCAAAACCGGCATCACTACCTGGAAATGGCGCTGGGGCGCAATCAGGGGCTGCTATCGACGGCTGAACAGGAGCGCCTCTTAAAGACGCGGGTGGCCATTCCCGGGTTGGGCGGCGTGGGCGGGATTCATCTCATTACCCTTGCCCGAATGGGGTTTGGCGGTTTTCACCTGGCCGACTTCGATCATTTCGAACCGGCCAATGTGAATCGTCAGTACGGCGCCAAAGTGGATCATTTCGGGGCCGCCAAGTTGGACACCATGGTGGCGGAAGCCTGCCAGGTCAATCCCTTCCTGGATTTGAGGCGCTATCCCGCCGGTATCAACGCCGAAAATGTGACGGCTTTCCTCGACGGCGCGGATATCGTGGTCGACGGGATCGACTTTTTTGCCTTCGATATCCGGCGCCTGATCTTCAATCGTGCCCGCGAGATGGGAATCCCCGTGATCACCGCCGGACCGGTGGGATTCAGCGCGGCCATGCTGGTTTTTATGCCGGGTGAGGGCATGTCTTTCGACGAATACTTTGCGATCCGCAAGGACATGCCCCTGGAAGAAAAACTGCTGGCTTTTTTCGTTGGCCTGGCCCCCCGCGCCGCCCAGAAGGATTATATCGATCCCACCCGCATCGACATGTATGCCCGGCAGGGGCCTTCCATCGCCGCCGCCTGCCAGCTTTGCGCTTCGGTCGCAGCCACGGAAGCGGTACGTATCGTGCTGGAGCGGCCAGGTGTTCGCCCGGCCCCGCATTTCTTTCAGTATGATCCCCTGGTGCGCAAATTTCATCGGGGCCGCCTGCGCATGGGAAACCGGCATCCCTGGCAGCGTTTCAAGCTCAACCGCTTGAAGGTCCGCTGGCTGAACGGCAATGGCCCGCTGCGCGCCGGATGGAAGAAGGCGCCCCTGATCAGTCCCCGGCCGGATACGCTCTCCCCGCCCGTGCGCGACTATATCCTGCAGGCGGCGGTACACGCCCCATCCGGCGACAACTGCCAGCCCTGGCGCTTTCGTGCCACGCCGACGTGCATTTCGCTTCTCATGCGCCCCGAAGTCGATGGATCGCTCTTCAACGTGGCCCAATATGCGTCCCTGATTGCCTGCGGGGCCGCCCTCGAAAACATGCATCTGGCGGCCACCCGCTACGGGATGGAAGGGCAGATAGCGTATTATCCGGAGCCGGATGAGCCGCTGCGGGTGGCTGACATCCATTTTCAGGCCAACGGCCATCAGGAAGACCCCCTTCAGCGCTATATCCCTGATCGCCATACCAACCGCAGCGTATACGACGGCCGTGCGATCGCCCTGGAAGTAAAGGACGCGCTCAAGGCGCAATGCAATCCGTTTACCGGGATCGACCTCGAATTGATCGAGGATCGCGAGCGGCGTCAGAAGATCGCGCAACTGGTCTGGCAGGCCGACCGGATTCGACTGGAAAACCGTCAGCTGCACGCCCATTTCATGCGCATGGTGCGTTTTTCAGTCGAGACCGCACTGGACCGACGCGATGGTCTGCCGCTGGAGAATCTGGAGGCGGGGCAGGGGGGCAATATGTTTCTAAGGCTGACCCGGCCCTGGCCGGTCATGAATGTCTGCAATCATCTGGGCGCCTCCCGGTTGATTGCGCGCATCTCCCACAACGCCATTGTGCAGGCATCCGCGGTGGGGCTCGTCAAGTGCCGCGATCACGAGCCCCGGAGCTTCCTCGAGGGCGGACGCGCCCTGCAGCGCATCTGGCTGGCCGCCACCCGTGCCGGGCTCGATTTTCAACCCATGACGGCCATCACCCTTTTTTGGCTGCGCTGGCAGCTTGGCGCCCAGAGCGAATTTCCGGCCCATCAGCAGCACATGCTGGAAGCCATCTGGCCGGCCTACGAAAGCCTGCTTGGCGATGCGCAGGATCCGGGACAGGGTCACGTCATGCTATTCCGGATCGGCTACGGTCGCAGGATCACCTGTCGGACCCTGCGCCGCCCGATCGCGACCTTTCTGCGCTAAGTTCTGCCGATACCGATGTGCGCCCGCCTGAACCCCTGCTGCGCGTGTGGTCTTCGTTTGACCCCCGCCCGGAATCGCTTGCAATACCAACCCCAAGCGTTTAGTCTTGGCTGTCGTTTGATAACAGCAGGATCACCTGGGCCAACCATTGGGGCCGGAGGGCGTGCATACGCACCATGAAGGCGCTGCAGGCAAAACTGGAGATGCTCCCATGTATCACGCACGCGCTGTCGGTCTATCATCCCCAGGTGGTCGTGCTTTTCGGATCCCTGGCCCGACATCTTCAGGGCATGGCCCTCGAGCATGTACCGCGTGATATCGATATCCTGGTCGTGGGGGACAATGTGCCGTCCACCACCGCTCAGAAGTACGAAAAAATCCCCCTGGAATTGCATCGCTTCCGTGTCCATACGTTTCTGGCCATCGCCCGGTCGCTGCGTTATGACCCCCGACCCCTGGCGCTGACGCGACTTTACAGCAACCAGCTGGCGCATCAGCACGCGCGCAGCGTGATCGCGGCCTGCTTGCTTCTGGGGCCCGGCTACCGCCAGTTCGGCATCGAGCAGATCGAAATCGACGGGGTCGAGGACGAACGTGATTATTCGGTTCACCATGTGTTGCAGGGCGAGCACTGGTGGCAGCAGGTATCCAGCTTCGCCCGCGAACGGCGGGGGCCGATCAAGCGCTTCAGCGACAAGATTGCGGGGCGTGACCGATTTATCGCCACGTGAAGATCACGACCGCGGGACCGCGCCCCGGATAAAAATTCCATAGCCGCGCGGGCCGGCGAAAGGGAAGGCTTTGCTGCCCAAGTCAACTTTCAATAATTTACCACCGGAAAAGCAGGAAACCATCCTGCGCGTTGTGCTGGAGGAGTTCAGCCAGAATGGCTACCGCAAAACCAGCATCAACACGATCGTTGCACGGCTCGGGATTGCCAAGGGTTCCATTTTCCAATACTTCGAGGATAAAGAAGGGCTGTTTCTCTTTATTCTGAACCGCTCCCTGGAAAAGGTGAAGCAGTATCTGCGTGCGGTGAGGGAAGCGACCACCGACCAGGATCTTTTCAGCCGTTTGGAGCAGACGCTTCAGGCCGGTGTCGATTTTCTCAAGTCAGAGCCCCAGGTCTATCGGCTCTATCTGCGTGTCATGTTCGAATCACAGGTACCCTACCGACAGGAAATATTGGCCTCCATCCGCGGCTACAGCCATGATTTTTTGAAAGACCTGATCCTCACAGCGTGTGAGCGCGGGGAATTGCGTGAGACCATCGACCCCGACGTCGCCGCCTTCATTCTGGATGCCGTTCTGGACCGTTACCTCCAGGCCTTGAGCATCCGCCATCTCGATGCCGGTCTTGGGCTCCTGGAACGCGATGCGACGGCGAATCAGCGTTGGATCAGACGCATCGTGGAGCTGCTGCAAAAAGGGCTGGCCGCACCGGCCTTGGTCAGGTAGGCTTCTGCCAGCGGCCATCTTCCGGCCTTCCCCCGCACAGACACATTCCCGCCGGCACCTATCGAAACGCATGCTGCCTGCGACGACCACCTCACAAAGCCGCCGCCCGCATACGGTATCCGCAACGCTTCGTCCTGCCCCCCGGTATCAGGCATCCGCGCTTCGTCGCGTATGCACGGATTGAGGGGATTTGTTTCCAAGGGTTGATTGCAGGGCCCTGATGCGTGTATAGGGTATGAAATGACCAGGTGGTCATGCCTGTTGTGTTTAAACCGCTTCCGCTCGCAGACAGAGGTAGATTGACGCCGACAGTTTCGCACCCACTGCGCTTGGGGTATTCACCCTGCCCCAACGACACATTTATCTTTCATGCCCTTGTGCACGGGCGCGTTCGCCAGGAGGGGTATCGTCTGGCCGTCGAATTGGAAGACGTTGAAACGCTGAACAACTGGGCGGTGGACGAAACCCTCGATGTCACCAAGCTTTCGGTATTTGCCTGGCTGAAGAACAGGGCGTGTTACCGGCTGCTCGACAGCGGCGCCGCCATCGGCTACGGCTGCGGCCCGCTCGTGGTGGCGCGACCTGGTTTCGATGTCCGCACTTTACCCCATAGCCGGGTCGTGCTTCCGGGGCAGGATACGACCGCGCATCTCTTATTCCGCCTGTGGCGGCCGGAGGTTCGCAACCGGTGTTTCGTTCCCTATGATCGCATTTTCGAGATGCTCACCCAGGGTCAGGCCGATGCCGGCGTTATCATTCATGAGAGCCGTTTTACCTATGCGCAGATGGGTTTACAGCTGGTGGTTGACCTTGGCGCCTGGTGGGAGCAGCAGACCGGTCTGCCGATTCCGTTAGGCGTCATCGCGGCCCACAGGCGCGTGCCATCGGCCCTCCGGGCGTCGCTTGAAACGGCCATCCGGGACAGCATCCAGCACGCATGGCAGTTTCCTCACGAAGCGCTCACCTACATGCAGAAACACGCCCAGGCGATGGACGAAGACGTGCTCCGTCGGCATGTCGCCACCTATGTCAACGATTTCAGCCTGACCCTGGGCGATGCCGGGCAGCAGGCCATCCAGCGCTTGGCATCAAGCGCCCTTGAGAAAGGGTTGCTGACGTGAACGCCGTCATTTTTGCAACCGACAGAGAAGCCGCGCCGTTTATCGCGCTCGCGGATCAACAGCCCCTCCGGGAGGAGGTGCCGGCGATCTTCGGCCGCCGTGATGGCCGCAACGGCTGGGTGACGCTAATCAGCGGGATGGGACCTTCGGCGGCCCGCCTTGCAGCGCGAACCGCCATCGAGGACTGGGGCGTCGGACGGCTGATCAATGCCGGTATCTGCGGCACACTGCGTTCGGGCCCGGCCTGGCGGCCGGGTAAGGTCTTTGCGGTCGCAACCGTATGCACCGTCGACAATCCGCCCGGCCCACCCTCCGGGCCCATCACCTGTGACCCCCACACCTGGGTGCATTTACCGCCGGCTGACCTGGTGACCCGTTCCAGCCCCCTGTTCGATGCCGGTCTGCGGAAACAATTGGCCCGCTGGGGGGATCTCGTGGACATGGAGGGGGCGGCGATCGCGGAAATGGCGCGCGACAATGGGCTGCCGTGCACCCTGATCAAGGGCATCACCGATCTGGCCACCGAAGGCGGGCGCGCGGACCTGCATCGCCGGCTTACGGGCGTATCACGCCGGATCGCGGAAATTCTGGCGGCGGGCCTGATGGACACACGTGCCATCGCCGGGGCGGACGCCAAACCGAATGAGGCGCATCATGCGGACGAATGACGGCAAACGGGCACTCGAAAAAGGGGCTGGGGGTGAGCGGCTGAATGCCGAGGAAGCCCATGCGCTGGTTCAGGTGTTGTCTCCTGACCACCTGCATGCGCTGGGAGCGGCGGCTTTCAAAAACCGCTGCAACCGTTATGGTTTGAAAGCCACCTACATCTTCAATCAACATATCAATCCGAGCAACGTCTGCTCCCTGGCATGTGCGTTCTGCAATTATGGCGCCGCGTCGGATGCGCCGCATGCCTATTCCCTGGATGAAGCGGAGATCCTGGAGTCCGTTGCGACGCTTGAACCGAGTGAAGTGCACATCGTGGGCGGGATCAACGACATTTGGACCTTTGAGCGCAGCCTGCAGCTGATCCAATCCCTGCGGGAACGGTTTCCGGACCTTTTTATCAAAGCCTTCACGGCCGTCGAAGTGGCGGCCTTTGCGCGATCCTCCCGCCAAAGCATCGCCGACGTACTGGCGGCTTTGACCGCGGCGGGCATGAATGCCATGCCCGGTGGCGGGGCCGAGATATTTGCAGCGCGTCTGCGCGCAAAATACTGGCGCAACAAGATCAGTGCCCATGAATGGCTGGAAATTCACCAGCAAGCCCATGCCATGGGCATTACCACCAATGCCACCATGCTTTTCGGTATTGGTGATCGCTGGGACGAGCGGGTGGCGCACATGTTGACCCTGCGGGAATGTCAGGCGCGCAGCGGCGGTTTCGAATGCTTTATCCCGCTGCCGTTTCAGCCCGGGGGCGGGAATATCAGCACAGCGGGACCTTCGGTGGCCGAAATCCTGGCCGTTCTGGCCCTGGCGCGTCTCATTTTGGACAACATTCCCCATCTCAAGGCCTATTGGCCCATGGCCGGTCTGGAAACCGCTGCGGCTGGTTTGAGTTGGGGGGCCGATGATATGGATGGCACCATCAAGGAGGAGAAGGTTGCCCATATGGCCGGGGCCCGGACGCCGATTGGATTGGCCCGCCGGAAGATGGAGGAAACCATAAGTTTGGGAGGGTTTGAAGCGGTTGAACGCGACGGCTGGTTTAAAAGGCAACAACAGGCGAATGGACGCTGAGTGCCATACGGTTTGGCCGGTGGCGATGATTCCCTACATCAACATGCTACCCTACCGGCTCCTTTCGTCGCCACCGGGCTGCTGCTGGTACGACTACGTTCCGCGGGACAGCGTTGCGGCGCTTTCAGCCGGCAAGGTACTGGCGGCGGCCGTTCCGGTGGGGGCGCTGCCAGGCCTGGGGGACATTGTCGAACCGCTGGGTCAATTTGGTATCGCCGCCCGTGATTATTCGATGAGCGTCCTCTTTTTCTCGAACAAGCCCTTTGGGCAGGTCAGCGTGATGGACCGCATGCGGCTTACCCCGGATTCGGCCACCAGTGTCCGTCTGCTCCACCTGCTGCTGCACCGGCACAAGCCATCCCCCGAGGAGATGTTGAGCGCCGGCGGTGAGCAGGTCGGCGAGTTGATTATCGGTGATCGGGCGCTCAAGGCCTTGCATGCCCGGCGCCGGCACGGTGACGGGATTGACCGGCCGGCCGAAGAAAACGGCGGTTTCCCCCATGTCACCGATCTGGCCACGCGCTGGTTTAAGCTTTACCGGCACCCGTTTGTATTTGCCCGCTGGGTCATTCGCCGCGATGCGCCCAGCGCGGCGCGCACTGTCCTGCTGGAATGGCTGGATGAATTCAAGCGGCGGGAAGAAGGCCTGGTGGCACGGGCCATCCCCATTGCGGCCCGGCAACTCGGCCTGCCGGAAAACGCTGTCGCGGACTACTTCCAGTGTCTGCGGCGTGTTCTGGATAAAGAGACGCTCGCGGGCCAGGCGCTTTTCCTGCAGGAAATCAGACGCAAACAAATTGACATTCTCGGGCCGCCCAATGCGATGCTTACGGGCGTCGACAAATCGGGTCAGCGTTTATCTCTCCAGGCGAATCCTGTGGCGGCGAAAAGCGGGCTCGTCCACGACATGGCAGCCGAAATTACATCCTAGACGCGGCCTGCGCCAATGGGCGGCAAGGTGGAAACAAATGACGGCATCGGCCCATCCAATGCATGCAAACAACGACCCCGAGGGGGGCGGACGGCGAGGCCGGACAGCGGTTCGCCAAGGCGAGCGCTACAGTCGTCGCGCGGCCCTTGAACTTCTGCAGAATACGCCCCTGGGGGAGCTGATGCGCCTCGGGCACGCCGCTCGAATGGCGCGCATCCCGCGTCACCAGGTCAGTTACGTGCTCGATACCAACCCCAACTACACCAACGTGTGCGAGACGAACTGTACTTTCTGTGCGTTCTGCCGGCCGGAAGATGACCCTCAGGCCTATACCCTCAAACCGCAGGAACTGGCGCAGCGTGTGCTGCGCGCGCATCAGGCCGGAGCCACGACAGTGCTGCTGCAGGGCGGCCACAACCCCGCCGTCGGTCTGAAGGACTGGGTGGCCTACATCCGGGCCATCCAGGCGGTCTGCCCGGCCATTCACATCCACCCTTTCAGCCCGTCGGAGTATGTCTTTATGGCGGCCCGTGAAAACATGCCGGTGGCGGAAGTATTGGCGTGTATCTATGACGAGGGGATTTTAACCATGCCCGGGGGCGGCGCTGAGATTCTGGTGGAAGCCAAGCGCCGTCGCATCGCCCCCCGCAAGGCCACGGCCAAGCAATGGCTGGATACCAGTGAAACGGCCCACAGACTTGGTTTTCGGACGACGGCCACGTTGATGTACGGCCATCTGGAGACCGACGACGATATTATATCGCACCTTTTCGCACTGCGGCGGCTGCAGGACAAAACCGGCGGATTCCGGAGTTTTATCCCCTGGTCCTTCAAACCCGGTGATTCGGCGCTCAGCCGCGAGGTTCCCGCCCCGGCTCACCCGGCCAAATACATCCGCGTGATCGCCACCGCGCGGCTCGTACTGGACAATTTCCCCCACATCCAGTCCTCATGGTTCAGCGAAACGCCATCGGCCGGCATTATGGGGCTTCTCGCCGGCGCCGACGATTTTGGCGGCGTCCTGATGGAAGAGAACGTACTGCGGCAGGCAGGACACAAGCCGTCCGCCACTCTTGCCAGGATCCAGGAGATGATTCGCAGCGCTGGGTTTATCCCTGTGCAGCGAGATTCGCATTACGAAATGCTTGATGTTTAGATCATTCTTCTTGCCGCCGGGCCAGCGCCATGCATCCAAGCCCGGGTGGAGACACGCCAAGCAGGGGAGAGTAAGGCCGCAATGACCACCGCCGGGGTTGGCATGGCGGTCTACTGTTCGTCAGGGAGCGGCGGTGTTGGCAATCGGGAACCATTGGTTCAGGCAATCGCGGATCCGGTCGGAACTGATCAGGTCGCGTTGGGAGCAGAAAATACCGATCCGGAGAGAGAAATTGTCGCCATCTCCCCAAGGCCAGCAGGTGGCGTAAAGGATGAGGTCACGGTGCTGCGGGTCTTGGGCAATAAAAAAATCCTGCCCCGGCATCAGACCGAAGCCGGAGTGAACAAATTCACTGATCACGGCAGCGGAGCCGTCAATGGTTGCGAAATCCCATTTCTGTTCAAACTCAAGCGCGATCGGAAGCAGAATCAATTCGAGATCTTCTTTGGCGAATACCACCAGCGCGTGCCCGAACTTGTCGTCCCAAGACCATTGGCAGCCTTCGGGGATATTGAGACCAATGCGGTGGCAAATGGTCTTGAATTTTTGCAGTTCAATATCTGCCATTGGCTGTCCGATCTATCCCGTGAAGTTGTTAAAAGATTTCAAAACAATAGGTTAATTCCTCTAACCTGTCAAACGGCCGGATCAAATGCCGCTCGCTGTCGATCGCGTTTAAGGTTATTGCTGGATTCCGGGCGCGACCGGTTCAGGCGCCAGGCCAGCCGCTAACGGCCCCTGGCTGGATTTGCCAGTACCTATCCGTACGTAAAAGAGCGTTTCTTCTTTTTCTGCCTGTGATATGACCGCTTAGAAAAGGCAGCCAACCCGCTGCCGTTAAGTTCCTGTGCCACGCACATGGTGATGCGTTTATCTGCCGCGGGTAAGCGCGCCGTCCTAAATCCCCTGGTCCGGACATCTGTTTATATGCTTTCGAGGCTGGAAACATTCGAAGAACTACTGCCGTTGTTTTTGATGTTCGGCGTGCTGTTGGCGCTGCTGGCCATTTTTCAGCGCAAACTGGGCGGGATCAACGCCGGTCGGGCCTATGGCCGACTGGATGACCTGCCGTTTCGCATCCCGGGAGCGTCGGTCCTCGATCGATTCGACCGTACCACTTCGGAGTTTACGATCTTCGCTGTGGCCGTGGCCGTTGTGCCCCTGACGCTTCTGGTGTCCTATCTGGCCTATCTATATCTCAGTGGGAAAAACGCGAAATTGATGGATATGGTCTATCTGACCTGCCTCCTGGTGGGCTTCCTCCTCTACGGCACCCATAAGCTGCGTCGCCTGGACGCCAAAAAGAAGCGGCTGCAACGGGTTTACACGGGATTGCAGATGGTTGCCCAGGAAATCAATGGCCTCATGTCATCGGGCTATCAGGTCTATCATGATTTTCCGTCGGGCCGCTTTCATATCGATCACATCATCGTGGGGCCGAACGGTGTTTTCACGATCCAGTCGCGAATCCCTTCGTGTTTCGATGGCGCGGTCGAGCGCCGGCATTTTGTCATCAAAGCCATGGGTAAAGAGTTGCGTGCTGCGAAGACCACCGATGCCATATCAATCCGGACCACGGCCATTCATGCCGCTTGGCTGGCCAACTGGCTTCTGACCGCAGCCGGTGAGGCGGTGCGGGTGCAACCGCTTTTGACCCTTCCGGGTTTTACGATCGATGCCGTCGATACTGCCGATGTTATCATGGCGGATCCGGCGCGCATCGTGGGGGTGGTTCGAACGACCTGCGTCAACCCGTTAACGCCTGAGACGATCCAGCGCCTGTGTGCCGAAATTGAAATCAAATATCGGCGCGAGGTGTCGCCCAAAAGCGATTTGTTGCCGAATTCCGAAAAGATGCGGGTTTAAGGGGCCGTTATAACTTCAGGTGGCGTAACCTTTCAAAGGAAGGGGAAGGTTTGCTTCTAAAAAGTGCCGCTATGGGTCTTGATTGCCGATTGCATACGCTTCCGGGCTTCATCGGACAGCGATATCGACGTGTCGAGGTGCTCGATGTGTTGATTGATATGGCGGCTGATCTGGCGTATCTTCAAAAGTTGCTGCTCAAACCGATGGCAGTATTTGCACATGCGCAGATGCAGCCGGAGGACCACACGCTGAAAAAGGGGCAATTTCCGATCCATCGACTCGGACACCAGCCGCGAGGCTTCCCTGCATTTGGGCATCATCAACATGGTAGTTCCAATCCTTAAAGTCCGCGACCAAACCAGTTGAGATCAAGGCAGCTGCGCAGGGCGGTCCTGGCGCGGTAAAGCATTGTCCAGCAGTTGGTCGCACTGATTTCCATTACCTTACAGATCTCGTCGGTTGTCAGACCTTCCATTTCCCGCAACATAAAAATACGCGCAATTCTTTGCGGTATGCCGCTTAGGCAGTCAAAAAGAATGTCGAGAAATTCTTTTTGTTCATAATGTTTCACGGGATTGTTTTCCCACTTGGGAGGGTGGATTTTCCAATTGCCGTCTTCATTGAAGAAGGCCTCCAGGTTGCGGTCCAGGGCCTCTTCGTTGTCGATGATGCGCTCCCGTTGGCGCTTGCGGATACAATCGACGATTTTGTGTTTGAGGATGGCGGTCAGCCAGGTTTTAGCCGCCGAACGCATTTCGAAATTGCGGCGGGATTTTAGCGCGGCCACAAAGGTTTCCTGAACGAGATCTTCTGCCAGGGTGGGGTCATTGATGCGCGCTAAGGCAAAACGATAGAGATAATCCCCGTAAAGATCGACCCAGACAGAGGGATCTTCCAGCGATCGCGCTTCAGAAGGGGCATTGGGGGCCATGGCGGCGCTTTCATCGGCTCAGGTTGAACTTCGACGGAAGGACATCCTAATCGCAATCGGGTCGCTTTGCAAGCCGAGGTGTACACCCGTCGAAATCCTGCTGTGTTGGCGCGGTGACGCGTATCACGTAGGAACCCCACAGTCCCGTATTCGGCCCGATGAATGGGTTGCGCATGCTCCAGTGGTTGCAGGGAAGGAAGACGAATTCACGTCCATTGTCAAAAGACATTTCATATCAATTCATCTCTTGCCGGCTGCCGGCTGCCGGCATGGCGCTTCGCGTGACGCCGGTATCGTACCGATGGCGGTCAGATGGAAGGCCCCGTATACGTGCCGTAGCATGAATGGGTGGCGTGTCAGCAAGGTGGGTCGATCACTGATCGTTTTCGGGTCCCCAAAAAATTAACTCGTTGCAGGTGGCCGGCAGCTTGGGGGACGGCGTTTTTCGTGTTCCCCCGTGGATGGATTGACAAATTGCGTTCGTATCATTGACAAAAAGCGTCAGATTGAACACAGTAAACGGCCGCTACAACCATAAGCATCTGAATTATTCTGTAAATATTGATGTCGACGCGCTGGTATGAGACTTGCTTGGGAAAATGATTTTAAAATGGGGTCAAACCTCCGAAAAGGTGAACGAAGCGAAAAAGGCCAAACCCGTCGTGAGGCGGGGACGGAAAGCCACGGGTCTCTGCGAGACAGCCGGGTTGCCACGAAGATCGGCAACCCGTCTTTTTTTTTTGGAACGGCTATGCACGCTGGCCCCTATGATTTGTTCAGGAGCGTAAATGCGAAAAAACGTAAGACCGACAAGCGGGGTCATATTTACGTGTTCCGATCCGGAGCAGCCTTGCTATCTGCCGATAGACGAAAATATGCGTAAAGTCCTCCGCCAAATCGACGGGCATCGCAGTCTTGCCAGCGTTGCCTTTGTGACCGGGTTAAGCATGACCGAAATGCAGGAAACGGTCCGCGCGCTCGTGGAAATGAATTTAATCGCACCCGTAGACCTTGCTCCGCGCAGGTGATGTTGCAATAAACACCCGGGTGTAAAACTGGTATGCATCCAAAATGTAAACAAAGTAGTCATTGCGCGAATTTTAAGCGGGCCTAAATTTCAACTCGACACCAAATGCTTTATTTGGCGGGGTATGGCGGCATGTTGACCCCGCCATAAATATGTATGGCATACCAATTGCTTCTTTTTTGGGTATGCTTTGGCAGCCGTCGGCTTAATAACCTCCTAATCGTTTTGTTTTTCAATGACTGCCGTCGAGGCCTTTAGACGACGACTTCGAGTGCCGATTTAGGAAAGCCATACGTATCGGAAGGTGCCATCATGAACAACAAAATGGAAGATTTGGCCAATCTGGCATACGAGCGCGAGTTAAACCGTGAATTATCAAGGTTGCAGCAGCACCTTGAACTCTATCGTCATCGCGAGAACAAGTTTTTCCAGATGACGGATATGAAACTCAAATTCATGCAGGAAACATCCGATGAAATCATTCGGCTCTACGATCATCTGGCACCCGTTCAGGCCGTTTCCCGAGCCGTTGCCCTGGGTTTGTTGAGCAAGGAAGAAATTCCCCGGGATATGCGCGATGCGATCCAGTAGAACGCTCCGGCGGCACCCGCCGCACCGAATCCCTCTATAAATTCGTTGTCTCATCTTCCGGCGGTCACATCCTGCCGGCCCCATCCGCATTGGTGATCCGAATGCCCTGGCGCCGCCATGGCGGCGCTCCGGTCTTTACAACGGCCCCACACCGCCGCTATGTTGTTCGGTCAGTGGGTTCTTGCCAAGCCGTGGCCCAACCGTGCATGCGGAAGGCAAGGCGTAGGGGCAAGACAAGAAGGGCGTGATGCCGGTTTATAAAAACCACAATAACACTAAAAGGGGGCGATGCATTGGACAGCCATTTCTCCGGTCAGAAATTTCGATCTGAAGCGGGACGCGTACTGATCGGCATACCTGCCTATGCCCACGCCTGTGATGCCCTGTTGGGTAGGGATTCAGCGGCCGTTCCCAACACCTATATCGACGCTCTGGTCCAGGTGGGAGCATCGCCGTTGATCATCCCCGTGGTTGGCGATCAGGACCTGCTTGCGCACTTGATCAATCTGGTGGATGGATTGATGCTGATCGGGGGGCCGGATGTCGATCCGGTTCACTATGGAGAGACCGCCCATCCAGGATTGCGGCAGATAACGCCTTCCCGCGACCGCATGGAATTGCGTTTGACGGTTTGGGCGCTACAGGCGCAGATACCCATTCTGGCCATCTGCCGGGGTATTCAGGTCCTCAATGTCGCGGCCGGCGGCTGTTTGTGGCAGGACATTGCCAGTCAGGTCCCCAACGCGCGGAAGCATGACCAACACCCGGATTACCGGGAAGACCATCTGGCCCACCCGGTCCAGATCGCACCGGGAAGTCGACTGGCGGGAATCTGCCGGCAGACGCGGATAGATGTAAACAGCCTGCATCACCAAGCCATAAGTCAGGTCGGTCAAGGACTGGCCGTTGTGGCCCGCGCTGATGACGGTATCATCGAGGCGGTGGAGAGCAGCGGCGAACAGTGGGTATTAGGGGTCCAATGGCATCCGGAATGGCTGGTGGCCCGCAGTAAAGCAATGCTGGCCCTGTTCAGTGCTTTCCGGGATGCCTGCCATTCACGTCCGGCTGTCGCCGACTCCCCGGGCGTGTGGCCGGAGTAACCGACAGACCTGGTCCTGGCGGCATGCCCGACGCCGAAAGTGGATCGACCTCGGCGCATCGGCCGGGAAGTCTCCGGCGACGCCGAAACCTGCGGGTATGCTAAGCAATAATCTCGAATTGCGTGCGGATTTCCGCTACCCCGCGTACCGTGGCAGCGACGGAGCAGTACTTCTCCGATGAAAGCTGGATGGCCTGGGAAACGGCTTTCTCGGTGAGGCCTTCACCGCTGAGACGGTAGTTGACGTCGATACGGCGATAGGGCCAGGGAGGGTCTGGATCGCGCTCACCCGAAATGACAATCTCAAGTGCGCTCAGGGGCTTGCGCTTTTTTGCCATGATTTCAACAACATCGACTGCGGTACATGAGGCCAGTGCCACCAGCAGCATTTCGGAAGGGCGCACCCCGGATTGCTGATCGTCTCCGGACAGGACGACACTGTGACCTCCCGAGTCCATTCCCACAAACTGCATGGCGTCAACCCAGCGAACGGTGGCCGTCGGCATCTTTTCTCCTTGGCAGTAAGATTTCGTTAGGCATTTGAAGCGTTGCGATCATTTCCTGGATCGTAAAGCAACCTTGGGGTGGCGGCTAAGTGCGCGCGAAGCCAAGGGGGCGTCAGAGTTCGAAGGTCATATCGGCGGCCACACCGAAACATTCCAGCGAATGGCCTTCAGCCGATATGATTTTCTGGCACTGATCGACGATCTGGTCAACTTCATCATCGGATCTTTCCTGGTTGAGGTGGAAGAGACCGAGTTTTTTAACCCCGGCCTGAATGGCCAGATCAATGGCTTCGGTGTAGGCGGAGTGGCCCCAGAGGACTTTGGATTCATACTCTTCAGGTGTGTATTCGGCATCGTGAAAAAGCAGGTCCGCGCCGTAGGCAAATTCGATGTAGTGATCCTTGGGAAGGCCTCCCGGATGAATGAATCCCAGTTCGTTGTCCGTTAGAAAAACAAACGTTTTACCGTCCTCGATGAATTTGTAGCCGCTGCCCATATTGGGGTGGCTCAGGGGGATGGGTTCGACAGCCAGCGAACCGACTTCGAACCGCATGGGGTTGCCGTCTTCGTAGACGATCTTGGCACGCAGTTCGGAAGGCCGGATGGGAAAATTCGGGGGGGTCATGACCTTGGAGACCATGTTCTCGACAAATTTTTTCGGAAACGGACAGCGATGAACGCGAATGGTGACATGATCGAGATAGAGCGGTTTGAAAAAAGGAAATCCCATCAGATGGTCCCAGTGGCCGTGGGTGATGAGAAAATGGTAGGTGTAGCGCTGGTCAATCATCAACTGGTTGCCGAGGCGGCGAATGCCGGTACCGGCATCGACGATGAAGGTATCGCCGCTTTTGGTGACGATTTCAAGGCAAGTCGTGTCACCGCCGTAGCGCAGGTACTCCGGCCCGCAGACCGGGATGGAACCCCTTGAACCCCAAACCTTGATAAACATCCGTTTCCTTTCCGGCGCTGAATTCGCGGAAGAACGCCAAGCCGATGCACCTCCCGGGATTCATTCCTGAGGATAAACAAAACGCCGATATTCTCTGCTTAATCAAACACTTTTAGCATAACTCCACCTAAGAGTCCATCATCAATTGCGGTGAGGTGGTCCGGGGTGAAGGCGGCGGGGCAATCGCATGGCGGACGCTGAGGAGGACCGCCGGCGATGCGGTGCCGATTCTGCTTTGCCGTCGGGTGGATGAGGGCTGCCTGTCCGCGGGTGGTTAGCACGGTTATTAATCTGAGCGTGGTCAATCCGCTTCACCGTCGATGCGCTTCAAGGCGGCCAGGCGGTTTTCAAATGCTTCCGCGCTCAGTGATTCCCAGGGACCTGACGGTGCGAATTGGAGCGTTGATTTGGTATCCGCAGCGAAAACCTTGCCAGCGCTGATGACGGGCTCTACCAGATGGTATTTGAAATCCCCCCCGAGATCGAGCAATACGTCGAGCCTGTCACTCTCTTCCAAGAGTTCGACGATAAGCAGGTTGAATACGAGGCCTTTGCCGGTAAGATGACGTTGGCCCGAAGTCGTTTTGGCGACCTCGATATAAGGCTTCTCGAGCGCCACCGCCGCTCCTCCCCGGGAAACGATAAAGGCCTGTTTGACCCAGTATTCTCCTTCTTCAAAAGGAATCCAGTCGGCTGACATGGGCTGCCTCCTTGTGGCCATGAGGTTGAGGCCGGGTATGGGGACCACTGGAATAACCGTCGAAGCACATCTGACAGCGCTTCGCGTATGCGGATACTTGCACCAGCTCTTCACTAGCGGTTTACGGTCCTGCATAACATGAATACGCCGGGGCGAAAAACCCCATATGCCGGATGGGAATCCGCCGACACCGATTGCCTTTACGCAATAATGCCACCAGGCAAACATGCGCTTGCCCTGAAAGGCTTGACAAGGGGAAAAAGCATTCGGTATAAATCCCCGTAATCAGGGACAGGATGGAAACCATGAACAGGCTGGACCGGCACAACGGGACTCGCGTTTTTTACTGGCACTGGTGGCGCCTCGACCCAAGGGGGTGCGCCCGCCGGATCCTGATCATCTGACCCTGCAGAACATTTTAGATTAAGGACCGTGGCCACCCCAAGCCGCGGTTTTTTGTGGCCGCGGCCGGATACCGCGGCCTTTCCTGTTTATTGTGACCGGTTGGACCACGGTTGGCAGCCCAAAACGTCCGCGTTAAGGACGGAACCACACAATTAAAAAATCCGGGAGACTTACCGATGCTCATCGTCATGGAAAAAAATGCAACCCCCCAGCAAATCGATGCCGTATCCAAAATGGTAGAAAAACGTGGTTATGAAGCCCGTCCGATACCGGGGGGCGACCGGGTCTCGATTTGTGTGCTGCGCAACAAGGGCGCGGTGGACACCGCCAGTTTCATCGGTATGGCCGGCGTCAAGGATTTGATTCCGGTGACACGTCCCTATAAACTGGTCAGCCGCGAATCGCAGTCGGAAGACACCGTGATCCAGGTGGGCGATGTCGCCATCGGAAACGGCCACCAGACGCTGATTGCTGGGCCGTGCGCCATCGAGGGGGAAGCGCAGGCCTTGACAATTGCCGCGAAAGTAAAGGCTGCCGGTGCCCACATGTTTCGCGGTGGGGCGTTCAAACCGCGCACCTCGCCCTACTCCTTCCAGGGACTGGGTGTTGAGGGCCTCAAGATACTCGCCAAGGTGCGGAACGATATCGGCCTTCCCGTGGTGACGGAGGTTATGGACCTCGATACGTTCGACGTGGTTGAAGAATATGCCGATATCATCCAGATCGGCACGCGCAACATGCAGAACTTCAGCCTGCTGCGACGTGCCGGCCGCTCCCACCGGCCGGTCATGCTGAAACGCGGTATGGCCGCCACCATCGACGAATGGTTGATGGCGGCCGAATACATCATGGAGGGGGGTAACACCCAGGTGATTCTCTGTGAGCGGGGCGTGCGCACCTTCGTCCATCACAGCCGCAATACGCTGGACCTTTCAGCCGTACCGTATGTCCAGAAGGAGAGTCATCTGCCCATCATCATCGACCCCAGCCATGCAGCCGGTCGCCGTGACCAGGTGATCCCCCTGGCGCGGGCTTCGGCGGCTGTCGGCGCACATGGGTTGATGGTCGAAGTGCATCATCAGCCGGACCAGGCCCTGAGTGACGGGGCCCAGTCGCTGTTTCCGGATCAATTCGAAAAGCTCTGCCAACAGGTACGCCATATCTCCGATCTTTTCTAGGCACGCCGCTGCATTGCCTGCGGGCGCTGGCGCTGCGTCTGAAACGGCGGCGGGGGTGTGACGGTACGACCCTCAGGAACGGGCGGCAAGCTGACGCCGGGCGATCATCTAAACGGGAGCGTTAACGTGAACACTTTGCGCATTCAGGGGCAGTCCGGTCCTTCGGAAATTGTTGTGGGCGAGCGAATTGAAAGCCTGTCCGCCTATCTGCCATCAGACGGTCGAATCGTCATCGTGACCGATACCAATGTCGAACGCCTGCATGGCCATCGCTTTCCAGAGGCCGAAGTGATTACGATCGGCACCGGCGAGAAGATCAAAACCCTTGAGAGCGTGGCGCATATTTACCGCGAACTGATCCGCCTCGAGGCCGATCGTTTCACTTTTCTGGTGGCCATCGGCGGCGGCCTGGTCTGCGATGTCGCCGGATTCGCGGCCTCCACCTACATGCGTGGTATACCCTACGGCTTTGTGGCCACGACCCTGCTGGCCCAGGTGGATGCCAGTGTCGGTGGCAAGAACGGCGTTAATTTCAGCGGCTTCAAGAATATGGTCGGCGTCTTCAACCAGCCCCGTTTCGTGATCTGCGACCTCGAGCTGCTGGCGACATTGCCGTCGCACGAGGTTGCCAATGGACTGGCCGAGATCGTCAAGCACGCGGCCATCTACGACAAGGACTATTTCGACGCCATCGAGGCCAGCGTGCCCCTGATCGAGCAACTGGATTTGGGCTGCATCGAAGATGTCGTCCACCGCTCGGTGGTGATCAAGGCCCAGGTCGTCAACCGCGATGAAAAGGAAGCCGGAGAGCGCCGCAAGCTCAATTTCGGACATACCTTTGGACACGCCATCGAAAAATGCACCGGTCTGGCCCACGGCGAGGCGGTCAGTATCGGCATGGTGATTGCCGCGCATTTTTCAAACCAAGTCACGGGATTTCCACGGCGTGAGCGGGAGCGGCTCGAAAAACTGCTCAAGCGCCTGGGGCTGCCGACCGCTCTGCCGATCGCACCGCATGATATCCTGCAGGCGCTGGGGAAAGACAAAAAGCGGCAGGGCGACAGCCTGCATTTCGTTTGTCTGGAAAACATCGGCCGTTCCGTGGTCCGGCCCGTCACACTGGCCGAACTCTCGGCCTTTCTGACCGCGGCTTTTTAGGACACCTGGTCTGCCGTCTAAGCCTTCCATGGGTGACCGTTGCCGGCTGCCTGGCCCCAAGGCCGCACGTTGGCGTGATCCGCCACCTCGGAAATCAAATTCATAGCGATTTACAATCAATGCAATGTTCCGGATGCGCGTATTAACGTCTGGCAAGCCGGGCCGGGGTCGTTCATCCAAGCGCCATTTTCCGGCCTCAACCGATTCGCCCTGACAAGCGTGGTCGCATTTGACAGCATTAATATTTAGATATACTAATAGTTAATCTATATTAAATTAAGTTTAACAAAAAATTAATGGTACGCATATTTAGAAGGGTTTTATTTAAATGGCGAGAGATACACTGGCAGAGCAGGCCCGCTATATTTTCACCACCGGACGCGCCATTCGTGATTTTGTGGACCGCAATATCGCGCAGCTCCTGGCCGCAGAGGGCAATCGCAGCGTATGTGGTGAGCTTTCGGTCAATCAGATGCACGCCCTCATGCTGATCCAGAAACGGGGCAAGGTATCCATCTCGGAGCTTGCGCTGCTCATGGGCGTATCGGCGCCTTCGGCCTCGGCCATGGTGGATCGCATGGTGGAAAAAGGCGCCCTCACACGTGCGCCCAGTGTCAGGGACCGCCGTCGCATGGATGTACGCATCGCACCGAGCGTCCAGAAGGACTTTGAACGCGTCAACGATGTTCTCCTGGGGGCTTTCGAGCGCCTTGTGGAGAAAGCCGGCGCCGAGACCGCGAGCATGTGGTGCGAGGTGCTCAAACGGCTCAAACGGGTGCTGGATGCCGAAGAGGCGGCGACCCGATCGAAGATTCCGAATTGAATACCGGCGGCCATGTTCGAATGTAACGCTTGAGGACCGATGAACGACCTAACAATAACGATCCGACCTTTCAACCATCCCAGCAGGGTATCGATGCGGAGCGACCCATTGCCGCGAGGTATCTCTATTCAAGACCACCAGCCATAGGAAAAGTCCAAGCGTGTCATCATGAAGGATATCAGCCCCAATGCCAAAGGCCCCCGAGCCGTCCAGCGGCTCATTATCTGCTCACTTGTCCTGCTGACTGGTGTGGTCGCCATGCTGGCGCTGGCATCCATGAAGAAGCCACCGGCGGAAGCACGCCTGGACGAACGTCCTCTCCATGTGGAGGTGAAGGAAGTTCTGGCCCGCGATGTCCCGGTGATCATCTCGGGTTTTGGAGAAGCCCGTCCTTTGGACATGGTGACCATCTCACCCGAGGTGCCGGGCCGGATCGTCATGGTTCACCCGCAGCTTGAGGCCGGCGAAATCGTCATCCAGGGTGATGTGCTTTTCAGGATCGACGACCGGGATTATCGGGCGGATCAGGATGAAGCCGCCGCCTCGGTGCAGCAGTGGCAAAACACCATCCTGCGCCTCAAGAAACAGGCTTCGATCGACGCGGACCGGCTAAAAACGCTGCGTCGCAGTCAGCGACTGGCCGAGGCCGAGTTCGACCGCCTGAAAGATCTGTACGAAAAAGA
>JASJCD010000265.1 GCA_030066135.1 Desulfobacterales bacterium | reverse complement strand
GCAGGCGATGGACGGGCACGTCCGGGTCGAGCTGGGGATCCGGCGGGCCCGAGACCACCTCGACCTGGTGGCCCAGATCGCGCAGGGCCCGACTGAGGTGCCGCAGGTAGACCCCCTGACCGCCGCAGTGCGGGTTGCTGCGATAACTCAGCATGCCGATGCGCAGGGGGCGCTCGAGGGCCGGGATTCTATGGGTGGCGTCGGGGGTCACAAAAAATGGTCGCTTCCCAAAGCGTTAACGTCGCTTTCCAAAAAACAGAAGCGGCAGATTAGCGCCCGGGGTATTTAGCGGTCAAGATTTTTTTAGGAGGGCCGCCTCGCCCCGCTAGGGGATATCCTCGATCGCGGCGCGCGCCGGCGCTATGGCGGCCGCTTCCAGGCGGTCATCAAATTCCACCACCCGCACCGCCCAGGCATATTGGGCCATGGCCTCCTGTAAAGCACGCTTTTCCGCTGCGAAGCTGTCGCGATGGTCCAGGAAATGGACCAATTTGGCTGTCAGGTCGCCCTGGTCCGCGTAAAGGCAAAGGTCGTGGAAACGATCCGGGATGATTTCCGGATAGGACAGGCGGTGGGGTAGCAGCGGCAGGCAGCCGCAATGGATGGCTTCCACCACGGCCAGACCGAAGTTTTCCTGCAGGGCCGTGCTGACCACGACGTGTCCGCGCTGCAGCCAGCGGTGGTAGTCGTCCAGTGAGGGGGCAAACCCGAAATGGACGATCCGCGCCCCCAGCCGCTTGCGGGCCGCGAGAAAGCATTTGGGCTGGTCCTGAAAGCATTCCCCCAACAGGGCCACTTCGAAGCGCCGGCCCATTGCGGCCAGTGCATAGAGGGATTCGAAAAAGGCCTCCGGGTTCTTATCGAACTCCCAGCGATGATTCCAGATGATCAGGGGGGGCCTCGATTGATCTGCAGGTGACGTCTCCTCTGAGGACGGCGGCGGCGGGAAATCGCATCCCGGGTAAAGCACGGAGGCCTTGCCTGCGATCGCCGCTGTCACCCAGGCGGGCCGGGCATCCGGCATCTGCTGCACGAACGCGGGCAGGGCGGCCATAAAGGCATCCCGGTGGCTCGCGGAGTTGAACCAGATTTCGTCCGCGGCCAGGGCGGTGGTGATGTCGGTGAAGCCGAAATGGACATCGCGCAGATCACCGGTCGCCACCGGGTAGGTAAGCTGGTTTTCATGAAAATAGACCACCGTGGGGAGCCGGGCGGGGGCCAGCAGGGCCCGCAGGTCGGCCATGCTCAACAAATTGGTCGCCAGGATCAGGTCGAAGCGCTCCAGGGGGGGGATGCGCGGGGCCATATACAGGGCGGCGCCGCGCATGCGCCATTTCCAGAAACGATCCGGTAGGGTGACCAACTCGATTCGATGGCGCGAATGGCGTTGCAGGCCTTCGGCAAAGGCGCGGTGCGAGCCGCCGAAATAGGCTTCCAGATAGAGGATTCGCATTCAGCCTCCGCAGGGATGAGCGCGCCCGGTCAAGCGTCTGGCGGTCCGGGGATTGCCTTGACTAAACCCCGCTTTTGTGGCGATAATTGCGTTTACGGCTGCGATGGCACGTTCTTTCGCAAGCCATTTGCCAACCACTGCCCGGTGGATTAAATTGGGGCAGTATGAATGTTGTTTGCGCGTGCGATACTACCATGGATTCGGAAGCAAAAAAAGAAACCCTGCTGTTTGTCGACGACGAAGAGAATATCCTGGACATTGCCAGCGAATACTTCGAGTACAAGGGGTATGACGTGCTTACGGCCCGCAACGGGCGCGAGGCGGTAAACGTCCTTGCTGCCGAGCACGTGGACTGCTGTTTTACCGATATCAACATGCCCGAAATGGACGGGCTGGCCCTGGCCGAATATATCCACCAGACGGACAACACCATCCCGGTCATTGTCATGACCGGTTATCCCTCCCTCGACAATTCGATCGCCACCCTCAAAAACGGCGTGGTCGATTTTCTGATCAAACCCGTCAACCTGGAGCAGATGGAACTGGCCGTAAGGCGGGTGCTGCGACAGCGGCGGCTGTTCATCGAGAACGTGCTCCTGCAGAAAGAGGTCGAGCAGAAGGCACGTCTCGAGAAGCTCAACCGTGAGTTGGTCTATAAAGTGGAGGAGCTCAACCTGCTCAACCGCATCATGAGCGACTTTGCGGCCATCGGTTCCACCACCGACGTCTTCAAGCGCGTGGTGAACATGGCGCTCGAGGTGGCGCATGCGGACACGGCCCGCTTTCTGGTGATCAACGAATACGTGGACCAGCCCTTCGAGGTCTCCCGGGCCGGCAACGGCAGCCGACCCGGTGCCGAACTGTCCGCCTATGGTGAAGATCTGGTGGCCGAGGTCACTCGCGATGCCCTGCCGCTCCTGGTTGCCGAGAACAACGCCAACGACCAACTCCCGGAATCGATCCGCTCGGCCGTGTTTGTCCCCATGAAAATCCGCGATCGGGTCTTTGGCGTGCTAACGGCCGCCATCTGCAGCGGCAATATGCGCTTCAGCGAGCGGGATCTCTACTATCTTTCCTACATCACGCTGAACGCGGCCCGGTCCATCGAGAACCTGGCGCTGTACGAAAATATCTACCAGAATCTCTTTGCCACCCTGTATGCCTTCGTCAACGCCCTCGAGGCCCGGGATCGCTATACCCAGCAGCATTCGGAACGGGTGGCCCGGCTGTCGATGTCAATCGGTGAAGTCCTGGGCTGCACCCCCGAAGAACTGGATGTGCTGCATTTTTCAGGACACCTGCACGACATTGGAAAGATCGGCATCCGCGACGACATCTTGCTCAAGTCCGGCGGCCTGACCACCGGTGAGTATGAGAAGATCAAGGAGCATCCCCAGATCGGCGCCAACATCATCGGGCAGTTGGGGCTTTGGGACCGCGAGAAGGACATCATCCGCTACCATCACGAACATTATGACGGCACCGGATACCCGACCGGGCTCAAAGGCGACAAAATCCCGCTGCTGGCGCGCATTCTGGCGGTGGCGGACGTTTTCGACGCCATGGCCTCGGGGCGCTCCTACCGTGGTCGGATCGACGAGAGCGTCGTGATCGAAATGATCACCGAGCGCTCCGGCACCCATTTCGATCCGCGCGTGGTCAAGGCCCTTGTCCAGTTGTATCGCGCCGGCAAGATTCCCGCCACGCCTGAATCCTGATCAGAACCCCAAGTTCTTGACATCGCCCTGGCCGCAGGCCTGAATCAGTCCTGTTCGGGTTTTTGCGCCCCGCCTGCTTCGCGGCTCAGCACCCGGCTGTGGGGGTTGCGGTCCAGGTCGTCCAGGGCGAAGTTCAGGGCCGCCTCGAGCAGATTCGACTTGTTGCCGACAGGGGCGCCGGCCAGCTTGAGCTCGTAGAATTTGCGCTCGAAGCGGTCGAGGACATCGAGGGACAGGTAGAATCCAGCCTTTTTTTTGGGGGCCGGTGCCCCCGCAGCCTTGCCACCCGTGGCCGACTGCATCGGGTCCAGCGGGGATGGTTCGAAAAAATCAGGCGGTTTCTTCGGGTTGCTCACCATTGGCTATCCTCCCAACGAGCCGGGCGTAGTCCGATGCCCCGGCTGCCTGCTGACGATATTCGAAGATGCTCTGGCCGCGCGACGGTGCTTCGGATAGCCGCACGTTGTAGCGGATCGGGTCGCAGATCTGCTTGCGGAAAAGTTTTTCCAGTTTCCGATGGATCAGCGCACTCTGGCGGGTGCGCCGGTCGTACATGGTCGGCAGAATGTATTTCAGCTCCAGGTCCTCGTTGAGACGCTGGGCCGACATCAGATAACCGAAAAACGTCTTGAGCCCCTCCAGCGATGGTGCCTGCAGCGCCACCGGGCAGAGGACCTCGGTGGCGGCCATAAGAATGTTGACGCTGAGCACGTCCCAACCCGGGGCGCAGTCGAAAATAAGGTAGTCGAGAGCACCGTTGCGAGGCACCAGGGCCTGGGCCAGCATGCTCTGACGCTGATCCCGGGGCTGCTCCCCCAGCCAGTGCTTCAGCTCCACCAGCCCGATGCCGCCCCCCAGAAGCCAGAGGTTGTCCCTGGCCGGGGCGATGGTGTCGCTGCGTTTAACCGGCTGCCCCTGGGCGTCCCTGCCGGTAATGAATTCGTACAGGCCGTGAGGGGAGGAGACCCCCAGGAACTTGGCCGTCTGCCCCTGGGTGTCGCAATCCACAAGCAGAACCCGGTTGCCCTGCATTGCCAGGCCATGGGCCAGGTTTACGGCGGTGGTTGTTTTGCCGACCCCTCCCTTGGCCATGGCAACGGCTATTTTGCGCATGCTCATGTCATCCTTCCGTTTTCGTTTGCGCTCTGACGGCACGTGTCGATCCGGGCGCCGGCATTCAGCTGCGCTACAATTAGGATCCATCGGCTTTGGTGTCCGAGGGCCTGTTTATGCTAGGGAACCACTTAATAAAGCCAGAAAAGAACCATTCATTAATTCTTCTATTATACTGTTCATGAATCAATGGCAACCCGAAATTGAGACCGTGACTGCATCCGCCGGGCTATACGACCGTCAGCGCTGACTACCGCTGCGCCGTCTTAGCTGGCCCCGTCGCAAGGACCGGATCATCCAGTAATGCCCCGGCGGCCCTTTTCTGGTATAAGGCCCTGGAGGTATCATTGTCGCAAGGCCGACGCAACGCGATGACGCCATCATTTCAGCCTGAAACGGGAGATCTTGATGCCGACCGAACTGCAGACCCGTCACCGATTATTGCGGGCCGACGCCCGACGGATGGCCGCGGTGGCCGATGCCAGCGTGAACCTGGTGGTGACGTCGCCGCCTTACCCCATGATTGCCATGTGGGACGGCCTCTTCGGCGATCTGGACCCGGAAATCGCCCGGTCGCTGGCCGATGGCCGGCCGCAGGAGATGTTCGCCCGCATGCATGGCCTTTTGGATCCGGTCTGGGATGAAGTCTACCGGGTGCTGCGTCCGGGCGGATTCGCCTGTATCAACATCGGCGATGCCGTTCGCAGTTTCAACGGCGAATTCGGCCTGTATACCAACCATGTGCGCATCCTGGATCACCTGCAGCGCATCGGGTTCACCTGCCTGCCCGCCATCCTCTGGCGTAAGCCCACGAATGCACCCACCAAATTCATGGGATCCGGCATGCTGCCGGCCGGGGCTTATGTGACCCTTGAGCACGAGTACATCCTGATCGTGCGCAAGGGGGGCAAGCGCCGCTTCTCGCCCGAGGAACAATGCCGCCGCCGCGAAAGTGCCATCTTCTGGGAGGAGCGCAATACCTTTTTTTCCGACGTCTGGACGGATATCCGAGGCTCGCGCCAGATCCTCGAAGCCAACGCCGGGCGCGAACGATCGGCGGCGTTTCCCTACGAGCTGGCCCATCGCCTGATCCTGATGTACGCCATCAAGGGTGACACCGTGCTCGATCCCTTCTGGGGCACCGGCACCACAACCCTGGCGGCCATGGCTGCCGGCCGCAACAGCATCGGCTACGAGATCGACCCCATGCTTGGCCGCCTGGCGGCAGACAACCTTCAGGCCGCCCTGACGGGCATGCAAGACCTGCTGCAGGCCCGGCTCGAAGCGCACCTTCATTTCGTGCGTGAATGGGAAGCCCGCAAAGGCCCGCTGAAATACCGGAATCAACACTATGGGTTCAAGGTCATGACGCGCCAGGAGCAGGAAATCTGTTTTGACCTGCCCTCTGCCCTAACGCTGGCGACCGATGATGAAATCGTCTGTGAGTATGGCGGCATCGCCTTTGACGGGTCGGACGAGAGCGGCGACCCCGCTGGGGACCATGCCCGGTGGCGGGAACCGGCGCAGCGGCCCACCGTCTCCGATCGGCAGCTCAAGCTTTTCTAGCAGCGGATATTCTCCGCGCGATCAAAAAAAGCTAACATTTTTATAGCAATGTGCTAACATGCGCCGCGCGCTCGATTCGGGGCGTAATGCCAGGGCGACACAGGCGTGGTGGCTGGTAGTGGATGACGTGCCGGCGTACCAAAAATCAATATTTAAGCCAGGGGTTTAGATGGAACTCTATATCGCTGCGGTTTTGATTCTGTTCGCCATTGCCGTCATGGATCTCATGGTGGGCGTCAGCAACGACGCCGTCAATTTTCTCAATTCTTCGGTGGGATCGCGCGTGGCCCCCCGGCATGTCATCATGATCGTGGCCAGCCTGGGTATCCTGGCGGGAGTCACTTTTTCCAGCGGGATGATGGAAGTGGCCCGCAAAGGCATCTTCCACCCGCGTCTTTTCATCATGCCCGAGCTGATTGCCATCTTCCTGGCCGTCATGCTCACCGACGTGGTGCTGCTCGACCTTTTCAACACCTTCGGCTTTC